>NZ_CBFHKW010000001.1:0-5830 GCF_965656515.1 Celeribacter marinus
GCGAGATGTCTCACGACACCCCGCAAACGGCGCATTTTCAAGGCGCTTTTGCGCAATAGCTGCGAAAGTTGCGCCCATAGCACGCGGGTGATGCAAATTTGCCCGCTCGAAGCATGGTTAAGACAGTTCGCCGCGCGGACGCGTCATGGTAATCTGGGTTACATCGCAGTTGCCCGAATGAAACGTTGCCGCACAAGATGTCAGGTAAAAGTTCCACATGCGTTGGAACCTGTCATCAAATCCCATGGCTTCGATCTTGTCCCATTGCGCGTTAAAATCATCAAACCACAGACGTAGTGTTTTGGAATAACTTTCGCCAAACTCCACACTGTTTTTGAACGTCAGACCCGCCTTGGCGATCTGGGCGCGCAGCGCCGTGGGAGACGGCAACATGCCACCCGGAAAGATGTATTTTTGAATGAAATCAACGTTCTTGCGGTAGATTTCAAAGCGTCGATCCTGAACGGTGATGATCTGCAAGGTGGCGCAGGCATCTGGTTTGAGACAGGCTTTGACTGTTTCAAAATATGTCGGCCAGTATTTTTCGCCCACAGCTTCAAACATCTCGATCGAGGCGATGCCGTCATATTGCGCGGTCTCGTCACGGTAGTCTTGCAGCTTGAACGTGACGCGGTCGGACAGACCCGCCTTTGCAATCCGCGCTGTTGCGTAATCATATTGCTCTTGGGAAATCGTCAGGCCGGTGACGTGCAATCCGCGCTCGCCCGCCGCGTATTCGGCAAAGCCGCCCCAGCCACAACCGATTTCGAGCACGTGATCGCCCGCAGACACGCCCATTTCGTCGACCATAGAGCGGTATTTGGCTGTCTGCGCCTGTGCCAAAGACTGGCCCTCACCCTCATATTTTGCCGACGAATAGGTCATGGTCTCATCAAGCCACAGGCCATAAAAATCATTCCCTAAATCATAGTGATAGGAGATATTCTTGCGGGCTTGTTTTTTGGAGTTGTTGTTCATCCAATGCCGCATCCGCTCATAGGCGCGCACAAAGGCCATGCCGGGAAATCCGTCATATAGATCGTCATTGTCGGCATGCACCAAATCCATCAGCGCCATCAAATCGGGGGTCGTCCATCCGCCATCGAGGTAGTCCTCGCAAAAGCCCAAATCGCCCTCGCGGATCAGGCGTGCAAACACATCATCGGATTGCACATGTAATTCGGCGTGCGGTCCTGCCGCCTTACCGGCTGCGCGAAACACGCGCCCATCTGGGAGCACAAAATCAAGCTGTCCACGCGCCATATCCTTGGCCACGTCAAAGACGTTTGTAAAATAACGCGGCAGGTTCTCTTGGCCCTGCGTCGAAGTCAAAACCTCGGGCTTCGGGTTTTGGTCTGCGTGATCGTCGAGCATATGTTTGCCCCCTCTTGTCGATTGCCGCCTGTTCTCAAACGGTCATTGGTCTCAGTTTATCAATGTTGATGCTCAGTGTAGCGCAAAACCACATTGCGTCACGCATTGCGCTCCGAATAGGCCGCCAAAGCGCGTTCGCGCCCCACTTTAAGGTCAATGATCGGCTTGGGGTAGAGGTCTTGCGCCGACACGCCCCATGCCTTTGGCACAGCCTCGAAATACGAAAGCGCGGTGGCACTGGGCGTGCGCTGACCTTCTGCAATCCATCTGCGCACATACACACCCTGCTTGTCGAATTTCTCAAGCTGTCCGTCAGGGTTGAAAATGCGAAAATACGGCGCCGCATCGGGGCCGCAGCCCGCCACCCATTGCCACCCCATGGCATTGGCAGCCGGATCCCAGTCAATCAAACAGTCCTCGAACCACGCGCGCCCCACGCGCCAATGCACCATCAGGTGTTTGGTCAGATAAGACGCCACAATCATGCGCGCGCGGTTGTGCATCGTACCTGTGACATACATCTCGCGCATCGCAGCATCCACAAACCGGATCCCTGTGCGCCCCTGTTTCCACGCGGTCACATCGGCGCTATCGGCGTCCTCGCGCCACGCAAATGTGTCCCACCCCTCACGGTGGTTTTTATGGGCCAAATCAGGCTCGTTGTACAAAAGGTGGTAGGCAAATTCGCGCCATGTCACTTCTTTTAGAAAATGCTCGGCTCCGCGCGCGCCCGCCTTGAGCGCGCCCATCCCCGCATGCCAGATCGTGCGCGGTGATATTTCGCCGTATGTGAGGTTTTCAGACAGGCCAGAACACACAGACTCAGACGGAAAATCGCGGCGTTCCTGATACACATCCGCATGAGCGGCCACAAAGGTCTCTAGGCGGGCCATAGCCGCCGCCTCACCCACGTGACAATGCGGCTCGACAATCGCCGCGCCACGCCGCATCTGCGCGCCAAGCGCCCAATCGGCCAACGCGTCACTCTGGGGGGCCTCAGCCCAACGGACCTTTGGCGCACTGAGGCATGGGGCGATATCCGTATCTTTGACCGCCCGCCAAAATGGTGAATAGACTTTATAATAGCCACCCGTTTTGGTGGCGACAGTCCACGGCTCAAACAGCAAATGACCGCCGTGGCTATGGGCGTCGATCCCCATCGATTTAAGCGTGGATTTCACATCCGTGTCGCGCGCTATCGCGTCTTTGTCATACAAGCGCGACCA
The DNA here is from genome assembly GCF_965656515.1 of Celeribacter marinus. Lineage (GTDB taxonomy): Bacteria > Pseudomonadota > Alphaproteobacteria > Rhodobacterales > Rhodobacteraceae > Celeribacter > Celeribacter marinus_D. The sequence goes on from NZ_CBFHKW010000001.1 coordinate 2,601, forward strand.
ATGCACACAGCTCGCGCCGACCTCGCGCGCCAGCGCCGGAATGATCACCCGCGCATCGCCCGCACGCAACACAACTCGCCCGCCGGTAGCCTCGATCCTCTCCATCAAATGCGCAAGGCCAAGCCCCATCCGCCACTTTGGCGCGGCCCCGAGCGCGTCCACCGTCTCATCGCGAATGAACACGGGCAAGACATCGCCCGTAAGAGCGGCAGCGACCAAGGCCGGGTTGTCACAAAGTCGAAAGTCTCGGCGGATCCACCAGATAGCTGTCACGCTATTCTCCTATATCTTTGAAAAGACTACGCAGGCGGTGCGCAGTTGGTTCAAACAAAACTGGACTAAATAACGCAAACATTGGTCTGGGCGCGTCAGATTTGGCGCACCCACGTCACAGGCCGCTTAGGCCACCTGATCGCGGTCCTCGGCTTGGGCCGCCCACATGGCGGAATATTTGCCGTGGCGGCTCAACAGATCCTCATGCGTGCCGCGCTCCACCACGTTCCCCGCCTCCAACACCACGATCTCATCGGCGTCGGCCACGGTGGACAGGCGGTGCGCAATCGTGATCACTGTTCGCCCTTTGCCCGCTTCCTTGAGCGCATCCAGAATGTCGCGCTCGGTTTGGGTGTCCAAGGCAGATGTTGCCTCATCCAACAACAAGACGGGCGGATTTTTCAGCAAGGTCCGTGCAATGCCGACCCGCTGTTTTTCGCCGCCAGACAATTTGAGGCCACGCTCGCCCACTTGGGTTTCATAGCCCTCGGGTAAGCTGCTGACAAACTCGTGAATCCGCGCCTTTTTGGCGGCACTGACCACATCCTCAAATGTCGCATCACCGCGCCCGTAGGCGATGTTGTAGCGGATTGTGTCGTTAAACAGCACGGTGTCTTGCGGCACGACACCAATCGCACGGTGCAGGCTTTCTTGGGTGACGTCACGCACGTCCTGACCGTCGATCTTCAACGCGCCGCCTGTGACATCGTAAAACCGGAACAACAGCCGCCCGATGGTGGATTTGCCCGACCCCGAGGGGCCAACAATGGCAAGCGTTTTGCCCGCAGGCACATCGATCGATACCCCGTGCAAAATCTCGCGTGCCGGATCATAGCCAAACGTGACCGCATCCAACTGAACCGCACCACCGCTGACATCCAGAGGCTTTGCACCGTCTTTATCTTTGATTTCAGCGGGTTGATGCAAGAGCGTGAACATCTCCTCCATGTCGACAAGCGCCTGACGGATGTTGCGATACATCGAGCCGAGGAAATTAAGCGGCATGGTGATTTGAATGACGAAAGCGTTGACCATGACGAAATCGCCAACCGTAATGGTGCCGTTTTGTACGCCAAATGCGGCAAGAACCATCGACCCGATCAGGCCACAGGTGATGATAAACGACTGACCGAAGTTGAGAAACGCGAGAGAGTTTTCGGTCTTGATCGAGGCCGTTTCATAGCCCGCCATCGCCACGTCATAGCGCGCCGCCTCACGGCTTTCGGCCACGAAGTATTTCACCGTTTCAAAGTTCAACAGACTGTCGATCGCCTTTTGGTTGGCGTCCGTGTCCAGATCGTTCATTTCCTTGCGGATTTTCACGCGCCATTCGGTGACTTTCAGGGTGAACACGATGTAGCCCACAAAGGTGAACAACAAGATGATCATATACGGCCAACCGAGTTGCGCCCCGACGATGATCAAGACCATCACCAACTCCAACACCAATGGCCCGATGGAAAACACGAGAAATTGCAACAAGAAGGCCACGCCTTTGACACCGCGCTCCATGATCCGGCTCAACCCACCGGTTTTGCGGGTGATGTGGTAACGCATCGACAACCCGTGAATGTGGTTAAACGTTTCAAGGGCAAGCGCACGTAGCGCCGCGTTGGACACAGGCGCAAACACCACGTTGCGCAATTGCTGAAAGCCGTTCGAGGTGATCCGCGCGCCGCCGTATCCCACCGTGAGACCAATCGCGCCAAGCGCCATGTACCACGCCGCACCATCGCCCTCACCCGCCAGCTTATCGACCGTCCAGCCATAAATCAGCGGCGTTACGGCCGTAATCATTTTGGCGAGGGCCAAAAGGGTCAGCGCGATGACAACGCGAACCCGAACGGCGCGGTCATCTTTGGGCCAAAAGTATGGAATGACGCGGCGGATAACGGACATGCCATCTGCGGGGCCGGTGGTCGAAGTCAAACTTGGGCGTCCGCGCATGGGCTAACTACTCTTTCAAAATAACATATATCTTCTGTGATCAGACCTAATGATCTGACCACCAGACGCAAGGACTACGCTGTCGCACACCGCGCTTGCGCAAAAGGGGCGTGCGTCCACATATCCAATCCAGTCGGTATGGGGAACGCTCTACTTTGGTAAGACGAACACCTGTCCGGGGTAAATCAGATCAGGATCGCGGATTTGGGTTTTATTCGCGTCAAACACCCGCGCATACAGGAATCCGTCCCCATAGCGATCGGAGGCAATCCCCCACAACGTATTGCCCGGCTGCACAGTGACAGAGCCGATACGGGCGCGCGGCGATTGCGGCGCTGCATCTTGGGCGTCCGTGGGCGCATCTGTACCCTGCTCTGCTATTTGCGCCTCAGATGGTTCGACCTGCGGCGCATCCGCCGCGTTTTGCTGTGCTGCGACCGCTTCGCCATCACGCTCCGCATGAGACGCGATTTGGGCCAAAATTGCCACGTCCTCGCGTTTGAACGGTGTTTCGGCGCGGGTGATCACCACCCCGTCTTGGCCAACGTGATCGGCGCGCAGGGTGTAAACGCCCGCGGCGACATCTTTGAGCTCGACACGCCATTGACCGTCCGCGCCCGCCACGGCTTCGGCGGCCAATGCGTTGTTGAGGTATAGCCGGATTTGCGCCTCAGATGGTGCGCGCCCAGAGGCGAACACACGGCCCTGAGGATCATAGGTCAATGCATCTATGCGCAGGGATGTCGCGTCTGTCCCCGCCTGTTGTAGAACCTGCACGCCCTCGTCACTGGCCTTGAGAACAGTGGGTTGCGGTTTGGCCTGAGCCACAGGCGTCTGCGCCTCCACATCACGCATTGCTATCACGGGTGACGCTTGTGCTTTGGACGTATCAACGGATGGTGTGGCGTCTTGGTCTTGTGCGACATCGATTGGGGTTGCCACGACTGGCGCGGACGCGATCACAGGGGCCACAACAATGCTTTCATCAGAAAACACGATCTGATCCCCAT
>NZ_CBFHKW010000001.1:5930-52361 GCF_965656515.1 Celeribacter marinus
AAGACCAACCGTCAGTTCACGTACCCCGTCCGAGGGCATGAGATCGAACAAGGCCACAAACTCACCGCGCGTATTGGTGGTGGCGCGCGAGACCTCTACGCCATCGACATAGATCACAACATCAGTGTTTGCAGGGGCGTGTCCGGCAACAGTTGTGATCCCCTCGGGCGGAATACGCACGATATCAAGGGAGACCGAGGCAGCACTGACCGACAGATCATTGACAGCTGACTGAGATGCGGCGGCGGTCGTATTGCCGACAACAGCCGCGTCTACATCGTCGGTCACGGGAGCGGCGGCAGACGCGGCTTGCGGGTCCTCTTTGGCGCTCTCATCACGTGTTTGATCATCGTCACCTTGGTCGGATAGGGGCGTTTGCGCCACGACTTCGGGCGTTTGCTCTCTGGGCGCAGGCGTTTGTGGTGCGACATCGTTTTGGGGGACGTCCGACGCATTAGGCGTCATCTCTTGGTCGGTGGCGTCACCATTCGGAACCGGTGTTTTTGCGGCGACTGCCGCCGTGGCGACCTCTCCGACAGCATCCGCTTGCTCGCCTTGCGCCAACGCGGCCTGATCCACACGCGCTTGATCCCCTCCCGCGGGTGCCTCCGCCTCGGGGGCTGCCACCCACAGCCCTACACCAATCGCTGCAATGATCGCGATGACTGACGCCGCCGCAACGGGTGCTGCGCGCTGAAATGCACTTTTATCTGACATAGCCCTGCTTTCGTTCCGTCGTTTCCCCACCCCATCTCGCGCAGGGTTGAGACAGCCTAACAACGCGTCTAACAAGGGTCAAAGACTTCCTTTGTTTCAAACCATTGCATATGAGGTGTTCAATGTCGCAATCTGGCCAATCTCCCCTATCCGTCTGTGTTTATTGTGGGGCGCGCGAGGGGGGCAAACCCGCTTATATGGCGGCGGCCACCGATCTGGGGCGCGTGATTGCGGATGAGGGATGGCGATTGGTGTACGGCGCGGGCGATGTCGGCCTTATGGGCGCGGTGGCACGCGCCACACAGGCCGCAGGGGGCGATACCTTTGGCGTGATCCCAGTGCACCTGATGAATATGGAGGTCGGCAAGCGCGATCTGACCGCCTTTGTGGTCACCGAAAACATGCATGAGCGCAAGAAAGTCATGTTCATGAACTCTGACGCGATTGTGGTTTTGCCTGGCGGTGCGGGCTCCCTCGACGAGTTTTTCGAGGTGCTGACGTGGAAGCAAATCGGGCTACACGACAAGCCGATCTTTTTGCTTTCAATCGATGACTATTGGGCGCCACTCAACGCCCTCATTGAGCATGTCATTGCGCAGGGGTTCGCCGCCGACACAACTGCACAGCTCTACAAAACAATATCGTCGATCGAGGCATTGACCGAGGCCTTGCGCGCCATCCGGACCTGACGGTCACGGCGCAGCGCCTGCAGGGAAAACAGCGACACAGCAAGCCAGACAAGTGGCAAGGCCACCATGTGTGGCAGTGTAATCGCCTGACCAAAAATCAAAACAGCAACAGTTAGTTGCAAGGTGGCGTTATAGTAATGTCCGATGTTGAGCGACGACAGTGTCACCCGTTTGGCCGCAACGCCGAACAACAAAAGCGGCACGCCCGTGGCTATGCCAGAAAAGGCGAGAAACGCGGTGTCATGCCAATTCGCTCCAAACGCGCCGCCGCGTACCGCATCACCACCCCACACCCCGAGATGGGCGCCAATCAAGTACACGAGCGACACAGGCATGAGCAGCGTGGTCTCGGCGGCCATTGCCAAGGTCGGCCCCGCCTCGACCCCCTTTTTGAACACGGAATAGGCGACAAAGGTCGACGACATCGCAAGCGCCATCCACGGCGCGGCCCCCAACCCAACCGTCAAAATCACAACGGCAGTCAGTGCCAATCCCATGGCGGGCCATTGCAACCCCGAAAGGCGCTCTTTGAAGACGACCCACCCTACGGCCGCGGCCAAAAGAGGCGAGATATAGTAGGCCAACGAGGCCTCAAGCGTTTTATCAATCTGGATTGCATAGACGAACAAAAACCAGTTGATCGACACGAAGATCGCCGCAGGAATGATCCGGTATATCCCGCTCCACCCAGTGCGCGGATGCAATACACCCAAGAGGTCGCGCAGGCGTCCTTGGACGAGGATCACCACGAAAAACGCCAGAAACGACCACACCGTGCGGTGGGCCAGTACCTCGAGTGGTGGCACATGGGACAGTTGCGCGTAGTAAAGCGCGGAGAGACCCCAAATGGTATAGGTGCCAAGAATAGCCAACAGGCCAATACGTGAGTCGGACATAACTCTGTTGAACGGTGAATTGTTCCCGACAGCAAGGCTCAAAACCGCTCAGGCGGATACGCACAAAAAAGGCGCCCCACACAGGAGCGCCTTTTTCTATAAAGCGAACGCCATCAAATATTAGAGGCGGCCGGCGACGTTTTCCCAATCGACCAGTTTTTCAAGGAAGTTGGTCAAATACGCAGGGCGTTTGTTGCGGAAATCGATGTAGTAGGAGTGCTCCCAAACGTCACAGCCCAAAAGTGCGGTCTGACCAAAACACAGCGGGTTCACGCCGTTCTCGGTCTTGGTCACTTTGAGCGCGCCATCTGTGTCTTTGACGAGCCATGCCCAACCGGAGCCGAACTGGCCTGCGCCCGCCGCAGCGAACTGTGCTTTGAACTCATCCACAGAGCCAAAGCTCTCAACGAGGGCTTTTTCCAATTCGGTCGGCATGGCGTTGCCGTTTGGCCCCATCATTTCCCAAAACTGGTTGTGGTTCCACAGCTGTGAGATGTTGTTGAAGATGCCGTTTTGCGCGACCGACGATTTGTCGTAGGTGCCGACAATGATCTCTTCGAGGGTCTTGCCGTCCCACTCGGTGCCCGCAATTGCCGCGTTGCCGTTGGTGACATAGGCGTTGTGGTGCAGGTCGTGGTGAAACTCGAGCGTCTCGGCGGACATGCCAAGATCAGCAAGAGCATCGTGGGCGTAAGGGAGATCGGGGAGTGCGAATGCCATTGTAAGGCCTCCTTGGAATTTTTAACTGCGGTTCTGGTCTATACCTGTTGTGTTGCGACCCATTGGTCAAGAGCACGCCGCAACATCGCGGCAAAAATTATCCATCCCGTGCGCGCATGCGTGGATATTCACGCCAAGCAATCGTGGCGCGCGCCTAGACGCGACGCTCCCACGCGCGAAAATAGACGTTGCTATGCGCCATGATCTTCGGGCGCGGCGCTTTCTCAACAACACTCTCTCTTTGGCGATGACACGCAAGCCGGTTTGGGACGGTTGCGTTGCGTCAAATACGCCGCTGAGCTCAAAACGGGGTATGAATTGCGTGCGGGTCTATTTTGTCATGGTCAATGCGGTGACTTTCGCATGTGCGAGATGTGTTAATGCATGCGGACATAACGCAAGAAGAGCCGTTTAAAACGGCATCCCGTTGCTTATCCCAACGCATATCCCGCACCGCGCACCGTGCGAAGCGGATCGTCACCGCCAAACTGACAAAGCGCCTTGCGCAGCCGTCCGATGTGGACATCTACCGTGCGTGTGTCGACATAGATATCGCGCCCCCACACTCGATCCAAAAGCTGTTCGCGCGACCATACGCGCCCCGGCTTTTCCATGAACGTTGACAGAAGGCGAAATTCGGTCGGACCCAGCTTCAACCCGTTGCCGCCGCGCGTAACACGGTGCGTCTCGGCATCCAGAGCGATATCGCTGAACTCCAACATTTCACCTGCCGCAGCGGGGCGTACGCGGCGCAACTGCGTGCGCACCCGTGCCATCAATTCAACCAAAGAATACGGCTTGACTACATAATCGTCTGCGCCAGTCTCAAGTCCGCGCACGCGGTCCACCTCTTCGCCGCGCGCAGAGAGCATAATCACCGGAATTGCGCGGGTCTCGGCCCGCATCTTCAAGCGTCGGCAAATCTCGATCCCCGAAACGCCGGGCAACATCCAATCGAGCACGATCACATCAGGCTGATCCTCATCCACCAGTAACAACGCCTCATCGCCATCTTGAGCGCGGATCACCAAATATCCTTCGGCCTCAAGGTTATAGGCCAGAACCTCACGTTGTGCGGGCTCATCCTCAACGACCAAAACACGCGGCTTTTGCGGTGACATTAGTCGTCCTCCACACCGATATGCGTGCGCGATGTCATATCACCTTTTACACGCGCCTCATCGGGCATTTCACCGGTCACAAGGTAGATCACCTGCTCCGCCACGGACGTGGCGTGGTCGCCCATGCGTTCAATGTTTTTGGCAATGAAATGCAGGTGCATACAGGCCGAAATATTGCGTGGATCTTCCATCATAAAGGTCAGGAATTCACGAAACAGGCCGTTGTACATCTGGTCAACGTCAACATCGCGGTGGCGCACGGTTTCGGCCAGAACGGCATCGCGCTGCAGATAGGCATCAAGCGCCAATCGTAGCATATCCTCGACCTCACGCGCCATGCGGCGCAGGCTTGCCCCCGCTCCATCAATCGGGCTCATCTCCGCTAAAACACCCGTGCGTTTGGCAAGGTTTTTGGCGTAGTCGCCGCAGCGCTCAAGGTTGGTCGAGATTTTCATCACCGACAACACCGTGCGCAAATCTCCCGCTGTGGGTGAACGCAGCGCGATGAGGCGTGCGGCCTCCTCATTGATCTGCACGTCAAGCGCATCAATGATTTTGTCCGCCTTGCGCACGTGCTCGGCGAGTTCCACGTCCCGCTCCTCAAGAGCGATGGAGGCATCTTTGATATTGGCTTCGACCAGTCCGCCCATTTTCATGATAAGCGCCTGAATACCCTCAAGATCACGATCAAAGGCGGAGGCAATGTGTTTTCCGTTATTCATATCTGTCTCCTGACCCTTATCCGATCCGACCGGTGATATAGCTCTCGGTGCGTGGATCCTGCGGGTTGGTGAAAATCTGGCTCGTGTCGCCGTATTCGACGAGGTTTCCGAGGTGGAAGAACGCGGTCTTTTGGCTGACACGCGCGGCTTGTTGCATCGAGTGCGTCACAATCACCACGGAGAAATTCGTGCGCAACTCATCAATCAGTTCCTCGACCTGCGCGGTCGCAATGGGGTCAAGTGCCGAGCATGGCTCGTCCATCAATAGGACTTCGGGTTCGGTGGCAATGGCGCGCGCGATGCACAGGCGTTGTTGTTGGCCACCCGAAAGCCCCGTTCCTGGCGCGTCAAGGCGGTCCTTGACCTCATCCCAGATCGCACCACGGCGCAGGGATTGCTCGACGATCACGTCCAGATCGGCCTTGCTACGGGCCAAACCGTGAATGCGTGGACCATATGCGATGTTGTCGTAAATGGATTTCGGGAACGGGTTTGGCTTTTGAAAGACCATACCGACCTTGGCGCGCAACTGCACCGGATCAACCCGCTTATCGTAGATGTTTTCGCCATCAAGCAAAATTTCTCCCGTCACACGGCAGATATCAATCGTATCGTTCATACGGTTCAAGGTGCGCAAAAACGTCGACTTGCCGCAACCGGACGGACCGATAAAGGCTGTGACGGTCTTGTCCTTGATCTCCACATCGACGTCTTTGATCGCATGGGTGTCGGCGTAATAGACTTGGACGCCCTTAGCGGAGATTTTGATGTCGTTCATATCCACGTCTCTCTTCATTAGTCGCATATCGTTCATATCTGACCCCCTTACCAACGGCGCTCGAAACGGCGGCGCAAGATAACGGCGATGATATTCATCGTCATCAAGAACCCTAAAAGAATTATGATCCCGCCCCATGCACGTTCATAGTACGCAGGATCGGCACGTTTTGCCCATTCATAGATCTGGGCAGGCATTGCGGAATTGGGATCGAAGAACCCCGATGCAATCCCATCGGGCATGTTGGACGCGATGTAGCCAACCATACCGATGAGCAAAAGTGGCGCGGTTTCACCCAAGGCCTGCGCGAGACCGATGATGGTCCCAGTCAAAATGCCGGGCATAGCGAGCGGCAACACGTGGTGAAACACCGACTGCATCTTTGACGCGCCCACACCCAAGGCCGCATCACGGATCGATGGTGGCACAGCTTTGAGGCTGGCACGCGTCGAGATAATGATCGTAGGCAAGGTCATCAAGGTGAGAACCAAACCGCCCACAAGAGGTGCGGATTGCGGCAGGTGGGCGAACTGGATGAACACAGCCAAACCAAGGATACCGAACACGATCGACGGGACAGCGGCCAGATTGGAGATGTTCACCTCAATCAAATCGGTCAGTCGATTTTGCGGTGCGAACTCTTCGAGATAGATCGATGTGGCGACCCCGATGGGCAGAGCCAGTGCAAGCACCACGAGCATCATAAATAGCGACCCAAGCATCGACACGCCAATGCCCGCTTGTTCCGGCCGGCTTTCCGAAGCATCCGCGCCAAGAATAAAATCGGCGTTAAAAACGGTTTTCATCAACCCTGCGGCCACCATCTGATCAGCAATATCAAGGTGCGCAGCGTCGAGGTTTTTGTCACGCTCAAGATCGGCAGCCTTTACACGGCCTTTGAAATAACCATCAACGCGCGACGAGACCAAAAGGCGGAATTCGACGGTTTGGCCAATCAAATCGGGATTGGCTACGACCGCATCACGCACCTGTGCGGATGCCGAGCTGGACAGCATTTTTCCAAGGTCTTTGGCTTTGGGATAGGGGTTTTCGATGCCCTGGGCCGCAAGCGTGTCCGCGAGGCCGGCCTCGACCAAAGGCTTATACCCAAAGGTCGTTACCTTGGCTATGACCTCTGGATCACGGACACCAGATTTGTCGAGTTTGGCCTCGGGCAATTCCACGGCAATGGTGACAAAGGTTTGTTTGAACGCGGGCAACCCGTTGCCCACAATGGACGTCAACAAAAACACGAGAAAGGTGAGGCCAAGTGCGATTGCGGCAATGCCGTACCCCTTGAAGCGCGCCTCAGAGGCATTGCGCCGCTTGGTGCGTTTTGTCTCCGTCAACAGGGACGATTTGGGTGCGCCTTGAGGCGCGCGGTTGGATGAGGTTGCGTCAGACATCAGTCATACTGCTCCCGATATTTGCGCACAATCACGAGTGCGATCACGTTAAGGCCAAGGGTGATCACAAACAGCGTCATACCCAGAGCAAAGGCGACAAGTGCCTCAGGCGATGAAAAATCGGCGTCGCCCGTCAATTGCGACACGATACGCGTGGTGACAGTGGTCATAGCGGCAAAGGGGTTCATGTCGAGTTGGGCGGCGGCCCCTGCCCCCAAGACGACAATCATCGTCTCACCAATCGCACGCGAGGCCGCGAGCAAAATGGCGCCGACAATACCGGGCAAAGCGGCGGGTAAAACCACCTGTTTGATCGTCTCGGACGGGGTCGCGCCAAGGCCAAGTGATCCGTCACGCATGGCTTGTGGCACCGCGTTAATGATGTCGTCAGACAAGGACGAGACAAACGGAATGAGCATCACACCCATCACCAGACCCGCGGTGATAACGGCGCGCCCACCAGCCATCCAGTCAACGCCCAGCATTCCACCATCGCCAAATAGCGACACCAACATCGGACCAACGGTAAGCAAAGCAAACAGACCGTACACAATGGTCGGAATGCCTGCGAGCACCTCAAGAAGCGGTTTGGCAAAGGCGCGGGTTTTTGGACCTGCATATTCCGACAGGTAAATAGCCGCGAACAACCCGATGGGCACAGCGACCAACAGCGCGATGATCGAGATATAGAATGTCCCCCAAAACAGCGGCAACACGCCCAACTCGGACCCGCCACCAAACGAGGGAGCCCATGTGGTTCCGAAAAAGAACTCAGACGCCGGATACAGTTTGAAAAACTCAATCGTGTTGAACAAAAGCGAAAAGACAATGCCAACGGTCGTCAGAACCGCCAAAGACGCCGCCGCCAAAAGCAGCGTGCGAACAACAGTTTCCACTTTGTTGCGGGCACGCGACACACGTGACGTTGCGCGCAATGCAAGGAAAAAGCCCACCCCTGACGCAGTAAGCGCAACAATGGTCATAATGATCCGCCCGGTAGACGATGCGGTCCGATATTTCTGAGCCGCCTGCAACACATAGCTGTCTACGTTGGACCCTAACGCGACGCCGACTTCGCCCAAAAGACTACGAACATCTGTGAACTCGGTGCGAATATCGCGCGCACGGTCTCGGCTTATCGCGCCTTGTTCAACAGCGACATCGAAGCCATCAGCGACACGGCGCACATCTGCCATAATCAGGTTGAGCGCCCCAGCATCTTCAAAGCGGTCTTGTGGAATGGTCTGTGCGATTTGCGTCTGCAAAATAATCGGCTGCATAATCAACCACGCGACCAGAACAAACAGGCCTGGGATGAGCGTCGACAACATAACGTTGGAGCCATAATAGCTTGGCAGAGAATGCAAGCGGCGGATGTCGCCCCCTGCGTCTTTAATTGCACGTGCCCGTCCGAGGACAAACCCAGTCGCACTGAGCGCGAGAACTAGAATGAAAAGCCAAAAGGCAGACATGGCCGCTCCGTATATCGTGGGGGAGAGAATTTAAACCGAAAGGAAGTCCCCCTACCTCCGCGGTCAAAAAGGGCTGCGCGATAGCCTCGCGCAGCCCCTGTGTATTGCGACGATGCGCTTAGTTCATGGTCACTTCGTTTGCAACGCCGTCTTGTGTCTGAACAAGCTCGGGGTCGGATACGAGGCCGTACTCGGCAAGCGGGCCATCGGGGCCAGCCATGTCGTCGGATACGAAGAACTCAGCGTATTCTTTAACGCCAGGGATCACGCCGATGTGGGCCGCTTTGATGTAGAAGTAAAGCGGACGCGACACGGGGTAGTTGCCCGATGCGATTGTCTCGGTTGTAGCTTCAACGCCAGACATTGTTGCCGTTTTCAGCTTGTCGGTGTTGTTCTCATAGAAGGCGAGACCAAACACGCCGATTGCGTTTGTGTTCGCAGCGATCGAGGCAAGCGTTTCGGTGTAGTCGCCGTCGATGTCGATGGATTTGCCATCTGTACGCACGAGCAAACATGCATCTTCTGCGTCATCTTCGGACATGCCGCCAGCAACCATAGCTGCCATTGCGCCTGTTTCTTCACAGCCCGCTGCGATCACTTTTTCCTCAAACACTTCGCGTGTGCCGTGCTTTGTACCAGGGATGAAGGCAAGGATGTCTTCGGCAGGCAGATCAGCGTTGAAATCGGACCACTTTGTGTAGGGGTTGTCGACAAGCGCGCCGTCAACGACCACTTTTGGAGCCAAAGCGTTGAAGATGTCGGCTTCGGTGAATGCGGTGAATGCTGGACCGTCGATCTGGGATGCGAACACGATGCCGTCATAGCCGATGCGTACTTCGATGATGTCAGTCACGCCAGCGTCTGCACAGACAGAAATCTCAGAGTCTTTGATTTTGCGCGATGCGTTTGCAACGTCGATGGTGTTTTCGCCAACACCCTCGCAAAAGCGCTTGAGACCGGCGGAAGAGCCACCAGATTCAACAACAGGTGTTGGGAAGTCAAAGTTCTCACCGAAGGCTTCGGCCACGATGGAGGCGTAAGGCAGAACGGTGGACGAACCTGCGACTTGAACCTGATCACGTGCAGAGGCTGCGGTTGCGGATGCAGCGGCGAGTGCCAGTGCGGATACGGTCAATTTTACGAAAGACATATAAAGCTCCTGTTGTCTTATCTCAGGGGTGTCATTCCCCTTCGACACCGAGACCTAAGGCCCGCTCGCAATGCTTTTGTGTAAGTTTTGTAACAGATTAATGACATGGGCCAAAATGCTCAAAAAAAGCGGCGTATAGATTTTCGCGTCTCCATCCCAAAAGACGCGGGGCGCCGAGATCGTAACCCCTTATTCATAAGGCAAAATAACAGAAAAGCAGCTGCCTTTTCCCGCATAGCTTTCGATCCTGAGCCGTCCGCGATGTCGGTTAATGATGTGTTTTACAATCGCCAAACCAAGCCCCGTACCGCCCATTTCACGCGAGCGGTGAGAATCAACACGGTAGAACCGCTGGGTGAGGCGCGGGATATGCTCTTGGGCTATTCCCTCGCCTTGATCGGCCACATCGACGCGCAATGCAGGGCCGCGCATGGTCGGCTCTTGGGTATGGCCCGCGACACAGATTGACACCTGACGCCCCGCACCGCCGTACTTGATCGCGTTCTCAACGAGATTTGTGAACACTTGCGTTAACTGGTCCTGATCGCCCATGACACGGTCGCTACCCTCTGCCCCTTCGAGCACAAGTGTTACATTCTGTTTTTGTGCGAAGGGCGATAAAGACAAAACAACAGAGCGCAAAATGGCGCTGACATCGACATCATCGGTCGGGCGCACACGCCGGTTCGCCTCAACACGTGACAGCGACAATAAATCACCCACAATGCGGTTCATCCGCCGCGCCTCTTTGCCCATAATCTCGAGAAACCGCATACGCGCGCCCGCATCGTTGGCCGCTGGCCCTTGTAGAGTTTCGATAAATCCCAAGACGGCCGTAAGCGGCGTGCGCAATTCATGCGATACGTTCGCCACAAAGTCGCGCCGCATCAGGCCCGCGTCCTCCACCTCGGTGCGATCCTCAAAGGCAACAGTGACACAGGCGAAGTCATCAGTCACCACGGGGCGCGCGTGAACCGCATAATGCAGATCGTGCCCGCCCTCGCTCACGCTGTATTGCGCCTGTGCAGGCTCGGAAAGACGCAGAACGCTTTCAATCGCGTCCAACACCATGGGCTGGCGCATCACGGTGATATAGTGACGCCCGATGGTGCCCGCGCCAAACATGGATTCGGCTTGGCTATTGATCGCTAAAATACGCTCATCGCGTCCGACGATGATGACCGGAAACGGCATTGCCCCCGCCAGTTCGCCCACCAAACGCGATTGCATTACATCATTTGTATTCAACTCTCTCACGGGGGTCTCCTTGCACATGTGCGCGCCAGATTAATCGTCGATCATCACACTGCCATGACACTGGATACTGGCGCGTATGCCCTAGCCGTCGATGGCAACAAGACCCTCGCGAAACTCCCGCGCGCGGCTTTGGTAGTGCAGTGCAGAGGTTTTGAGTGCTTGGATTTGCTCCGCGCTCAGGGCGCGCACAACCTTGCCCGGAACCCCCATCACCAAAGATCCGTCAGGAATCTCTTTGCCTTCGGTGATCAACGCCCCTGCCCCGATCAGACAATCGCGACCGATTTTGGCTCCATTCAAAACCGTAGCGCCCATCCCGATTAAAGAGTTTTCACCAATGTGACAGCCGTGCAGCATCGCCTTGTGCCCGATTGTGCATCCCGCCTCGATCGTAAGCGGAAATCCCATATCCGTGTGTAGAACGCTATTCTCTTGCACGTTGGACCCCGCGCCGATTTCAATCGCCTCGTTGTCGCCGCGCAGCGTGGCTCCGAACCAGATGTTCGCGCCCTCGCCCAAGACAACTTTGCCAATCACGTTGGCATCTGGGGCAACCCAGTAGTCGCCATTGACCGGCAAAACCGGGGTGTGATCACCGAGCATATATAATGTCATGTCTCTTTCCCTTCGAACTCTGATTGCAAGGTGCGCACAAAACCGAGCAAGCCGGGCTGTTGGCGGCGGCGCAGACGCTCGGCGGCAATGATGGTCTTGAGCCGCTCGAACGAGTGATCCAGATCGTCATTGACCAACACGTAGTCATACCCGTCCCAATGGCTGATCTCATCCCAACTTTGGCGCATGCGTTGTTCGATGACTTCGGCGCTATCTTGACCACGGGTTTCCAAACGGCGGCGCAACTCCGTGATGGAGGGTGGCAAGACAAAGATCGACAACACGTGATCGCGCAAGGCCGAGTTGGCAATTTGTTGTGCGCCTTGCCAATCCACATCGAACAACACATCCGATCCGGCCTCAATGGCCTCGCGGACTGGCCCCGCCGGCGAGCCGTAATAGTTGCCGAAGACCAAAGCGTGCTCCAACATCTCGCCCGCACCGACCATATGTTTAAAGGTGTCTTCGTCCGAGAAATGGTAATGCGTCCCGTCAACCTCACCCGCGCGCGGGCTACGGGTCGTGCTGGACACAGAGAATCGCAAGGTCTCATCCCACTCCATAAGCCGCTTGGCCAAGGTCGATTTCCCCGCCCCTGAGGGAGAGGACAGAATGATCAAGAGGCCGCGGCGATCAGTGGTCATATTAAAGGCTCCGTCGTGACTGTATCGAGGCCACCCCTGTGCGGCCTGCTCAATTATCCGCTTACTCATATCCTCGCGCTGCCGGTTTGGCTACCTATGCGGATGCGCCAAGGCGCAAATGAGACTCAATTGTGGCGCAAGCTCATCCAGGTCGTTTAAAACGGCACACGCTAGCCGCAATCTTGCCCGCATTTGCCGACTCAAAAGATTAACACAGCCTCGGTTTCCCTCCAAAGTGGCGCAGGAAGGCATAATTTTTTCGCGCCAAGTCCCGCGTATAAAACCAAATCGAACCAAGAGCCATGACACAGGACAAATAATTGAAATTAAATACATAAATATGAAATTTGCAGGAATTCGGGTTTCAATACACCTGTCAATTTTGTCCGATTTTTCACGGTTAACGGCCCGGGCGTTAACCATTGCTTAGGAAATTCCACCAATTGGGGCAAAGTCATGGCATATTCAGGTCAAGCCAGCGGTGAGACACTGCTACCAACGCACACACGGTCGACGGCGGGAAAACGCATAGCCCCGCTACCAAGACCCGAGACGACTGACACAAGGTGAAGATTATGAGCATCAATTCTATCAACGGTACAAACGTCGTTTCCATGATGCCGCGCCGCGCGGAAATGATCTTTCCTGCTCTTAAAGATGTAGAGGCCTATTGGGAGGGTCTTCGCAACGGTCGTCCAATCCCGTCACGCGGCGATATCGATCCCCGTGGCATGCAGTCCGCTCTGGAATATGCCTTCATCCTTGAGCGCATCGCGCCCGGCGTGGCCCGTTTTCGCCTCGCGGGGATGCACCTCACGGATCTGATGGGGATGGAAGTGCGCGGCATGCCACTCACCGCGATGTTCACTCCCGAGGCGCGCACCCAGATTTCCGCAGCCCTAGAAGCCGTGTGCGAGACGCCCAACGTCACAACAATCACACTGAAATCTTCGGGCGGTATGGGCCGCCCTGCGCTTGAGGCGCAATTGCTTTTGTGCCCGTTGAAATCTGATCTGGGTGATGTGAACCGTGTTCTGGGGTGCTTGCAGTCCAAAGGCGATATTGGCCGCCAGCCGCGCCGCTTTGACGTGGTTGAGGTTACAACCCGCGACCTGTTGACCGATATGCCCGCGACCGTTCAGACGCCCGCCGCGAAAACACCCGCGACCGAAATTCCGGGATTTGTCGAGGCACACCGCCCCCGCGAAACCGAGATCCGCGAGACACCCAAAAGCGCGCCAAAGGCGACTGTCCCGTTCCTGAAACTGGTCAGCAACAACGACGCCTAAGACCAATCGCATCTTGTGACCTGAGATCTTTGCTTGCGCCCAAGCATCACACCCGCCAACTTGGCAGTGATTAAAGAATAGATAGGGCCGCGCTGCGATGCAGGTAAACTACGCGATTGAACCAGACTTAACGGCGCAAGCGTTTTTGGACGTGTTGCGCCGCTCGACATTGGCCGAGCGCCGCCCCGTTGACGATAGCGATAAAATCGCAGGGATGGTTGCGCGCGCTGATGTGATTGTGACGGCACGCGATGAGGCGGGAACCCTTCTTGGCGTGGCGCGCTCCATCACCGATTTTCACTACGCACTGTATTGCTCCGAGTTATGCGTTGATACCACGGCGCAAGGGCACGGGATCGGCAAGGCGCTCTTGGCGCATACAGTCGCCGCGGCGCCCAATTGCTCCGCCTACCTGTTGCTCTCCGCCCCCAAAGCGGTCAGCTTTTACGAAGCGGCGGGGTATAAGCGCCACGGGGATTGCTTTATGTTCGCATAGGCGCGCCGCGAACAAACAAAAAGCCGCGCACGAGGCGCGGCTTTTCAGATTGCATAAGAGTGGAGAGTTACGCCGTTGCGGCGAAGGCTGCACCACTGCGGGTCTTTTGCAACTCTTCAGCCACAAGAAACGCAAGTTCCAACGACTGCGATGCATTGAGACGCGGATCACATGCAGTGTGGTAGCGGTCTGACAAATCCTCATCCGTCACGGCGCGCACGCCGCCCGTGCATTCGGTCACGTCTTTGCCCGTCATTTCGAAATGCACACCGCCAGGGATCGTCCCCTCGGCGCGGTGAATGGCAAAGAATTCCTGAACTTCCGACAACACGTCCTCAAAGGGGCGCGTTTTATAGCCAGACGGGGATTTGATCGTATTGCCGTGCATCGGATCGCACGACCAGACAACGTTTGCGCCCTCTTCCTTGACCGCTTGGATCAAGCGCGGCAGATGCTCGGCCACT
The DNA here is from genome assembly GCF_965656515.1 of Celeribacter marinus. Lineage (GTDB taxonomy): Bacteria > Pseudomonadota > Alphaproteobacteria > Rhodobacterales > Rhodobacteraceae > Celeribacter > Celeribacter marinus_D. The sequence goes on from NZ_CBFHKW010000001.1 coordinate 20,367, forward strand.
TTACCCGCGCCAAAACGCGCGATGAGGGTCAAACGGCCTGCTTCATTGGCAGGGTTGAGTTTCGCCATCAACACTTTGAGGTCTTCGGCGGTTGTGGTCGGGCCGCATTTCAACCCGATCGGGTTTTCAACGCCGGCACAGAACTCAACATGCGCGCCATCAGGCTGGCGAGTGCGATCGCCGATCCAGATCATGTGACCAGAACCTGCAATCGTCGCACCTGTGGTGCTATCGACACGGGTCAACGCCTCTTCATATTCGAGCAAAAGCGCCTCGTGGGAGGTGTAGAAGTCCACGGTTTTAAGGTCGGAGTTTTTATCCGATGTCATGCCCGCAGCGGCCATGAAATCAAGCGTGTCTTGAATACGGCTTGCCATGTCGCGGTACTTTTCGGCCTCGTCATTTTCGGTGAACCCAAGGGTCCATGCGTGCACGCGGTGCACATCGGCGAAGCCCCCCTTGGAAAAGGCGCGCAACAGGTTGAGCGAGGCTGCGGCTTGGGTATAGGCCTGCAACATGCGCTGAGGATCGGGAATGCGCGCTTCGGGTGTGAAATCGAAACCGTTGATGATGTCGCCACGGTAGCTTGGCAATTCGACGCCGTTCGCAGTTTCGGTATTGGCCGACCGCGGTTTGGCAAATTGCCCTGCCATACGACCGACTTTGATCACAGGCACTTTGGCACCGAAGGTCAAAACCATCGCCATTTGCAGCATGACCTTAAAGGTATCGCGGATTGTGTCGGCGCCAAACTCGGCAAAGCTTTCGGCACAATCGCCACCCTGCAACAAGAACGCCTCGCCGCGTGATGCTTTTGCCAGTTCCTTTTTGAGGGAGCGGACTTCACCGGCAAAAACCAGTGGGGGATATTTGGCAAGTTGAGATTCGACAGAATTTAACGCAGCTTGGTCCGTATAATCGGGCATTTGCACACGCGGTTTGTTTCGCCATGTGGATTTGGACCAGTCCGTCATTGTCATCACTCCGTAAATTGCTCGTTCGATGTCAAGTTTACGCTCCCTATAGATTAGGCCTAGCGTAAACGGTTGACCGCTTATAGGCGCAGCCGTGAGGTGTTAAAACCCATAAATCCGCCGCCCGCATAAGATCAACATGTTATCCCGATTGGCCCGAATGCCTACGAAGTCCCCGTGCGTCTGGTGGCATATCATTCACGGGCGATTCGCCCTCTTGAGAGGGAGATTGCAGCTTTAAGATGTATCACAATCAAATATCCGTAGGTAATTCGACTGAAAATTCACAGATATAAAGTGATTAACGGCAGTAAAAGTTGACCCAATAGGCGTTCTTCCCAAATTCGCAACCCAACGGAAAGAAAATCGACATTTGCCTGTGCAGTTTCTTTCCAATAGGCTTTGATACTGGCAATGGGTCCCGCACAAATGACGGGGCTAAAGACCAATACTGGGAGATACAATCTATGAAGAAAATTCTGTTGGCCTCTGTGGCCTCCACCATGTTTGCTGGCGCTGCGTTCGCTGATGACGTGAAAATTGCGGTTGTTCTGGGTTTCTCTGGCCCCGCAGAATCACTGTCCGTCGACATGGGCGCAGGTGTTGAAGCGGCTTTGGCTGAAGTCTCCGAGAGCGGTTTGTTCCTCGGCGGAACAACAATCACGCCTGTTCGCGGCGATTCCACATGTACAGACGCGGCTGTGGCCACGTCCGTTGCTGAGCGCATGATCACATCCGAAGGCGTTGTTGCCATCATCGGTGGTCTTTGCTCCGGCGCAACCGGCGCGATGCTGCAAAACGTGTCCGTTCCAAACGGCATGGTTCAGTTTTCGCCCTCCGCAACATCGCCCTCTTTGACAACTGTCGAAGACAACGGCCTGTTCTTCCGCACCTCCCCCTCTGACGCGCGTCAGGGTCAGGTGATGGCGGAAAGCCTCCTTGAAAAAGGTATCAAATCCGTTGCTGTGACCTACACAAACAACGACTACGGCAAAGGTTTGGCTGACGCGTTTGAAAGCTCCTACACCGAAATGGGTGGCGAAGTGACAATCAACGCCGCTCACGAAGACGGCAAAGCGGACTATTCCGCTGAAGTTGGTGCCTTGGCTGCGGCCGGTGGTGATCTTCTCGTCGTGGTTGGCTACATCGACCAAGGTGGTCCGGGCATCATCCGCGCAGCTCTCGACACAGGCGCATTTGACCGTTTCCACCTCCCCGATGCGATGATCGGTGACGCCCTCGAAGAGCGCTTTGGCGCAGAATTGAACGGCTCCACAGGTCAGGTTCCTGGCTCCGACAGCCCAGGTGGTCAGATGCTCGTCGCAATCGGCGAAGCACGCGGCTACAACGGCACTGCCCCTTATGCCCCTGAGTCCTACGACTCCGGCGCGCTCGTCACCCTTGCAATGCAGGCGGCTGGATCCACCGATCCACAAGTCTACAAAGACAAGTTCTACGACGTTGCAAACGCACCGGGCGAGAAAATCTTCCCAGGTGAATTGGCAAAAGCCCTTCAAATTCTCGCAGATGGCGGCGAAATTGATTACGTTGGCGGTTCCGCTGTTGAATTGATCGAACCCGGTGAGGCCGCTGGCTCCTACCGTGAGATCGTATTCGAAGACGGCAAAATCGTTACGGTTGGCTACCGCTAATCCGGTCTAACCGAACTATGACAGCCCGAGTGGACGGACCACTCGGGCTGTTTTGCAATAATCCAGACGCGTGAGGCAAACATCACGCGCGACACACATATTTTCGGGGGAAAACAGATGATCGAAGTGCGTGATCTTCACATGCATTTCGGCGGTTTCCGCGCAGTGGACGGGGCGAGCCTGACCATTGCTGAAGGGTCGATTACGGGTCTCATTGGCCCGAACGGCGCAGGGAAAACGTCGCTTTTCAACTGTATCGCAGGGGTTTTGACCCCCACCTCAGGCCATGTCCTGTTTAATGGTGAGGACATCACGGGGCTCAAGCCCCACGAGTTGTTCCACAAAGGTATTTTGCGCACCTTCCAGATTGCGCATGAATTTTCCACGATGACGGTGCGCGAGAACCTGATGATGGTGCCCGCAAACCAGACGGGTGAGACGCTTTGGAATGCGTGGTTCAAACGCAAAACCATCGCCGCCGAGGAAGCCGCATTGCGCCAAAAGGCCGATGAAGTCCTTGAATTCCTGACGATTTCACATATCGCGGATGAGAAAGCGGGCAATATCTCTGGGGGCCAGAAAAAGCTGTTAGAGCTTGGCCGCACCATGATGGTTGACGCCAAAATCGTATTTCTCGACGAGGTCGGCGCAGGTGTAAACCGCACGCTGCTTTATACAATTGCCGATGCGATCAAACGCCTCAACGTCGAGCGCGGTTATACGTTTTGTATGATCGAACACGACATGGAGTTTATCAAAATGCTGTGTGATCCGGTGATCGTGATGGCCGAGGGCAAAGTGATGGCCACAGGTTCCGCCGAGGGCATCATGCAAAACGAGGAGGTCATCGAGGCCTATCTCGGCACCGGCATCAAGAACAAAGAGGCGACCGAGGGTTTGACCAAAGACGCCAAACCCGCCGCTAAAAAGGCAGCATCTAAAAAGACCGCCGCCAAAAAGACGGGAGACGCAACATGAGCTTTTTACACGCAAATGCCATGACGGGCGGCTACGGCACCGGCGCAGACATCTTGCACGATTGCTCTTTGACCGTTCAAAAAGGCGAAATTGCCGTGATCGTTGGCCCCAACGGGGCGGGCAAATCCACCGCGATGAAAGCGGTCTTTGGTATGCTCAATCTACGCCAAGGCAGCGTCAATCTGGACGGCGAAGACATCACTCACCTGAGCCCGCAAGAGCGCGTGCGCAAGGGTATGGGCTTTGTCCCGCAAACCAACAACATTTTCCCCACAATGACAGTGCGCGAAAACTTGGAAATGGGTGCATTCATTCGCAGTGACGACATCGAAGCGTCCATAGACCTGGTCTACGAACTGTTTCCCGCCGTCTTTGAGAAACGCAACCAGAACGCGGGCGAATTGTCGGGTGGTCAACGTCAACAGGTGGCCGTGGGCCGCGCGTTGATGACCAAACCCAAATTGCTGATGCTTGATGAGCCAACTGCGGGCGTCTCGCCCATCGTTATGGACGAGCTGTTCGACCGTATTATCGAGGTGGCCCGCACAGGGATCTCCATCCTGATGGTGGAACAAAACGCCCGTCAAGCTCTTGATATCGCTGACAAAGGATATGTTCTCGTGCAAGGCGCAAACGCATACACCGACACTGGCGCGAACCTTCTCGCCGACGATGAGGTGCGCCGCACCTTCTTGGGGGGCTAAGACATGGATTTTCTCAACGCTTTCGTAGCATTCGCCAACTTTGTTCTTGTCCCTGCCACCGCCTATGGCGCGCAACTTGCGATCGGCGCACTGGGCGTCACGCTCATTTACGGTATCTTGCGCTTTTCGAACTTCGCCCACGGCGAGACGATGGCCTTTGGCGCGATGGTCTCCGTTCTGATTACGATGTTGTTCCAATCATGGGGCATCTCTCTTGGTCCACTGCCAACGGCGCTGCTCGCCCTGCCCTTTGCGGTTGGTGCAACCGCACTTTTGGTCCTGTTTACAGACAAATACGTCTATAAGTTCTACCGCCGCGTCAAAGCCGCTCCCGTGATGCTCGTCATTGTGTCCATGGGTGTGATGTTCGTGATGAACGGCCTCATTCGTATGGTCATCGGCACAGACGATCGCCGGTTTGCAGATGGGGAACGCTTTGTCGTCAACGCCCGCGCATTTAAAGAGTGGTCGGGCTTGTCCGAGGGTCTCGCGATCCGCACAACACAGGTGATCACCCTTGTGACTGCGATCATTGTTGTGGCCGCATTGTTCTGGTTCCTCAACAAAACCCGCACCGGCAAATCGATGCGCGCCTATTCGGACAACGAGGATTTGGCTCTCTTGTCCGGCATCAACCCGGAACGCGTTGTGATGATCACATGGGTCATCGTGGGCGGTCTGGCGGCCATCGCGGGCACGCTCTACGGATTGGACAAGTCGTTCAAACCCTTCATCTTTATGCAGCTTTTGCTTCCGATCTTTGCCGCTGCGATTGTCGGCGGTCTGGGATCGCCTTTGGGTGCCATTGCGGGCGGGTTCGTCATTGCCTTTTCCGAGGTAACGCTCACCTACGCGTTCAAAAAGGTCGTGACCTATCTGGGACCACAAGACTGGAGCCCTGACGGATTGGTGCAACTCCTGTCCACCGACTATAAATTCGCGGTGTCCTTTGCGATCCTGATCATCGTGCTGCTGTTCAAGCCTACGGGCCTCTTCAAAGGGAAATCGGTATGACCCAGTCACGCACCCCCTTATACGTCGCCATTATGGCCGCGCTTATCATTGCGGTTGGCTTCATCCAGTCGTGGAACTCCGCGCTGTTCATCCTCAACTTTGGCCTGATCTCCGCGATCATGGCGCTTGGTGTGAACCTTCAGTGGGGCTACGCGGGCCTGTTCAACGTCGGCGTTATGGGCTTTGTCGCTCTTGGCGGTCTGGCCGTTGTGCTCACGTCCATGCCCCCCGTCAAAGAGGCGTGGGACGCAGGCGGCATGAGCGTGATGTTTGCGCTCGCCGTGGGCCTCGCGGTCATTGTCGGTGCGGTTTTGCTATGGAAACGTCTGCGCCACACAAAAGCACGTGGTCTGTTTATGGCCGTCTGGCTCATTGGCGGGTTCTTTGTGTTCCGCGCTGTGTTCGATCCGGCTGTGGCCGCGATCGAGGCCATCAACCCCGCGCAAACCGGCTACCTCGGTGGGGCAAATCTGCCTGTGCTTTTGGCGTGGCCTATTGGCGGCTTGTTCGCCGCGGGTGCCGCATGGGTGGTTGCCAAAACCGCACTTGGCCTGCGCTCTGACTATCTTGCCATTGCGACCCTTGGCGTTGCCGAAATCATCCTAGCGGTGATGAAAAACGAGGACTGGTTGTCGCGCGGCGTGAAGAACGTCAACGGCTTGCCCCGTCCCGTGCCTTACGAGATCAATCTCCAACAAAGTGATTGGTTCGTGTCCTTGGCATCCAAAATCGGCGCGGATCCGGTCACGGCCTCGACGATCTTTGTCAAACTGTCCTATGCCTCTCTGTTCTTGATCGTGATCATCTTGATCGTCACAGCGATGGAATTGGCGCTTAAATCGCCATGGGGCCGTATGATGCGCGCGATCCGCGATAACGAAGTGGCATCGGAAGCCATGGGTAAAAACGTCACAGGCCGCCACTTGCAAATCTTCGTGCTTGGCGCGGCGATCTGTGGCATTGCCGGTGCAATGATGACCACACTCGACGGTCAGCTGACGCCCGTGACCTATCAGCCGCTGCGCTACACGTTCCTTGTGTGGGTGATGGTGATTGTTGGCGGATCTGGCAACAACTGGGGCGCCGTTCTGGGCGGTATGTTGATCTGGTTCCTCTGGGTCGAAGTCGAGCCGATTGGCACATGGGTCGTCAATGTCATCACCTCTGGCATGACCGACGACAACCCGATCAAAATCGGCCTGATTGAGCGCATTGCCTATATGCGTCACCTGACCATGGGTGTGATTTTGCTGCTCGTGCTGCGCTTTAGTCCGCGCGGACTATTGCCTGAAAAGTAATGCGGGTTCTGGCAGGAATATGCGCGGCGGGATCATCAACCCGAATGGGGTTTGATAAACTCGCCGCGCCCCTGCCACCTGCCACCACCCCGCGCGACACCTGCCTGACGCGGGCCTGTGCCGCCTCGGCCCATCTGGATCAATGCGTGATCCTTCCGGCGCCAGACCATCCCTATTACGCGGCTCGCAAAGCGCTCATTGGCACGGCTCCCTCGCGCTGTGTCTCGGGACCATTTTCCAAAAGTCTCAAGGCTTTGGCATCCGCCGCCTACGGCTATGACGGGTTACTCATTCAACTGGCCGACATGCCGCACATCACGCGCGAGCACGTCGCGGTATTGACGAATATGTTTGAAAAGCATCGGGGTGAGGCGATTGTGCGCGCGTCAAATCGCGAGGGGCGCGCGGGCCATCCCGTGCTCTTTCCATCGCAGTGCTTTGGCGCGTTTGAGGCGCTCGACGGAGACATCGGGGCGCACGCTATTATTGCCCGATATCCGTTGAAACAGGTGGTTCTCTCAGGGGACGCCGCGACATTCGATCTGGACACGCCAGCGGCGTGGGAGGCATTTCGCCCTAGTGCGGCACAGACATAGGGCGCGCTCGAAGATCGCGACCACCCTTACCGTAGCCGCGCACGCCATAGCGCTCCGCAAGCTGCGGGAACAACAGGTACACCTCGTCGCGCGCCTGCGCATCATGGTCCGATGTGATTGGTGTTGCCGGTTGAAAGCACTCCGACCAAAACCCGTTGGTCAAGATAACTTCAGCCACGGCAAACTGGAAATGAACATACGTGACCTCAAGCGGTTTGAACTGACTGATCCCCGGCAAACCAACAAGATGTTTGGCCGCCGACAAGACGTCTTGATCCTGACCGTAGCGCGCCTCGCGGTCAGCGGCGAGAAGCACGCGGTGCTCGGGCGACACAACCAGATCGCGTTCTGGCAAATCCCCGCCCAAGGCACCCTTTTCAATCACAACGGGCATCAGGTCTTTTTGGCGCTCAAGGTGAAGTGCCGTAAGCGTGCGGTGCCCGATCCATTCGATTTTTTGGGGACCACTGTCGCGCGTGAACACGCGGTCGCCCACCTTTAAGGCGCCAGCCTCAACTTCACCGCGCGAGGTGAAAATCGCAATGTTTGACGTCAGACACATAATCAACTCTCAATCGTATGGGGCCACGTTCACACGGTGAACAACCCTAACCCAAAGCGGGCGTGCGTTTTGTTTTGTGGCATCTTGGTCTTAGGTCCAAGGCACCGTTATTCCTTTAATTTATGGGATTTTTACCAATATCGCAAAGACATTGAGAGGTCCGCGCCCGTGCCCACAGGGTCTACATTTTGAAATATGGCGGGACTAAGGCACAGCCTGTTCCATCGCGCACCGATTGTTTCCTGACCCGATGCAAAACGGGGCCACACCGCCGATCGTCCTTTTCGCTGTCGCTAATCGAGTGACATTAACAGCGGGCGAATTTCTCAAAATAGTTTTCACCCTGCGTCGAAAGACGCGGATATTTCGATCCAATCTTTTGGATGTGTTCAATCTGTCGCGCCAATAGAAACAATCTCAATGGCGCGGTGCGTCACGCGCGCTTGAAATTCCGAATCGGTTCTCGCCACGCAGTGCGACCCTATCGTGACATGCACAGGTGCGCGCCATGCCATGCCACGCGGCGTGCGTCAGTCTATGCACTCTAAACCAAAACAAACGCACCACATCAGGCACGAAAAAAACCGGACACCCAGCCCCACTACAGGTCGGTGTCCGGTTTCAAGTGGCGCCTAAGCGCCACCGGAGCAGGCAGTGTGGCGGTCTTAGTTGACCAGCAACGCTGCCTCGTGTTTGCGAAGCACGCGACGCGCCGTCATGTAATCGTCGCGGGTTGCAATGTCGCGCAGCTCGGGGAACAGAGTAAAGATCTCTGTACGGCTCTCTTCGCCAATCCCGGCAAGGGTATAATCGCCCGGCTGGAAGCTTTCCGACCATGTGCCATCCGACAAAATGACCTCGTGGCGATCAAACATGATGTGGATGTACGTGACATCTTGTGCATCAAGTTCTTCGACACCCGCGCGACCCAAGAGGTGCTTGGCTGCAACGAGGACTTCGTAATCTTCGAACAACAGCGCGGCTTTCTCGGAGGTCACGAGCATACGGTGGTTCGGAGACACGATCATATCGCGTTCCGGTAGCCCCTGACCAAGCGCACCCTCGCGGATGAGAATAGGTTTGAGCTCCGCACGTTTCGTCAACTCATCCGTGGTCATCTCTTTCGCACCAACCCAACGGATTGTCTGCATCCCGTTGTCACGGGTTATGACCTTATCCCCGACTTTGAGGCTCTCAACTGCACGTTCCCCTTCGGGGGTCGCAATCATCGTTCCAGGTGTAAAGCATGGAATGACCTGTTCGATGTTCGTGTAGTTGATGTTGGCGTAGGTATCGTCATCCGCATTGTAGAGCTCAATCGTACCGTCAAAGCCGTTGCCATCACTATCAGGGTTCTGAACCTGAGCCGTAATCACCCAACCGTTGCTGAGCATGTCGGAGATGTCGAGCGTGTCCCAATCAAGACCGCCAGCACCGCCATTCACGGTTGTGTTGTTGAGACCCGATTGGCTTTCGGAGATGTAGATAAAGTCGTTGTCATCGCCGCCAGAGAGAACATCATTGTCCCCGCCGCCGTAAATGCTGTCCGACCCCGTGCCACCGGAAACCGTGTCAAAGCCTTCGCCCGCGGTGATGGTGTCATCACCGTCTCCACCCATAAGGATGTCGTTGCCTGCGCCACCGTCGATGGTGTCGTCGTCAATGCCACCGTCGATAATGTCATTGCCGGCTTCACCGTAGAGCATGTCCTGATCGTCGCCACCGATGATCGTATCGTTGCCCGCGCCGCCATAGACAACGTCCATGTCGTTGTTGGGGAACGGATCGGTCGCATCGTCCTCATTGGTGTGGTTCATGATCTGGAACAGGTCAGAGGCGTCGATATAGTCGTCACCGTCACCACCCTCGATGTAGTCGGAGCCATGTCCGCCGAGGATGTTGTCGTTGCCCGTACCGCCATAAACCGTGTCGTCGTCAATGCCGGCTTTGATCGTGTCATCGCCGTCATCGCCATAGATCAGGTCGGCGTCATCGCCCGTGACGATATAGTCATCGCCGTCACCGCCGTGGACTTCGTCTTTGCCGTCGATCTGGTTTTGATCTTCGAGGAACGGATAGCCCGCAGATGGCAGTTTCGGATCATCGCTCAGACCACCGTTGGAGTAGTCGGAGAAGGTGTCGAAGCCGACGATGATTGTGTCGTCCCCTGCACCGCCGTCCACGTAGTCGGCCCCTTGTACGTCCTCGATGTAGTCGTCGCCGTCACCGCCAAACACGGTATCGTCGTCGATGCCCGAATAGATGGTATCGTTGCCGTCACCGCCCTCGATATAGTCAGCATCGTCGCCCGTGATGATCGTGTCATCGCCCGCGCCGCCAATAACCGTATCGATGTCGTCGTTCGGATCGCTATCCACAGGGACAACTTCCGAATACGGCGAGTAGTCCAGATCAGCCAAGTTGTTGGGGTTGGTCAGACCAAGCAGTTCAGCAATGGTGTCGGGGCTATCGCCACCGGCAACATCGATTTCGTCATCGCCGTCACCACCATCAACCGTGTCAGAGCCTTGCTCGTCCACGATGACGTCATCGCCGTCTTCGCCAAAGATGGTGTCATCGCCAGTTCCGCCGTCGATCTCATCATCACCTTCACCGCCAAAGATGGTGTCATCGCCATCGTAGCCAAAGATGATGTCATCGTTTGGACCTTCTCCCGCCAACAGCTCGTCGTTGTTGTCGACCATGTCGCCATCTGGATCGCCTGTATAGGCTAGATCGATGAGGTCATCACCGCTTGTACCCTCAACGATGCCGTCACGCGGCTGATCACCAACGGTGACACTCACTTGTGCAGTGTCCTGAAGACCGTCTTCGTCCTCAATGGTGTAGTCGATCGTGGCCTCACCTGTGAAACCGTCTGTCGGCGTAAAGGTGAGTGTCCCGTCCGGGTTGATCTCAACAGTGCCATCGGGGCTCGTCGCCGCGATCACAGTCAAATCGTCGCCATCCACATCGGTGTCGTTGCCGAGCACGTCAATGATGACAGGTGCGTTGAACTCAGTCTCCGCCGTGTCATCCACCGCATCGGGGGCGTCGTTCACGGGGGTGACAGTGACGTCGACCGTGGCCGTGTCTTCGTTGCCGTCGGGATCGGTCACGGTGTAGGTGATCGTCGTCGCGCCGTTGAAGTTCTCGTCGGGCACAAATGTCAGCGTGCCGTCGGGGTTGATCGTCACAGTGCCGTTCGGGCTGGTCGCCTCGGTGACAGTGAGAGGATCGCCGTCCGGATCGCTGTCGTTGTCGAGCACAGGAATGTTGACCGAGCCGTCCTCAAGAACGGTCGCAGTGTCGTCATTTGCAACGGGGGCTTCGTTTTGCGGATCTGTAAGGATTTCCTCGATCTGGCTGAACTCAAGCGTCGAGCCGTCATCGAAGGTCACAGTACCTTTGGTGGCCCCGTCGTCGGTTTCATCGTCTGTTTCATTGATGGTGACACGGCCTGCACCGCGCAGATCGAGAACGTCCCAATCGTCGCTTTCATCAGGGCCGTTGCCGCCGACGATGACGTCGCCGTCCGCATCAGACGGTGTGTCCACAATGAAGGTGTCGTTGCCGCCCTCACCGTACATTGTGTCGGAGCCTGAGCCGCCTGTGATGATGTCATCACCACCTTCGCCATCGTTTGTGTCATAGCCAACGAGTGAGACGTTATCGATGGACGCACCGACGTAGTCGGCCTGACCTGTGCCTTCGAACTCGAGGCGGTCGGACCCATCACCGGACCCGCCGACGACGGTGTAGGTGTAGGTCGTCATGTCGCCTTCGTTCGGGTCGATCGTATCGATCAACTCACCGTTCCAAAATACCTTGATGCCATTGTCACCACCAACGGCGTCAGCGGCATCAAATGTGAGAACATATTCTTCACCGTCTTGAACGCCATTGACGTCTTGGCCGATCCGCAGCGGACCGGGGTTGCCTTCGAGGTCCAGCCAGTTGTTGCCATCCGTTGGATCAACATCGCCGCGGCCATCGTTGTGGAAATCGATGTCGTTTGTGGTGGGATTGGACGACGTCCAGCCATTGACCGCACCGGTGTCGGTGTACCCATACCCCGTTTGCGTCATGCCTGACGTATCTTCGAACGATCCGTTGACGATCAGGTTGTCGGCCGAAAGTTGACCGAAAGTACCATCGTCGCCGTAGATAACATCGTCACCTTCGCCGCCGGTGATGATGTCGTCGCCAGGCTCGCAGATCTCCACAACCACAGGCGCGTCGATCAGTTGGCCGTTCAGTGTGAAGCCGGAGTTTACGTCACGTGTGGTGAGCGTGAATTCAATGGCCGTTTCATTTTCGAACCCTGCGGAGAACCAAGCGTCTTGATCTGTGGGGTCGTTTTCTTCTGTACCGGTTGCAGTCACAGTTCCCGCACCTGTTGTCACGTTCAGCGACGTATCGGCGCTCGTGCCGTAATTGCTGAAGGTATCGGTGGAGATTGTCACTTTCTCAGCCGTGTTGGTCAGATCGAGGTCGCCGAACGTGGCCACGGACGTAAGCGCAATCGGCTCCCCTGTCGCTTGATCGTAGAACTCCAGACGGAATGTGGCATCTTTACCCGCGTCGGAATTGTCATTGTCGCCATTGAGTAGAATTTCGGAGCCCAGCCCACCTGTAAGGTCAACCTTCAGACCACTGTCGACATCGACGACGACAAGTTTCGCCATTACCACGGTGCCGTCTTCGGTCACAGCCACGTTGTTGTAAATAACGCTATCACCGGCACCGGCAGAACCATCATGGCCTGTTTGGCTGCCGTGTTGAACGTTGTTTGCGTTGAGGGACAGGGAGTCCGCGACATTGCCGCCGGAGGACTGGCCATCATTCTGGCCGTCACCATAAAGTGTGTCGTTGCCTGCACCGCCATCAATGGTGTCGTCGCCGCCGTTCCCGAACACAAGGTCGGCGCCATCACCCGCCGAAATGACATCGTCGCCAGCATCGACGCAATCGTCGGCTTCGCCTTCGATGAAGACGGGCGCGTCATAATAGACGTCCGTGATGTTGATGCCGGAGTTGTTGCTCCCGTCTTGATCGTGTTCGATCACAATGCGCGCAACAGGACCAGGAATGTCGACCAAAAGCGAATAGTTGGGTGAAGTGTCTTCTTCGTAGCCACCATTGCTATCGGCGGTATCCACGCCAAACTGACCATCGGTGTCTTTGAGCTTGAGGTGTGATCCACCCGTCATGTCGACATTGATCTCGTTGCCCGCGGCATCATACGCCGTGACTTTAACAAGGCCATCGCCATCAATGTCGTTCACGCGGAACGACACATCATTCACCGCATCCGAGAAGGACAGCTCGTATGTAGCCTCGTTCCCGTGACCGTTCAGGTTGGAATCAAGCGAGCTATGCGCATCGGCGCCTGGGCCGTCAGTGTCGATGCTGTGGACCTTTTGCTGATCGGATGAAAACTGGGTCGTCGCATCGGTGTCTTGTTGCAAAACTTTGAACGAAACGTTCACGTTGCCGGTGTCTTGGCTGAAATCGGTCAATGCCTGATCGTTAGCAACGCCTGCTTCATTCCACTCGAAGCTCTCACGGACATGGTCACCCGTAAACACTTTCGTTGGACCGCTGGACGCATCACCGTAAATCACGTCATCGCCTGTGCCGGCATCGATGGTATCGTCACCACCTTGGCCGTAAATTTCGTCATTGCCCGCGCCCGCAAGAATGGTGTCGTCGCCTGCGCCCGCGTAAATGATGTCGTCGTCGCCCACTTCGCCGGCAAGAAGCGCATCGCCCGCGTCGATCATGTCGCCGTCAGGATCGCCCTCATATGTAGCGTCGATGATGTCGTCGCCATCAGTGCCCTCAACGATGCCGTCGGAGCCCGTCGTGATGCTTGGGTCGGAGAACACAGCAACATAGGCAATGGAGCCATCAAAATACTGGTCATAGGTGCCATCGTCGTACTCACGCGCGCCAAAGGTGAAGTTTTCATCGTCGTTGTCGCCGATGTCCATGTTGAGGCCGGCACTGTCGAAATCGGTTTCGTATGTTGTGCCTTCAGAAAGGTTCTCGACCACAAAGGAGCCTTGGCCATCGTCATCCCATGAATAGGACACGCGCAGCTCGTCGCCTTCGTCAAAGAACCCAGCGCCCGTGCTCAGGGAGAGAGAGTCCGAGCCAGAGAGATGGGAGACAGTCACGGCGCCGTTAGCCGTCACTTGAATGTTGAAATAACCTTCGGTGTCTTTGTCGCAGAACTCACCACGGTTTACGATGGTGTCGGGCGATGTGCCGACTTGGTGGTCCTGAATGAATTGAACCTGAACGGTGCCCTCGGAGAGGTCAAAAGGGGCGTCCGTTCCGGAGACATCAAAGTAATCACAGTTGCCATCCAGTTGCAGCGCGCCGTTAGCGGCATGCGCGTTCCCGTGGAAATGACCATTTTGTGCGATACCGTCAGACAATCCTGTGTCTTTCGTCTCGCCGCCGGAAGAAAATTCCCAAAGCCCAACGAGGTTCTCGACCAAGTCGCTGTTGAAATCGGGGCCAGTAGGGGGCGTTGAGCCGCCATCATTGCATTTCCACCAAAACGTCATCGTATGTCTCTCCAAACAAGCACGTGCCCGAACGGCTCGGAACACAAAACCGACCCAACGGAGCCAGCCAATTGAAATGCCTAACCGCAAAGGAGAAGATCAAGTTTGGGAAACGCGAACACATATGGGGCCTGCCTTACCGGCAAACCCGCATCATATCAGCAGCATGTCATTCCCGACACTTGCGTATCGTTTCCACTGCAGACACGAGCGCTCACGGTCCAAAACATGGATCGTCAACTTCGTGGCTGCCCCCGTAGCCTCGATGCCCCCCAGTTGGGCACCTTTGAAAATGACCCTAGGCGTGAGGGATCGCAACTTATATTTGGACCTAAAAGTGTTAACGCAGGCCTCAAAGTGCTAAAAACCAACACTAAAGTATAGCATTCCGCAACGGAAGCAAACGGGCTAAAATCGTCATTTATTTATAAAAAGCATGTACTTAAAGTTTGCGCGCACTGACACTTTAGTGTGGGAACAAACGCCTTGGTTGGGCTGGATATGCCCAAAATCATGAACAGCTAAATAATTTGGTTACCTCAATCCTGGACCCGGAAACAGGCGACTCCGGACCCAAAACAGTCCAGAAACGATTCGTAGCCAAGTTGGAAACAATACCACGTAGGGTTAACGATTCGTGTGCTTAATTGGACATTGCGGCGGACCGCACGTCTCGGTCCAGCGATCGAATTCATATGACAAACGTCAACCCACGTTGGCCTAAAACCGGCCTGAACCAAGTCTCATACCAAACCACATTATCATGAAACTTATTGCAATCCACTCACCCACGTCGGTCCACCTTTTTTCAACAAGGTGTCGCGAAAAACGCGGACAAGATTTGTGTATGGTACCCGTGGGCGGACTCGAACCGCCAAGCCTGTTACAGCGGGGGATTTTGAATCCCCTGTGTCTACCATTCCACCACACGGGCTAAGACGAGGTGCGGTTTAGCCGAGCTTTCCGCCCTCGTCCAGACCCATATCGCACTCAATGCAAATTTTATAGTCGCTCGGCCCCAAAGGTATCGCAGGCCGCCAAAGTTGCCGTCTCGAATCCGGTTTCGAACCACCTTTGGCGCTGCGCAGATGTGCCGTGCGTAAAGGTGTGCGGCAATGGCACCCGTCCTGCATTGCGTTGCAGCGTGTCATCGCCAATTTGCTTGGCCGCATTCATCGCCTCTGCGATGTCGCCCCGCTCGAGGGAGCCAAACCGCTCTTGCGCATACCGCGCCCAAATCCCCGAATAACAATCTGCCTGTAACTCGATCCGCACAGAAATGGCGTTGCTTTGCGCCTCGCTTACTTGCGCGCGTAACTGGTTGGCTTGGCCCAGAATCCCCAATTCGTTTTGCACGTGGTGCGCGATTTCATGGGCCACCACATAGGCCGCCGCAAAATCACCACCCGCCCCCATCTGGCGCTCCATCGTGACGAAAAAGGCGGTGTCGAGATAGGCCTTTTGATCAGCGGGACAGTAGAACGGGCCGGATGCACCGGACGCGCCACCACACGGGCTTTGCGTCACGCCTTTGAACAGGACCAAAACAGCCGGTTGATATGGCACGCCGACCTGAGTGGTGAAAATCTCGCTCCAGATTTCTTCGGTGTCGGCCAAAGTGACGGATACAAAATCGCCTGCGCGCTTGTCCGCCGCCGTGATCGGGGCCGCGCCACTTGTGCTCACGCCACCAGACCCAACCCCCACGCCGTTGAGCAGCGGTGAGACATCAACCCCGAGCAAACCGCCGATGACCACAATAGCAATGACACCTAGGCCACCTACCCCGCCCACCGCCTTGCCGCGCGACATGCCACCGGATCGTCCACGACGATCCTCAATGTTGCGTGATCCACGCCGCCCTTGCCACTTCATCGTACACCTCACATCACACTACGGCGCCACCATACGGTCCAGCGCGGCGCTCTCAAGCAAAAACACGTGGTTGTGTGCACGGGGCGTGCTGCAAACCTTGACCCGTCGTGCGCATTGGTGCCTAAAGGCGCAAAATCACCGAAGAAATGAGAGCCGATGATCACGCGCCTATATCAATGGACCCTGCGTCTCGCCCAAAGCCCGAATGCCCTTTGGGCCTTGGCGATTGTTGCGTTTATCGAAAGCTCTGTCTTTCCGATCCCGCCCGACATTTTAATGATCCCGTTGATCATCGCACGCCCGCGCGAAGCGTTCAAAATTGCGGGCATCGCCACCGTGGCCTCCGTGCTTGGCGGCATGCTTGGCTATTGGATCGGCTTCGGCGCGTTCGAAACCATCGGCCGGCCTGTGTTGGAATTCTACGGCAAGGACGCCTATTTCGACGAATTCGCGGTCAAGTATAATGAATACGGTGCATGGGCCGTGTTGATCGCGGGCGTCACACCGTTCCCGTATAAGGTCATCACCATTCTGTCGGGCACCACTCATCTATCCTTGCCCGTCTTCGTTGCGGCCTCCATTGTCGCGCGATCCTTGCGGTTCTTTATTGTCGCCACTCTCTTGTGGAAATTCGGAGAGCCTATTCGCGTGTTCATCGAGCGCCGTTTGGGGCTTATCTTCACGCTGCTGATTGTCATCTTTATCGGCGGCTTTTACGCGGTGAAATTCATATGACCCCGATGATCAACACCCTCACCCGCCTGCCACGCCGCCAAATCGCGCTTCTTGCCGGATTTGGATCGCTTGGCATCCTGCTTGGAGCCTTTGCATTTCAGGCGGCGGGATACGCCCCTTGTGCGATGTGCCTGTGGCAGCGCTGGCCCCATGCGATCGCTTTTGGGCTTGGCATCCTCTTTGCGCTAACGCGGTTCGGATTTATCCCCCCCCTTGGTGTGCTGACGATGGGCATCTCCGCGGGCCTGGGCCTCTATCACACCGGTGTAGAGCGCGATTGGTGGGAGGGGCCGACCTCGTGCACCTCTGCGGGTGACGGGCTTTCAGGCCTGTCTGGCATGGATCTTTTGCCCTCGGCCAGCATGGATGCGTCTTTGGTGCTATGCGACGAAGTGGTGTGGGATCTGTTCGGGCTGTCAATGGCCTCCTACAATGCCCTCGCCTCATTGGCGTTCGTGGCGCTGTGGATCTGGGCATGGAAATCACGCGCCTGACGCCCTAGGTATAGCCCATGACCAAAGAGACCGCACAGATCGTACCGCTCAAGACCGGCAAACGCCGCCTTGGCTCTGACATGGCGGACCTGCGTGCACAGGCTCTCAAAGAGCGGCTAAAACGCGCCAATCCCCTTAATCGCTTCAAGCTGCGCAAAAAGTAGACGGACCATCCAGATAGCGCAGGGCGCACCGCGTGCGACATGAAACGGATCGACCATTGCACCCCATATCCCGTATGGGGTACAGTGCCGAACAACACCATATAGATCATAGACAAACAACAGGCGGACAACGTGAGCGACACTCCCCAAACCCCTGACAACGAAGACGAAAACATCCGCACGCCATTTCCATGGGATGGGCCGCATATCTCCATCACCCAAGAGATGAAATCGAGCTATCTCGATTATGCCATGTCGGTGATCGTGAGCCGTGCCATTCCCGACCTGCGTGATGGTCTGAAACCCGTGCACCGCCGCATCTTGTTTGCGATGTATGAGGCGGGCAACACCCACGACAAGAGCTACCGTAAATCGGCCCGCGCCGTGGGCGACACCATGGGCAAATACCACCCGCACGGGGATAGCGCGATCTATGACGCGTTGGTCCGTATGGCACAGCCGTTTTCGATGTCGCTGCCGCTTTTGGATGGTCAGGGCAACTTTGGTTCGATGGACGGCGATATGGCTGCCGCGATGCGCTATACCGAAGTGCGCATGGACAAACCTGCCGCCTACCTGTTGGCCGACATTGACAAGGACACCGTTGATTTCGTTCTGAACTATGACGGTAAAGACAAAGAGCCAACGGTTCTGCCCGCCCGCTATCCCAACATGCTTGTGAACGGTGCAGGTGGTATTGCTGTGGGTATGGCCACGAACATTCCGCCCCACAACTTGGGCGAAATCGTTGATGCCACGCTCGCTCTGATCGAAAACCCCGATGTGTCGACCGAACGGTTGATGGAAATTGTGCCGGGTCCGGATTTTCCAACCGGCGCGATGATGCTTGGGCGTGCCGGTGCGCGCAAAGCCTATCTTGAAGGCCGTGGCTCGGTGATTATCCGCGCCAAAACCCGTGTCGAGGAAATTCGCAAGGACCGCTACGCCATTGTGGTCGACGAAATCCCCTATCAGGTGAACAAGGCCACGATGATCGAAAAGATCGCCGAACTTGTCCGCGACAAAAAGGTCGAGGGTATTTCCCACGTCCAAGACGAATCCGACCGCAACGGCGTGCGCGTTGTGATCGAGCTGAAACGCGATGCAACGCCCGAGGTGGTACTTAACCAACTCTACCGCTTTACGCCGCTGCAAACCTATTTCGGGTGCAACATGTTGGCGCTCAACGGCGGTCGCCCCGAGCAATTGACACTGCGCCTGTTCCTTGAACACTTCATCACCTTCCGCGAGGAAGTGGTGGCACGCCGCACCGCGTTCGAGCTGCGCAAAGCCCGCGACCGCGCCCATATTCTATGTGGTCTGGCCGTGGCTGTGACCAATGTCGACGAAGTTGTCGCCACTATCCGCGCCTCTGCGGATGCAGCCCAAGCGCGTGCGAAACTGATGGAGCGGCGTTGGCCCGCCCTTGATATCGCGCCCTATATTCAGCTGATCGACGATCCGTCCCATAAGATGAACGACGATGGCACCTATAACCTATCCGAAACACAGGCCCGCGCCATTCTGGAGTTGCGTCTGCAACGTCTGACACAGATCGGCGTCAAGGAAGTCACTGACGAGCTGCAAGAACTTGCAGGTAAAATCAAAGACTTCCTCGCTATTCTCGCCTCGCGTGAGCGGATCATGGACATCATCTCCAATGAGTTGACGGAGGTGAAAACCCTTTTTGCCGTGCCGCGCCGCACCGAGATTGTGGACTGGTCGGGCGATATGGCCGACGAGGATCTGATCGAGAAAGAGGATATGGTCGTGACCATCACCTCGTCCGGCTGGGCAAAACGCACGCCGCTCGCTGACTACCGCGCCCAAAAGCGCGGCGGCAAAGGCGTATCGGGCATGTCGACCAAGGACGAGGACGTGATCACGACCCTGTTTGTGGCCAATACCCACACGCAACTGCTGTTCTTCACCGATGACGGTATGGCGTATAAGCTCAAAACATGGCGTCTCCCGCTTGGCGGGCGCACGGCCAAAGGCAAGCCATTGCTGCAAATCCTGCCGATCCCGCAAAAGGTGTCGATCGCCGCGATTATGCCAGTGGATCGTGACGAGGTGGATTGGGATGACCTTCAGGTCGTGTTCGCCACCTCCAAAGGCTCGGTGCGCCGCAACCGCCTGTCGGATTTCACCAACGTGAAATCGAACGGTAAAATCGCGATGAAGTTCGAGGGCGAAGACGAAAACACCCGCCTGATCAACGTGCGCATTTGTGACGAGAACGACGATGTGATGCTTGTGACCTCATCGGGTCGCGCCATCCGCTTCCCCGTCACCGATGTGCGCGTGTTTAACTCGCGCTCCTCAACAGGTGTGCGTGGCATCAAATTGGTCAATGACGGCGACGAAGTTGTGTCGATGTCGGTGATCAAGCACTTTGACGCCGAAAGCTATGAGCGTCAGGCCTATCTCAAGATGCGCCGCGCGCAAGTGGGTGCGGATGAGGTCGAGGGCACCGATGACGACGAAGAGGTTGCAGAAGGTTCGATCACAACCGAACGCTTTGACGAAATGAAGGCGGCCGAAGAGCTCCTCGTCACCATTACAACGGGCGGCGTGGGCAAGCTGTCGTCCAGTCATGACTATCCCGTGCGCGGTCGCGGGGGCCAAGGGGTAACAGCCATGGAGAAAACCATGCGTGGCGGACCTATTGTGGCCTCCTTCCCTGTCGCCATTGAAGACCAGATCATGCTGGCCACATCCAAAGGTCAGTCGATCCGCTGTCCCGTTGGTGGCATCTCGTTCCGCTCACGCGGCGCGGGCGGCGTGAAAGTGTTCAACACTGGCAAAGGCGAAGAAGTCGTGTCGGTGGCCTACATCGCAGAAGCGGAAGACGACGATGTGACGAACGAGGCAACCACAGACGCTTCGGTGCAGACACCCGACACAGGCACAACGCCCGTCGACACATCTGACACCTAGACTGATTAACGGGCGAGACCCTACGACATAAACATCGGGGTGCGGGGGCAATAGCTCCCGCATTCTCTTTGAAACACCCCTCAAACGCACTATGTGAGCGCTCATGACAGATAAAACACTCCACATCGTCGGCGGCGGCATGGCCGGTTCCGAAGCAGCATGGCAAGCGGCCAACCTTGGCGTCAACGTTGTGCTTCACGAAATGCGCCCAAAGGTCGAAACCTTTGCACATCAAACTGGCAATTTTGGCGAGATGGTATGTTCCAACTCGTTCCGCTCGGATGATGACGAACAAAACGCCGTTGGGCTATTGCATTGGGAAATGCGCGCGGCAGGTGGCCTCGTCATGGCGTCTGCAGATGCCAACAAGCTGCCCGCGGGTGGCGCATTGGCCGTGGACCGCGAGGCGTTTGCCGAGCATATCACCGCAAAAATCAACGCCCATCCGCTGATCTCGGTCGAATTTGGCGAAGTGTCCGAGCTGCCTACGGACGGCACATGGTTGTTTGCGACAGGACCGTTGACCTCCCCCGCCCTTGGCGCCGCGATTGCCGCCGAGACGGGCACAGACCGCTTGGCGTTTTTCGACGCCATCGCGCCAATTGTCTACGCCGATAGCGTCAATATGGACATTGCGTGGCTCCAATCGCGCTACGACAAGGGCGACACGGAAGAGGAGCAAAAGGCCTACCTCAACTGCCCGATGACGAAGGATCAGTACGAGGCTTTCATCGACGCGCTCGCCGCCGCCGATAAAACGGAGTTCCACGAGGGCGAAACCGCAGGCTATTTCGACGGCTGTTTGCCAATCGAAGTGATGGCCGAGCGCGGTCGCGAAACCCTGCGCTTTGGCCCGATGAAACCCGTGGGGCTCACCAATGCCAATGACCCCGAGAACAAACCCTACGCCGTGGTGCAACTGCGCCGCGACAACAAGCTGGGGACGCTCTACAATATCGTCGGCTTTCAGACCAAAATGAAATACGGCGCGCAGACCGAAGTGTTCAAAATGATCCCAGGGCTTGAGGACGCGTCCTTTGCCCGTTTGGGCGGCATCCACCGCAACACATTCCTCAATTCTCCCACATTACTTGACGACCAGATGCGTTTGAAATCACGCCCAAATATTCGCTTTGCCGGTCAAGTCACGGGCGTCGAGGGCTACGTGGAAAGTGCGGCAATGGGCCTGCTCGCGGGACGTATGGCAGCCGCAGAGATTTTGGGTCGCGACCTACCACCGCCGCCCTTTACCACCGCTATGGGCGCACTGATCAACCACATCACGGGTGGCGCGGAGGCCAAGACCTTTCAGCCAATGAACGTGAACTTTGGCCTGTTCCCGCCGCTTGACGGGATGCGTGGCGGCCGCAAGGGGCGCAAAGAGCGCTACAAAGGCTACACAGATCGCGCCAAAGAAGATTATAATCAATGGCTTGACGGACAAAATTAATGTCGTTTGTGACCCGATTTGCACCCTCTCCAACGGGACCGCTGCACATCGGGCACGCCTACTCCGCGATGCTCGGCCAGCAAATGGCGCGCGATGCCGGCGGGCGTTTTTTGCTGCGGATGGAAGACACCGACCTTGAGCGATCAAAGCCCGAATGGGCGGCGCTTATTGTCGAGGATCTGACGTGGCTCGGACTGACATGGGACGGTCCTGTTGTGAGCCAAGCCGCACAGCTGGATAGCTACACGGATAGCTTGGCGCGCCTTGAGGCTATGGGTCTATTGTATCCGTGTTCGTGCACCCGCGCCGATATTCGCGCGGCCCTTGCCGCCCCACAAGAGGGCGTGGCCCATGACGTTTATCCGCTTACGTGCAAAGCGCGCACGATGTCCACGCGCAAGGACGGTGACGCACTGCGTCTCCACCTTGACCGCGCACTGGATCAGCTAAGCGGTGCCCCCATGCGCTTTACCGAAACGGGCGCGGCACATGCGGGGCTACACACGGTCGATGCGGCGCAGGCGCTACGCGAGATCGGGGATGTGGTTTTGTCGCGCAAAGGCGAGGATATCGTGGCTTACTTTCTGGCCTCCGCCCTCGATGACGTGGCCCAAGGGATTACACATGTGGTGCGCGGCGAGGATCTCTTCGCGTTTACAGCGATCCAAGTGATTTTATTGACGCTGCTCGATCTGCCTGTCCCCATCTATCACCACCACGCGCTCATTCGCGATGAGGCTGGCAAACGCCTCGCCAAACGCGACGATGCCAAAGCAATCTCGACATTTCGCAACGAGGGATACAGCCCCGACGACATCAAACGCATGGTCGGGATTTAGGCGCTCAGACCATCGGTTTGGACAATTCCACGGTCTCGCCATCGCGCACAGCCGTGTAAAAACACGAGCGACGATTGGTGTGGCATGCGGGTCCGGTTTGATTGACCGTCACCAAAATACAGTCGCTGTCACAATCAAAGCGGAAATCAACCAACTCCTGAAGATGCCCCGAGGTTTCGCCCTTGACCCAAAACGCCTGACGCGAGCGCGACCAATAGGTGACTTTGCCACTCTCAAGCGTCTTTGCCACGCTTTGCGCATTCATCCACGCCATCATCAAAACCTCACCCGTTGCGGCATCTTGCGCAATTGCGGGGATCAGTCCTTTGTCATCAAATTTCAGGGATGCAGGGTCAAAGGGCATGTTGGGTTCTTTCCTTGTGGTATCGGTTGCCCTATCTAAAAGGCCACGTGATGAAAGGCAAACCATGTCCACTGAACTGGCCAAACTCTATTCAGTAAAACTGCTCGCGCTTGCCGCGGATATTCCCCATGTCGGGCAATTGGATGCGCCACAGGCCCGTGTGCGCGAACGCGCGCCGCTTTGTGGATCCACAGTCACGGTTGATGTGGAGATGGCACATGGCAAAGTGGCCGCCTTTGCCCAAGACGTAAAAGCCTGCGCCCTGGGTCAGGCCTCAGCTGCAATTTTAGGAGCGCATGTCATTGGTCGTAGCGCCGACGAATTGGACGCCGCGCGCGACGAGATGACTGCATTTTTGAAAACCGACGGCCCCGTCCCCTCGCCCCCCTTTGACGCGTTTGAGGCGCTCCGGCCCGCGCGTGACTATAAAAACCGCCATGCGTCGATCCTACTTGCCGTTACGGCAGCTGCAAAAGCCGCCCGCGAGGCCCAAAACAGCCCACTCTAATTGGGATATTTAACGGACAGGTAAGTGAATTGCGTTAAGCCACGAGTGTAACTGGAGGCATGCATGATTCCCAATCCAAACTTTGAGGACGCTACACTTGCGGACCCAAGACTGACCGAGCTCGCCAATCACGCAGGCCGGCTAGGCTATGAGATCGTTGATGTTGCGGGATTTTTGGACGCCGTAGATGCACAATCATCCAGCCAGATTATGGTTCTCAAACAAGTTGAAATCTCCGCAACCGGCGTGATGACCGCCAATGCGGCGGTACGTCACGCCCTTGAAACTGTGACAGACGTCACCGAAAACACCCTCACAAAAGTCGAGGGTTCGGTCGATTTCGTGCGTGAAAACGGCAAACGCTCCAATACCGTGGCCTCATGGGTCAAAGCACTTTCGGAGAAGATGCAACAGGTCGCGGCCTCTCTCACCGCCGTGGAAACGGATAACAAAAACATCGCCGACATCGCCCGGCAGGTGAACATCCTCGCCATCAACGCCAAAATCGAAGCGGCCCGCGCGGGTGATTATGGCCGCGGATTCGGTGTCGTGGCCGAAGCTATCAATGAGTTGAGCCAAAAAACCGCGACCGCCGCCGCAGGGATTGAGGACAACATACACGCTTTGTCTGGTTGGGTGGACAAATTGCGCTCCGAGGCCTCTGGCGTCTCGTCGGATGCCGATATCGTGCTCGGCGGATCGGAGCAGACCGACCGCGCTTTGACCGAAATTGCTGATGGTGTGCGCCAAACCAGTGACGCCACCCGCACAATGGCCTTTGAGGCCGAAAAAGTGCGCGAAGCCGTGGCAGAATTCCAACCCGCCTTTGCCTCAATCGGCAAATCGGCCGAGAAAACCGCATCTGGTATCCATGAGGCCCACAGCCGCGTGAACAAGTTGATTGACACCTCGGAAACCATTTATCGCACCAGCGTCGATTTAGGCGGCGCAAGCGAAGACTTGGTCTTTATCGAACGGGTCAAAGTTGCCGCGGGTCAAATATCGGAGATTTTCCAAAACGGTATCGCAGAGGGGCGCATCACAAAGCACGACCTGTTTAACCGCACCTATACCCCGATGGGTGGCACCAACCCGCAACAATTCCGCGCACGCTTCACCGACTTTACAGATGCCGTTTTACCCGCCATCCAAGAGCCCATGTTGTCGTTTAGCGATAAAGTGGTGTTTTGCGCGGCGATTGACCCCAATGGCTATCTTCCGACCCATAACAAGAAATTCGCGCAGCCCCAAGGCAAAGACCCCGCGTGGAATACCGCCAATTCCCGCAACCGTAGAATGTTTGATGATCGGGTCGGATTGAAGGCAGGACGCAACACAGAGCCGTTTTTGCTACAGGTCTACCGCCGTGACATGGGCGCAGGGCAGTTCACCATGATGAAAGACCTCTCTGCTCCGATCATTGTAGATGGCGCGCATTGGGGCGGCTTGCGTTTGGCATATACGTTTTAACGTATTCACCACATCGGCCCCGTCCGCACGGCTCATAAAAAACCGCCGCACTTCGGGGACGAAGGCGGCGGAGTATTGATCTGGCGGACAAACATGTCGTGATGAGGCAACGACATCTGACGGAACAGGAAAAGGTCAAACATTCGGGGCAGAACGGTAAGGCCGCAGGGTCAGATCAAAGGCAGAATAGCGAAAAAACAGCGCCGCCTATACCAGCGCCGGAAGCGAGAGACCCGCCATCAAGATCACCATCAAAGAGACCATCCCAATCACATCTTCAATCATGGTGGTGCGCGAACGGGTAACGATAGCTTTCAATTCGGTCAACATGGGGCGTCTCCTCAAGGATGATGATCTCTATTGATCTCAGTGCGTTAATCTTTTGTTGCGCCTTTGTTCTCATTTTGGCGCCCCTATGTAAAGAACTTTTTGAGAACATTAGCGAACAAAATAGAACGCGCCGTGTAGAAACTCCCCTAACCCACTGAAATCAAACGGATCGCCTCATCTCGCCCCATGAGCCATAAGAGAACACGCACAGCCACACCACGTGGGCTTTCCAGTTTGGGATCGAGAGTCAGTAACGCCCGCGCGTCACTTTGTGCCAACGCCATCAACGCCGACTGTCGCTCCAGATCCGCCACTCGAAACCGTGGCAGGCCAGACTGCGCCGTGCCCAACACATCGCCCGCGCCACGGATCGCAAGGTCTTCTTCGGCAATCCGAAATCCATCATCGGTATCGCGCATGATATCGAGACGCCTGCGCCCGCTTTGCGTCAATGGCGCCTGATACAACAACAAGCACGTCGATGCGACCGCGCCGCGCCCGACTCGTCCACGCAATTGATGCAGCTGCGCCAATCCGAAATGCTCTGCGCGCTCAATCACCATGATCGACGCATTGGGGACGTTGACGCCAACCTCGATCACGGTTGTGGCGACCAAAACTGACAGGTCTCCGGCCGCGAACCGCCGCATGGTGTCGTCCTTGGCCTCCGGTGGCATTTGGCCATGCACCAATCCGACACGCCCCTCGCCCAAGGCCGCGCGCAACACTTTGAACCGCTCCTCGGCGGCCATCATGTCCACCACTTCGCTTTCCTCGACTAAGGGGCAAACCCAATAGGCCTGACGCCCCTCATCGGTGGCCGATTTGAGGTGCGCGATGACATCCGCCAATCGCTCGGTCGAATTCAACGCGGTCTTGACCGGCGTACGTCCTGGCGGTTTTTCATCCAGAATTGAGACGTCCATATCGCCAAATTGCGCCAATGTAAGCGAGCGCGGAATAGGCGTTGCGGTCATCACCAAGACGTCGACACCGCTGCCTTTTTTGGCCAAAGCCATGCGTTGCGAGACGCCAAACCGGTGCTGTTCGTCGACAATCGCCAATCGCAGATCATGGTAGATAACGTCGTCTTGAAACACCGCATGCGTGCCCACCAAAATCTGGATATCACCACGCGCCAGTGCCTCCAATTTTGCTTTGCGTTCGCGCCCTTTGTCGCGCCCCGTGAGCAGTTCAAGCACAACACCCGCCGCCTCGGCCAAGGGGCGCAATCCCTCAAGGTGTTGGCGCGCAAGGATCTCTGTCGGGGCCATCATAACCCCCTGCCCGCCAGCCTCAACCGCAACCAAAAGTGCGTCAAGCGCGACCAAGGTTTTTCCCGACCCGACATCGCCCATCAACAAACGGTTCATGCGTTTTGGGCTGGCCATATCATCGGCAATCGCCACCATCGCGCGCTCTTGCGCACCTGTGGGCGTAAACGGCAAGGCTGCTAAAACCCGTGCGCGCAACGCGCCGTTACCGGTGTTTTGACGCCCCTTTGCTCGGCGCACCTGCGCGCGCGCGAGGGCAAGCGTGACCTGATGCGAGAACAATTCGTCATAGGCAAGACGTTGCCGCGCGGGCGATGTTGCCGCAATTTCATGATCTGAGAGCGGAACATGTGCCTGTTCCAAAGCAGTGGAAAAGTCGGGCCACCCCTCGCGCGCGCGCAAATTGTCGTCAATCCATTCATCAACAACAGGCACTAAGGCCCGCGTGGCCGCGACCGCCTTTACCATTATTTTTTGCGTGACACCCGCCGCAAGGGGATAAACCGGCTCGAATTTAGGCAACGTGCCTGAATCCTCTACCGCCAGAATGTGATCGGGATGGGGCATTTGAAACTGGCCATCATACATCTCGACCTTACCTGACACGAGACGCCGCTCGCCAAGAGGCAGTTGTTTTTCGATCCAATCAGGAGCACCGCGAAAGAAGACCAACTGAAAGGCTAGCGCGTCATCCTCGACCGTAACGCGGTAGGGCAAGCCTTTGCGAGACGGCTTTTGATGACGCACAACTGTGACTTCGACGGTGACGACCTCACCGATGTGGGCGCCCTGCACCGTGTCACGGCGGCGCCGGTCAATCACCGAATTGGGCAGAGTAAACAATAAATCACGCGGCCGCTCAACGTTCAGGCCAGCCATCGCTTTAGCCGTTTTCGGACCAACGCCCGTGAGCGTCTCTAGCCCCGCGAACAATGGAAACAGGATGTCAGGGCGCGCCCCGCTCATGCGTCACCGATCAGTGCAAGCCACCCGTCCTCGTCCAGTGTTGCAACGCCCAACTCCGCCGCCTTTTTCTCTTTCGATCCCGCCCCTGGTCCCGCGACGAGCAAGTCGGTCTTTTTGGACACAGAGCCTGCGACTTTGGCCCCAAGGGATTCCGCGCGCGCCTTGGCCTCGGCACGGGTCATTTTCTCTAAACTGCCTGTAAACACGACCGTTTTGCCACTTACAGGGCTGTCAGATGTGGGGCGCTCGGCATTGATCACGTTCAAATGCGCCACGAGACGGTCGATTGAGGCGCGTTCACGCTCCTGATGAAACGCCGCCACGAGCGATCCGGCCATCACCGCGCCCACACCGTCAATGTCCAACAACTCGCTCCATGCCGCACCGCGCCCCGATTCGGCGTGCGTCATCGCAGCCTCGAATGCGTCCCATGCGCCGTACGATGTGGCCAAAAGCGTGGCGGAATTTTCGCCCACATGACGAATGCCAAGGGCAAAGATCAGTTTCGCCAGAGGGATTGTTCGTTTTTCATCAATTGCATCGAACAGGTTGGCGGCAGATTTCGCGCCCCAGCCTTCGCGGTTTTTGAGCTGCTGCAAGCCCGACCCAAAACGGTCGCGCAGGGTGAAAATATCGGCGGGTTCGCGCACCCATCCGTCATGGTAGAATTGCTCCACCTGTTTGGCACCAAGCCCCTCAATGTCAAACGCGCCGCGTGATACGAAATGCTTTAGTTTTTCAACGGCTTGCGCGGGACAAATCATGCCACCGGAACATCGCCGCACCGCGTCGCCCTCTTCGCGAATGGCATCTGATCCACATTCGGGGCAGCTCGCGGGCATCTCGAACGGGGTCGTGACCTCAGGGCGCTTGGACAAATCGACATCCGCAATTTTCGGGATCACATCGCCCGCGCGGTACACCTGAACCCAGTCGCCGATCCGAATGTCTTTGCCGCCGCGAATGGTCTCGCCCTTGCTGTCATATCCGGCGATATAATCCTCGTTGTGCAAAGTGGCGTTCGAGACCACGACACCGCCCACGGTGACGGGCGACAGACGGGCCACGGGCGATAGCGCACCGGTGCGGCCGACCTGAATGTCGATCCCCTCAAGCCGCGTCCATGCCAGTTCGGCGGGGAATTTATGCGCGATTGCCCACCGTGGCGTGGTGGATCGGAACCCCAAACGGCGCTGTAAATCAAGGCGGTCCACCTTGTAGACCACGCCGTCGATGTCATAGCCAAGCGTGGCGCGGGCCGCTTCGATCTTGCGGTAGTGATCCAGCATCTGTGCGAGATCCGTGAACCGTTGCGTCAGTGGGTTGGTTGCGAACCCGAATGCGGACAACTGCGCAATCGCGCCCATTTGTGTGTCGGCCAAAGGCGCGGACAATTCGCCCCATGCATAGGCAAAAAACGCCAAGGGGCGCGCGCGGGTGATTTCGGCATCGAGTTGGCGAAGCGATCCTGCGGCGGCGTTGCGCGGATTGGCGAATGTTTTGCCGCCCCGCTCAGTGTGGCGGGCGTTGAGGGCAGCGAAATCGGCGTGGGTCATATAGACCTCGCCGCGCACCTCCAACACATCAGGCGCACCGTCGATTGATTGCGGGATAGACGCGATTGTGCGGGCATTGGCCGTCACATTTTCACCCACGGCACCATCGCCACGGGTCGCCGCGTGCATCAGCATACCGTTTTCATAGCGCAGGGATAACGATAACCCGTCAATCTTTGGCTCGGCTGTGTAGGCAATTTCACCCGGTGCGGCGAGGTATTTACGCACAGAGGCGTCAAACTCACGGATATCCGCATCATCAAACCCGTTGGAGAGCGACATCATCCGAACAGCGTGGGTGATTTTCCCAAACCCCTCGGACGGAGCTGCGCCGACCTGATCTGTGGGCGTGTCCGCACGTTTAAGGTTTGGAAATCGTTGTTCTATTGCCGCATTGCGCCGCTTGAGCGCGTCAAAGCTGGCGTCATCCATCACAGGCGCATCGGCGGCATGATAGGCGGTATTGGCCCGCGCCAAAACATCCGCAAGACGCGCAAGTTCCACGACCGCCTGATCGCGGGTCAACGCCTCAACATTCACCTGATCCAATGGCGTATCTGCGGACATAAAACGACCTCCCGATTTCGTGCCCCTCAGGTTTATGAGAGCAACGCGCGGAGGTCCAGATAGAGATGTTGGAATAGACATTCAAAATCGTCGCCCCGAGGTTCGGAGAAACCCTAAGGGCGACGACAGTTACAAAGGTTACACTCGTACCTACGCACCGACCGCAAGCGGTTGATCCAATTCGTTCGGTTCAGGATCGCGCAATACATACCCACGCCCCCAAACCGTCTCGATATAATTGTCACCATCCGTTGCTGTCGCGAGTTTCTTGCGCAGCTTGCAGATGAAAACGTCAATGATTTTCAATTCCGGCTCATCCATGCCGCCGTATAGATGGTTGAGGAACATTTCCTTGGTCAGGGTTGTCCCCTTGCGCAAGGAAAGTAGCTCAAGCATCTGGTACTCTTTGCCCGTCAAATGCACCGGACGCGCGCTTACGGAGACGGTTTTGGCATCGAGGTTTACATCGATTTTGCCGGTCTTGATGATGGATTGGGAATGCCCTTTCGAGCGACGAATGATCGCGTGAATACGTGCCACCAATTCTTCGCGGTGGAACGGTTTGGTCAGATAATCGTCGGCCCCAAATCCAAATCCCTTAATCTTGTTTTCTGTGTCGTCGGCCCCTGACAAAATCAGAATCGGCGTATCGACACGGGCAAGACGCAGCTGGCGTAGCACCTCATGGCCGTTCATATCAGGCAGGCCAAGATCCAAAAGGATCAGATCGTAATCATATAGCTTTGCAAGATCTATTCCCTCCTCGCCCAAGTCCGTTGAATACACATTCAAATTGGCATGGGAGAGCATCATTTCGATGCTTTTGGACGTGGTTGGGTCATCTTCGATGAGCAAAATTCGCATACTTCGGGTCTCCGATTAATTATCTATCGTTCGCTAACAGTCAAAATGGTTTAAAATGGTTAACCACACGTTACCGGATAGAATAATATTAACGAAGCAACCTAAGGTTGTCTATATTTTTGAATTGAGGTTGCTTTAAGCGCTGCTTCGCCGTGATCCCGGATCGCAGACTTCCATGATTGGAACTCCTCGTCTGACAATCCGTACATTTTGAGCGCTTCGCTTTCGGAAATAAGTCCGAAAACAACACCTTTGACAACACAGGCCTTGCGCGAGGCAACCCACCGACGGGTCGCTTTTGGTGGGAGATCAGCACGCGTCATCACCGTTCCATCCGGAAGGGTCACAGCGCGCGGACCATCGACTTTTTTTAGATACATCACTTCACCCCTTTGGCTAACTTGGACAACTTTTGCCGCAAACCTCTTAATGGGTAATGAAACGAGGCCTTGAGAGTACCTTGCATTTACTTATATTTGGTCGGCATTCTGGAAAGGATTTGTAAATGGCTCATGACGGCGCGCATCCGCTGAATTCTCTTGGCTTTGCCAAGCCCCCCGCCGAAACCCGTGTGGTCGTGGCAATGTCGGGCGGCGTGGATAGCTCCGTTGTGGCCGCACAGCTCGCTGAGGAAGGCTACGATGTCATCGGCGTGACACTTCAGCTCTATGATCATGGCGCGGCCTTGGCCAAAAAAGGTGCGTGTTGCGCAGGGCGTGATATCCATGACGCACGCCGCGTGGCCGAAGATATGGGATTTCCCCACTACGTCCTCGACTATGAAAACGTGTTCAAAGACGCCGTGATTGACGAATTCGCCGATAGCTATCTGGCGGGGGCCACCCCCGTGCCCTGCATCCGGTGCAATGAAAAAGTGAAATTCAAGGACCTATTGGAAACGGCAAAGGATCTTGATGCCGATTGCATGGCCACAGGACATTATATTCAGCGCAGTGATGGCGCACATGGACCACAATTGCACTCAGCCGCCGATGCAAATCGTGACCAGTCCTACTTTTTGTTTTCGACCACACCTGCACAGCTTGAGTATCTGCGCTTTCCGCTGGGGCATTTGCCGTCAAAAGAGGCGACACGGGCGCTTGCGGCCAAATACGGGCTCTCGGTTGCGGACAAGCCAGACAGTCAGGATATTTGTTTCGTGCCCAACGGCAACTATGCCGCCGTGATTGAGAAATTGCGCCCCGGTGCTGCGGAACCCGGTGAAATTGTCGATCATGAGGGA
>NZ_CBFHKW010000001.1:52460-70460 GCF_965656515.1 Celeribacter marinus
AATGTGCGCGGCACGCACAACGGCGTGTTGCACTATACAATCGGTCAACGGCGCGGGATTGGCATCGGTGGCTTGGCCGATCCGCTCTACGTGGTCAAACTCGACGTGGACAAAAAGCAGGTCATCGTTGGGCCCAAAGAGATGTTGGCCACGCGCAAAATTCCCGTCCGCGAGATCAACTGGCTTGGCGATGAGCCGTTTATGTCGCGCGAGGAATGGCATGTGTTGGTGCGCGTGCGCTCCACCCGCCCGCCGCGCGAGGCGATTATTCGCCCGATTTCAGACACCGAAGCCGAGGTAGAATTGATTGTCGCCGAGGAAGGCGTCTCACCTGGTCAGGCCTGTGTGTTTTATGATGACAACAGCACACGGATCTTCGGTGGCGGTTGGATCTGGCGCGGCTATTGAGCATCGTTCAACATGCCCCTTGCGCAGAATCGACAAGAGGGGTTAACATTTGCTCCGTATCGATTGAGGAGTTGTTATGCTTAAAAACGTCGTGCTCGCTTTTTCCATTTCTATCAGCCTTTTAACAGCGTTACCTGCCGCATCCGAAACTCGCGAAGAACGCCTTGCAGTCGCCACTGAATACAATGAATTGGCCATTGCGGACATGGATATGACCCGTGTGATCTCGCAAATGTATCTGCCAATTTTGACGCAAATGCGCGCCAGCGGGCGGACCGTCACCGAGGCTCAGGAAGCCGACATTCAAGATCTATACATGGAGGCCTTCGAGCAGCCTATGTATGAGGTCATGGGCGAGACATCAGGCATTATGGCCGATATGTTCACCTTGGATGAAATCGTCGCGCTGCGTGATTTCTACAAAACCGCCGAAGGGCGCGCAGTCATGGTCAAAATGCCCGATATGATCGGCGCACAGCAACCGATGATCATCGAAATGGTCACTGCAAAAATGCCGTCCGTTATGGAGCAACTTCAAGACATTTTGGAACCGAAGTAGGAGATTTAGGTGACAAGCGCCGTGGGGGTGGCGTCACGAAAAACGAGACATTTACGTGGGGTGCAAACAAAACGCGCCTTTTTAACGACGGAGTCATATTGATGATTCAATGTCAAAGTTGCGGCCTCGCCATGCATAAAGATCCAATGGGCGGCGGCACCGAAGCCGATGGCACAAAATCCACGTCATTTTGTTCCAATTGCTATAACAACGGCGAATTTACAGCCTATTTCAGCACAGCCAAGGAAATGCAGGCCTTTTGCAAAAGGCAAATGCGCAAAAGCGGTGTGTTGACCCCTGTCGCTTGGGTTTTCACCCAACAAATCCCTTTTTTAGAACGATGGAGAGAGGATTAACGGGGCGCGACGGTCGCTCCGAGCCCGTCTAAAATCGCCCGCGCCGCTCGCAAACCAGGAGCCTCGCCTGCGCGTCCAAGCCGCTGCATCGTCAGATCAAGGGCTTCGGCTTGTGCAGCGGGCGTTTCCATCAGGCGGGTGAGCGCAGGTGCAATTTTTTCGGCGGTGCAGCGTGATCCCAAAAACTCTGGCACCTCTCGCGTCTCGCTGACAAGATTAACCAATGTCACCGTGTCGATCTGCAATTTGCGCGAAACGATATACTGTGTGAGCAGGTTCATACGGTAAGCGATGACCATCGGTGTATCACTCGCCGCCAGCTCCAAAGACACCGTGCCACTTGCGGCCAATGCGATATCAGCGGCCTTGAATGCCGCACGGCGCTCTTGGGTATTCTCGGCGGGGATCAAGATCGGATCAATCTCCCACTGCGCGACCTGTGCGCGAATACTCTCCATCGCGCCGAATGCCACGGGCAATGCGAACCGCGCCTCGGGATGGGCGCGTGCGAATTGATCCAATGCTGCGCCAAAGACGGGGGCCAATCGGGCGATTTCGCCCTCGCGCGATCCCGGCAAGACGAGCACGACAGGCGCCTCACCAATCCCGTGATCCTCGCGAAACGCGCGTACATCGCTCGGGGACGCCACGGCTTCGCTCACCACAGGATGGCCGACAAAGTCACAGCGCAGCTCGTGGGCCTCGAAATACGGCGGCTCGAACGGAAACAACGCCAAAACCTGATCCACCCGCGCGGCCATCTTTTCGGCCCGCTCGGGACGCCACGCCCACACTGTCGGGGCCACGTAGTGACACACCCGAATATCCGAGCGCGCCTTTATAATGTCTGCGACCCGTAGACAAAAATCGGGACTATCGATGGTAAGGACGACATCAGGGTGCCACGACACCGCGACCTCGGCCACTTCGCGGATGCGGCGTTTGAGGTGAAAATACTTGGGCAGCACTTCGAACAGACCCATAAGCGACAGCTCTTTCATGGGAAACAGGCTCTCAAGCCCCTCGCCCGTCATCAGCGCGCCACCCACACCGCGAAATTCCACGTCCCCCGCAAGCCCGCGCAATCCGGCCATGACAGCCGCGCCCAATCGGTCGCCCGATGCCTCGCCGGCAATCACAAAGACCTTGAGTGGTTTGGACACAATCGCCCCCGTCATATCGCGTGCAAGAACAAACCTGCCTCCTCAACCCGCGCTTTCACGCCAGTTCGGTCCAACACAATGACACCGCCCGCAGGCACAACAAGACCGCCAAGCCCCGCCGCAATCACGGCCTCAATCGTTTCAAGCCCAATGGTCGGTACATCAATGCGCAGATCTTGCCCCGCTTTGGGCGCTTTGACGAACACACCGCGCGCACGGCGCAAATGCGCAGGGGTCGCGGCCACAAACTCAAGCATCGCATTGGTCCCTTGAAGGGTCTCAACCCCAAGCATCTGACCGCCCGCGCACACGGCCCCTTGCCCGACATCCAACGGCGACAGTGCCTCCAACACCGCATGCGCGCGCGCCGCATCACTCACATCGGTCGCGGAGGGTTTACGCCCCCACAGCGTGCCCGCAGGTAACGCCAAGTCGGGACAAATCTCAATCGCGGAGCGAATGGCGAACCCTTGATCCTCAAACACCGCGATTACCTCGCGCAACAGCGCATCGTCGCCCTTGCCCAGACACGTAGCCAATCGCAACGCGTGACGATCCAAAAGCACGGGGTTCACCTTTGGCCGCGCCATAGCCCCCGCAAAGGTTACAGCTTCAACACCGCGTGATTTCAACTCTTTGAACAACTTGCCGAGTTTTTCGATCCGCGCCGAGACATGATCAACGCCCGCGGGGACGGCCACATCCGTCAATGTGACATAGACAGGGGTATCAAGCGCCGCTGCCAAAACCTGCGGCAACTGCCCTGTCCCTGCGATAATCGCCGTGCGCGTCACAGTTGCCATGAGGAACCTCAGTTCGGGGTTAAAAAGCCACGGTCGCTATCCGCCATGACAAAGGCCACCATCGCACGCACATAATCGCTATCAAAGTCGTCGCTCAAACGCGAAGCGCGCTCTTTGAACGATCCCTCGCCTTGTTTGAGCATCTGGAACGCAGCCCGCAATGCATTGATATCGGCGCGGTCCACACCCTTGCGCTTTAGCCCGACGAGGTTGAGACCGTCCAACTCCGCGCGTGGCCCCTGGACCAGGGCATGGGGCAAGACATCCGCCGTCACCATGGACAGCGCGCCAATGATTGCCCCTTTGCCGATCCGCACAAACTGATGAATGCCCGACAATCCGCCGATGATCACATCGTCCGCGATCTCGCAATGTCCCGCCACAGCGACCGAATTGACCAAGATGACACGATTGCCGATCTGGACATCATGCGCCACGTGGCAACAGGCCATGAACATCCCGTCATCGCCAATGCGCGTGACGCCACCGCCGCCCTCGGTCCCAAGGTTCATCGTGACGTATTCGCGAATGCGGTTACGCTTACCAATGACAAGCGACGTTGCCTCGCCCTTGAACTTCAAATCCTGCGGCACCGCCCCGATTGAGGCGAATTGAAAGATGACGGTCTCGTCGCCCACCTGCGTGTCACCACCGATGACCACATGCGACTTTAGCTCGACCCCTTGGCCAAGCGTCACATCGCCGCCAACAAGGCAAAACGGTCCGATTTTACAGCCCGCGCCGATCACAGCGCCCTCCTCGATCACACTGGAGGGATGGATGTTCGCGCTCGGATGAATGCTCATCAGATCACCCTTTCGGAAGGTCCATCATCGCGGTGAACGATGCGGTACAAGCAATCTCGCCATCGACATCAGCACTGCCCTCGAATTTCCACACCTTACCGCCACCGCGTTTGGTGGTCACATTGAGGCGCAAGACATCGCCGGGCACAACCTTGCGGCGGAACTTGCAGCTATCAATCCCCATGAAATACACCAGAAAATCCTTGTCTGCGAGGTCTTGGTCAACGCCGACCATCACGGCGGCGGCCTGTGCCATCGCCTCGACAATCGTGACACCCGGCATGATCGGGGTGCCCGGAAAGTGACCCATGAAATGCGGCTCGTTAAAGGTCACATTTTTGATGCCTGTGCAGCTTTTGGAGCCGTCGATATCAATCACCTTATCCACCAATAAAAACGGGTAGCGATGTGGAATAATACGTTGAATCAATCCGATATCGGCGGTTTTAAGATCAGTGCTCATAGGATGTGTCCCTCTTGGTCTTTTTTTCTTTCGTCGCAGGATTTCAAATCCCTTCGACGGTCTGTTATGTTGCGTCCGTAGACGACAGTCCTGCCTTCCTATCAAGGAAAGCGGGGTGGTGACAAGAAAACCGTTGCCCCGCGGGGGGCAAGACACGCCCCTTATTCAACGGCTGCGGACCCGTCCGAAGCCTCATCGTCCGGTGTGACAGGCGCGTCGGCAAGTGCCGCATCCACGGCAAACTGGGCGTCAAGACGGCGGATAATCTCCGTCGAGACATCAATCGCCCCTGACATCAAATAAACTTGCTGTCGCTCGAACACGACAATGGCGCGCACTTCGCGCGCCACGGAGGTCAGAGCCGCGTTCATCTTTTGCTCGACCTCTTCAAGTCCAGAATTGTAGAGCGTTTGGATATCGTTGGCTTTGCGGTCCTGCGCGGCACGCACCGATGTTACTTTTTGATCAAAGGCATCCGCCTTTTGCACAAACGCCTCTTCGCTCAAGGTCGGGCGGAGTGCGGAAATCTCTGCCTCTTCAACTTCAAGAGCGGCGTATATGTCATTGTTTTCTTGAACTAATGCATCTCGGGTCTGTTGGATTTCCGCCTCGAACGCTTGGCCCAACTTGCTATCGGATAAGATGCGCGAGCGGTCAAACACCAAGACGGGCAAAACCGTTTGCTGCGTGCTTGTCGCAGATGGTGCCACAGATGTCGCGGCCTCTTGCGCCGCCACGGGTCCAAACCCGACACAGCCAAGCACGATCCCTAAAAGGACCGTGCCACGGGTTGGCCACGACATCCGGCGCATCCTTAGAATTCCGTCGAGATGGTCAGGTCAAACGACTGCTCTTTGTCGAAATCTTGTTTGTCCAACGCCTTGGAGAAGTTAAAGCGTAGCGGCCCGATGGGCGTGATCCAAAAGATCGACGCACCAGCAACGGTGCGGAATGTGCGATCCGCGCTCCCCGCCTCGATCCCGGTCTCATTGTCCAAGCCCCAAACCGCGCCGTGATCGAGGAACACGCCGCCCTTGATCCCGTACTCCTCAGGCAAGCCAAGCGGGAACTGCGCCTCAATGCGGGCCACGGCATAGAAATTACCACCCAAAGCCGCATCTGTCGCACCGTCACGCGGGCCGATGCCACCGGGTTCAAACCCGCGAAGAACATCGGAGCTGTTAAAGAACCGATCATTGACCATCGTGCCATCGCTCGACGAAATTGCACCGCCCTCGATCACACCAAGCAAGTTGACCTGATCATTGAACACCTTCATCTGGCCGCGCACTTCGGCGGTTGATTTCACGTATTTGACGTCGCCGCCCAAACCCGCGAACTCTTGGCC
Source organism: Celeribacter marinus (assembly GCF_965656515.1). Classification (GTDB taxonomy): domain Bacteria; phylum Pseudomonadota; class Alphaproteobacteria; order Rhodobacterales; family Rhodobacteraceae; genus Celeribacter; species Celeribacter marinus_D. The sequence goes on from NZ_CBFHKW010000001.1 coordinate 58,367, forward strand.
AAACGAGAGCAACACACCGGCGTCGGGGTTCAACCCGTTGCGGCGCGTATCAAAGGAATAGGTGTAGCCCGCTGACTGCGTGGACACGCGGCCTTTGCTCAAATCGGTGGCGATCAACGAGGGTAAGGTCGCGTTGTCCGGATTGCTCATCTCGGACAAATCAAACCGATAATCAAGACGCAAACGGCCGCGTTCGGACACGGGGAATGTCAGGCTTGGCGTCACATAGGCCGTGCGCGTTGTGTGCAGTGCATAAGACGGCTGGGTCGAGGCAAGTCCAATGCCAAAGCCCAAGGCCACATCACGCCCGAGGAACGCAGGCTCGACAAAGTTGAACCGCAAGGTGCCGTCATCAAGTTTCGTCGTCAAATCCGCCGAAACCGTCTGGCCACGACCAAGGAAGTTACGCTCTGAGAAGGACGCGACAAGATTGACGTTATCCGACACGGAATAGTTTGCACCAAAGCTGAAGGAGCCAGTGGGCGCCTCTTCAACGTTCACATCGACCACAACCTGATCGGCGCTCGATCCCTCGCGGGCGTTCACATCGGCATTGGAAAAGAAATTCAGCGCCCGAATGCGGCTGGCCGCCTCGCGAATTTCACGCGGATTGAACGGGTCGCCCTCAACAATACGGAATTGGCGGCGCACAATACGGTCAAGGGTGGTTGCGTTGCCTTCAATATCGATCCGCTCGACGAACACCCGTGGGCCTTTACTCAAGACAAACTCGACATCAAGTGTCAAGTCGCGCTGGTTGCGCGTCACACGTGGCTCGACGCGGACAAAATCAACGCCGTTGTCCTGTGCCATTTTCTCAATACGCGCAATGACGTTTTCAATCGCAACAGGCGAATACGTCTGACCCGCGCGCAGGTTCATCGCACGCTGGTAATCTGCGGCGTCCACACCATCGATCTGTGAAACGATTGTAGTGTTGGCAAAGTCGTAACTTTGTCCTTCGCGCACCGAGAAGGTTACGAAATGCGCATTGCGTTCGCGCGAGAACTCAGCGTTGGCGCTTAACACGGAAAAATCGACATAGCCGCGTGAGGTATAAAAATCGGTGAGCACGCGCTTGTCAAAGCCGATGCGCTCCTCGTCATAGGTGTCGCGGCCGACGATAAACCGCAAAAGGCCCGCTTGTTTGGTCGCGAGAACGCGGCGCAAACGTGCATCCGAAAACGAGCGGTTGCCAACAAACGACAGGCGCTCAACTTCGACGCCCTTGCCCTCTGTCACGTCGAACACAACGTCGACACGGTTGCCGGAGCGGCGGATGATCTGGGGTGTGACGGTTGCGATCAACTGGCCTTTGGCCGCGTATGCTTCGGTAATGGCGGCAGCGTCTGCCTCGGCCACGGAGGGTGAAAACACGCGGCGCTCGCTTGTACGGATCAATGATCCCAAGGCAGCATCATCAATCGTGCGATTGCCCTCAATATTCACGCGAGAGACCACTGGAAATTCTGTGACCTTGATCGCCAACCGATTGCCACCCGGAACAATCTCGACACTTTCGAACAGACCGGAGGCAACAATCCGCTGATAGGCATCGTTCAAAGCGGCCGCAGAGACCGGCTGACCGCGAACGATTCCCGCGTAGGACAGGATCGTATCGGACCCAACGCGTGTATTGCCCTCGACCACAACCGAGGAAAACGCGTAGTCTTGCGCGATCGCGGCGCGCGGAATGACCGTGTAAGCCGTTGTAGTTAAGGCCAAAGCCGACAAAGATAGCGCAAGGGCTTTGCCCGCGCCGCTCATGAGCCGCTTGTCGGTGTCACGCGTGATATTTTTCATGGCAGATCTCGTTATGGCCCCAGTGTCCAGATTGAGTATCGTGAAAGGCCCCTCTTGTCAAAACGCAGCCGTTAAAACCGACACAAAAAAGGCCCCCAAATCGGGAGCCTTGCAAATTGCGAATTTCAATGTGTTTTCACGGGCATCACCGGTGCGGGCGCACCGATACAAGCGCCTTACAAAAACAGCGTCCCAAAGAACGATCCGGCCACCAATGCCACGGCAATTGTCGCGCCGTACAATAGCCGATCGGTGTTCAATGACGCCAGATAGGCGAGACCGTGATACCCTGAACGAAGAGCGGTCATATGAAGCCTCCTTGTGATGAAGCAAAGTGTGGGTCCGAGGGTGTGACGCGGGACCACGCCCCACATCTCAATCATGCTTCCCATACTTTAGGATAGGAATATGGCAAGAATTAGACCGTTTCGAAAAACGTGCCGAAATCTCCCTGCCCGCGCGCTTATTTGCACAAGAAGTCGGCGGCCAACCCCATAGACATGAAAAAGAGCACGACCACGAGCCCAAACCCCATCATGATCCCCACCGCGCGATCCGGCAACGGTTTGCCGCGCACAGCCTCGTAGGCATAAAACACGAGGTGGCCCCCATCCAATACAGGGATCGGGAACAGGTTGATCAACCCAATCGCCGTGGACAAGAACGCAATCACGCTGATGTAGCTGTCGATTCCCTGACTTGCCATTGTGCTCACAGCGCCTGCCATGCCCACCGCACCTGTGAGGTTGCACGCGGAGATATTGCGCACGACCATATTATAAAGGCCCGACAGGCTACCGGTAATAACCGACCAAACGCCCTCGACCCCGTGAACGAGCGCCTCACCAATGCCCACAGGATCGGTGGCTTGGGTGTAGAGCGTGGCGCCGTAAATCCCGATCAGCCACCGCGTCTCGAACCCGCCGTCATCGGCGGGAATATCGCGGCGCCGCGCAGTCATTGTGCTGTCAAACGTCTCGCCATCGCGCCACACGGTCAGCGTCATTTCACGCCCTTCGGCGGCGGCCACGGCATCGCGCAATTCATAAAAGCTGTTGAGGGTCACACCATCAATCGTGGTGATCACATCGCCGACATCAAGGCGGGCATCGCGCGCCGCCGACTTGGGGGTGATACCACCCACGATCACAGGAAAGGGATGTGGACCTGTGACAACAACCTGCGCGCCGCCCCGTTCAACTGTGTAGTCCATCTGCGCGGTGCGTGGCAAAGTCTCGATAAAAGTGCCCATTTGCGACAACTCGGGGACGGCCACGCCGCCAATTGCGACAATCGTATCGCCGCTTTGCAACCCCACCTCAAACGGCACAGGCTTGACCTGTGCGATTTCAAGCGTGTCTTTGACTTGGCCTGTGGACAACGACAGCCCCGCGAACACCAAAGCCGAGAAGATGAAGTTGAACACCGGTCCCGCCGCCACGGTAAGCGTGCGCGCCCAAAGCGGAGCACCAGGCATTGTGTGGCGCGCCTCATCGGGGGCCATTCCGTCAACCGCGTGGGCGTCAGGGGCCGAGGCCGCATTGGCATCGCCCGCGAATTTTACATATCCGCCCAACGGAATAGCAGCGATTTGCCAGACCGTACCGTCTTTGGCGGTGCGCTGCACGAGCGGTTTGCCAAAGCCCAGTGAGAACACATCCGCTTTGATCCCGCACCACTTGCCGACGATGTAGTGGCCGTACTCATGCACGGTGACGATGATCGACAAAGCGATGATAAACACCACCACCGTAAAGGCGGAGTTTCCGAAAACGGCGGATAGGTTGGATAAATCCATAGTAAAATCAGTTCCTTGTCTCACGTATCACGCGCAGTTTCACTCGCGCAAATCATCACAACATCTCGCCCTCGACAATATCAGGCGCGCGCGACTGCCGCGCGAACGCGGGCTCGCGCTTCCTTATCGGCTTCGAGGACGGTATCCAAGGTTAATGCGGCATTTCCAAGGCTCGCGGTGGATGACATTTGGTTGAGGACGCTCTCGACATGCCGCGCCATATCCAAAAATCCGATCTCGCCTGCGATAAACGCATCAAGTGCGGCCTCTTTGGCGGCATTGAACACGGCCCCCGCCAATCCGCCAATCTCCATGACATCGCGCGCCAAACGCAGCGCGGGAAAACGCACCTCATCGGGAGCCTCAAAGCGCAGGCTGCCGATTTTGGCCAGATCAAGCCGCTCGACTGGCAAATGACGCCGCTCGGGCCAGTGAAGCGCGTAACCGATCGCATGGCGCATATCAGGTGCGCCCAAATGCGCCATCAGCGCGCCATCCTTGAACCCGACAAGCGCGTGCACATATGATCCCGGATGCACGAGCACCTCGATCATATCGCCGGAAAATCCAAAATATTCATGTGTTTCAATGATTTCGAGCGCCTTATTGAACATCGACGCGCTATCAATCGTGATCCGTTGCCCCATATCCCACGAGGGATGCGTGCAGGCCTGCGCCAGTGTCGCCCCTGCCAATTGCTCAAGGCTCCAGTCGCGAAACGGACCACCCGAGGCGGTGATAATGACGCGCTCGACTTCGGCGCGCTCTTCGCCGACCAGCCCTTGGAACACCGCCGAATGTTCGCTGTCGACGGGTAAGATACGCGTGCCGTGCGCGTGTGCTTCGCGCATCAACAACGGCCCAGCGGTCACAAGGCTTTCTTTATTCGCAAGTGCCAAAGTTGTCCCGTGTTTGAGCGCGTGTAACCCAGGCGCAAGCCCTGCCGCGCCAACAATTGCGGACATAATCCAATCGGCGGGACGATCCGCCGCCTCGATCAAAGCATGCGCACCCGCCGCCGCGTGGATGCCCGATCCGGCAAGCGCATCCTTGAGCGCGGGGAGTTTGTCCTCATAGGCCGTCACCGCCACTTTAGCGCCCAAAGCACGCGCATCATGTGCCAATAGGTCTACGTTCGCGCCCCCCGTCAGGGCAACCACATCATAGGCCTCGCGGTCGCGACGGATCAGATCAATAGTGGATTGGCCGATGGACCCCGTGGCGCCAAAAATGGAGATGCGTCTCATAAATGGTCCTTAAATTGCGTAGAGGATACACCCGAGCATGACCACGCTCGCCGCCAAAAGCGCGTCGAACCGATCAAGGACACCGCCGTGCCCTGGAATGATGTTGGAGCTGTCTTTCACGCCCATACGCCGTTTCAAAGCACTTTGTGCGATATCGCCCAATTGCGAGGCAAACGACATCGCCACAGAAAACAACACAAACCCCGTCGATGTCATGTTGGAAATCGGGGCAACTGTGCCGACGACAAGCGCCAAGACAGCAACGCCGCCCCACCCGCCGAGCACACCCGCCCATGTCTTTTTGGGGCTAATGGACGGCCAGAATTTTTTGCCGCCCACCTTGCGCCCGACCAAATAACCCAAGCTGTCGGTCACAACCACAAGAGCAACAAGGTAGCCCACACCGTAAGCGCTAAATCCGACATATAGAAAAATCAAACCAACGGCGGCCAAACAGACGAAAAACGCATAGCCCGACAAGGCAAAGAAATCAGCAAAGCTAAAGATGCCCTTTGCGGATTTGGCGCGGCCCATGTGGACCAATTCCCAAATTCCAATCAACGACACGGCACACACGAGTGCGCCAAACACCAACGATCCCGCGGCAATCGCGACGACGCCGACCATGAGCATGACAGCCGCCGAGGCAACCCGCACACCCAAATCGCCCCATTTTTCGTGGATCAGGTTCAAACGTTCACTCCGCCAAAACGACGATCTCGCACGCCGTAGCGGCTGAGGACATCCGCAAACACGTCCGTGGAAAAGTCCGGCCATAGCGTGTCGATAAATTCATATTCCGCGTAGGCAGATTGCCACAACAAGAAATTCGATATCCGTGCTTCGCCAGAGGTGCGGATCACCAAATCGGGATCGGGCAACACCCGCGTGTCGAGATAGGCGGTGAGCGTGGTTTCATCGACCGATTCCGCATCCAACGTGCCCGCAGCCACGTCACGCGCCATGTCTTTTACCGCGCGAGCCACCTCGTCGCGCCCGCCGTAGTTGAGCGCAATGGTCAAATGGGTCACATCATTGTCTTTTGTTTCGGCCTCAAGGTCGTCCATCAGATTGGCCAACTTACGGTCAAGGCGCACACGGTCCCCGATGAACCGCACCCGCACGCCCTCTTTTTTGAGCGACCGCATTTCGCCGCGAATATATGTGCGAAAGAGCGACATAAGACCCGCCACCTCGGTTTGGGTACGCTTCCAGTTCTCGGTCGAAAAGGCAAAAATGGTGAGGTATTTGACGCCCTGCGCCGGACAGGCCCGCACAATCTCTTTGACGCGTTTGGCCCCTGCATGGTGGCCGAACAGACGCGGCTTGCCACGCGATTGCGCCCAGCGCCCGTTCCCATCCATAATGATGGCCACGTGCTTTGGTCCTTGTGGTGTCTCAATCATATCGCTCCACCCTCTAAACACATGACCCGTTTGCCATGTTCAAATACACAAATAAAGTAGTCTCGTCTAAACCTTACGACCTGCAACCGTGCAAAATAGCACGGCCGCGCCCGCCACAACGACGCGCGCGGCAACAGCCCGCTTAAACCTGCATAATTTCGTCTTGCTTATGATCAAGCATCTCGTCGATCCGTTTGATATGGGTGTTGGTCATCGTCTGGACCTCTTCTTCCCATAGCTTTTGGTCGTCCTCGGACATGCCGTCCGCCTTGGCCTTTTTGATCTGCTGCATGCCGTCTTGGCGCACGTTGCGGATGGCCACGCGTGCGTGTTCGGCGTAGCCCCCCGCCACCTTTGTCAATTCGCGGCGACGCTCCTCGTTCAGCTCGGGGATCGGCAACATGATGATTGTGCCGTTGAGTTGCGGATTGATGCCCAAACCGCTTTCGCGAATGGCCTTTTCAACCTTGCCCACCAAACCCTTGTCCCAAACATTGATCGTAACCATGCGCGGCTCTGGCACGTTCACGGTGCCCACTTGGTTGATCGGGGTCATCTGACCATAGGCATCCACCATGATCGGATCGAGCATCGAGCCGGATCCGCGTCCCGTGCGCAATGATGCGAATTCCGTGCGCAGGTTGGCCAATGTCCCGTCCATGCGGCGGTTCAAATCATCGGTGTCGAGAATGAAATCTTCGGACATGGTGTGTCCTCCTTGCAGTATGGCTTTGATCCCGCTCCAAGACGTGATCACAAGCGGACCGAGCGGGGTTTCATGCGTTTTTACGGTGTCGCGCCCCGATTGTATAGCCGCTTTTGCGCGTCGAGCACACGCGATTGCCCATCGCCTCGTCAGACCTAATTTAATCGAATCCTAACGCTGTTGCGCTATCGGAATCAGTATGATTGTCACAACAAGCACAATGGTTTTCATCGGCACGTTGCCGAGTATCGATCCGACCGAAGGGAATTCGGTCGCCGAAAACGCGACAGCAATCAGTGGCACCTACACACAAGCCTCTGGTCTCGAAGTTGTAGACATCTTTAGCTATGACGATGATGATTCAGGCAGCATCTATAACGACGACTTCACGACAACCGACTATGTGACGTATACGCAAGGCGGCACCGCGTATTCTCAGGTGCTCGACACGACAATTCCATACAATGCCAACGTCACTGAGGTCGACGGAACCATCACGACGCTTGTGCTCGTCGTCTCTCAAATGCAAAACGGCGACACATTCGTCGTCGACCTTGATGGCGTTGGAGAGTTAGACAACCTCAAGATTAAGTCGATCGAACTGACCACGCCAGTGTCATCAGAAAGCGGGGGATACTACACTTGGCATACTATTTCGAATTCATCCGTAGTTTGCTTTGCCTATGGAACGCTGATTGACACGCCAAACGGGCCGCGCGCGGTCGAGCAATTGAAGCAAGGCGATCTGATCACAACGCTTGACCACGCGGCCCAGCCAATTGCACAAACCATCACCCGCAAATTGATGCGGCCCGCGCGTAATGCTCCGATTTGCATCGCACCGCACGCCCTTACAGCCATCGGTCAGCCACACGGACATGCGCCCTTGCGAATATCGCCACAGCACAGGCTGTTGTTGAACGCGCCCAACGAAACCGATTGGCCATCACAAGTGTTGATTGCGGCGCGCCACCTGCTCACTTTGGACGGCGTGACACAGGGCGTGCCTTTTGTTCCGGTGAGCTATGTCCATTTACGTTTGCGCCGCCATGAAATCATCTACGCCAACGGATTTCATGCAGAGACGCTCCTACTTGGCGCGCAGACCTGTGACATCCTTGGAAATATAGACGTCGTACTCTCGGACGCTGCTTGGCGTGCCGCCATACCCGCACGCTCTATCTTGAACGCAAAACAGGCGCGCCGCTTCCTCAGTGAGGCCGCGCGCACGCCTGCGTTGTTCTCTCAAAAGGCGCGGTGAGCGCTACTTGACCGTTGTGTAGGTGCCCTTCCCCTCAAGGATGGACCGAAACCCGCCGGGTGCATCCAGTGGAAAGACGATAAGAGGCAGATTATTGTCGCGTGCCAATGCAATGGCGGAGGCGTCCATGACCTTGAGATGCTTGGACAACACCTCATCATAGCTCACCGTATCATAGCGCTTGGCATCTGGGTTGGTTTTCGGGTCTTTGTCATAAACCCCGTCGACACCGTTTTTGCCCATAAAGATTGCTTCGCACGCCATCTCATTGGCGCGCAGTGTCGCGGCGGTATCGGTGGTGAAATAGGGATTACCCGTGCCCGCGGCGAAAATGCAAATCCGCTTTTTCTCTAGATGGCGCACGGCGCGGCGGCGAATATACGGCTCGGCCACTTCGTTCATTGTGATCGCGGAAATCACGCGGGTGTTGATGTTGAGCGCCTCAAGGGCGGCTTGCATCCCGAGCGCGTTCATGACGGTGGCGAGCATGCCCATATAGTCCGCTGTGGTGCGTTCCATCCCCTGCGCAGACCCTTGCAGCCCGCGAAAGATGTTGCCGCCGCCGATGACCATACAAATCTCGACCCCCATGTCGTGTACGGTTTTCACCTCTTTGGCGATGCGCTCAACCGTTGGCGGATGCAGACCAAAGCCCTGATCGCCCATAAGCGCCTCGCCTGAGATTTTTAAAAGCACACGTTTGTACTTTATGGACGGGTGATCGGGTTCCGCGTCGTTCATGGCTTGACCTCGCCTTACATGTCATTGATTGCGCGCAAAATGATCTAAAACCGCTGGAGGTTCAATGCGCCCTGTGAGAAAAATACAAACAAGCGGCGCTAAAACAGACGCATAACGCTACGTTTAGCGGCCCAAAGGACCGATACACCATGATCCCCCGCGACCTTTCCCCTGATCAACCCGTCTTGATCGCCGGTCCGACCGCGAGCGGAAAATCCGCGCTGGCCTTGGAAATTGCCCAGACACAAGGCGGCGTAATCGTGAATGCCGATGCCCTACAAGTGTTTGAAAACTGGCGTATTCTTTCGGCCCGCCCGTCCCGCGAAGATGAGGCTCTCGCCCCGCATGCCCTGTATGGTCATATCGGTTTTGACGCCCCGTATTCTGTTGGGCATTGGCTGCGCGATGTCGCACCCTATCTGACCGGTCCGCACCGCCCTATCGTTGTGGGTGGCACGGGACTTTATTTTTCGGCCCTCACCGAAGGCTTGGTCGATATCCCCGCCACCCCACCGCAATTGCGCGCCACGGCTGATGCACGGCGCATAACCGAAGGTGGCCATGCAGGGCTTTTGGCAGACCTTGACGCCGAAGACCCGCAAACGGCACAAAAGATAGATCGCCTTAATCCAATGCGGGTTCAGCGGGCATGGGAAGTTTTGCGCGCAACGGGGCGCGGTCTAGCCGCATGGCAGGCAGACACGCCACCCCCGCTTTTGCCAGTCTCGTCGACCTACCCCATTGTGATGGATGCCGACCGCAATTGGTTGGCCGCGCGAATCGAAACACGGTTTGAACATATGATTGCAGGCGGCGCATTGGCCGAAGCAGAGGCAAACTTGCCCAATTGGAACCCTGCGCACCCCTCCTCAAAGGCCATAGGCGCGCCCGAATTGATGGCATATCTGCACGGAACCTGCGATTTAGCCGCCGCAACCGAGGCCGCAACCATCGCAACACGGCAATTTGCCAAACGTCAGCGCACTTGGTTTAGGGCGCGCATGCGCACCTACCACAAGATATCGTTGCCCTAACCACCTGTCGTGGCAACGCGGCAAGATGCCGAACTACGCCATTGAAATTCCACAATTAATTCTTTGACTCACGCCAACTCCTGCGTAAAATTGCACAAATCGAACATGCAACCGCGCCGCACACAACACCGCGCAACAAACCGCAGGGCGAGATCATGGCAAACCGAATTTTTCACACGCCCCCCTTGGGTAATCTGAGCGACACGCCGCACCACGCGCGGGACGTGCAAACGCCTGTGGTCATCAGCGCCTCAAAACCCCGCACATCTAAAGCGCCGAAAATCCCCGACATCCCGATGCCCCCCGCCTACCGCGTTGAACCGCTTGCCCGCTACAATGGCACCTCTACGGTCAGCGGCCACGGCGATAAATGGCGCACACAGGCGATGCGCTCGCACCGCTCGCCCAGTTTGTTTTGGTTCACGCGTGGTCAGGGCCGCTTCACAATGTCGGGCATCACGCGCGGGTTCGGACCGCATAATCTGATCTTTTTGCCGTCCCGCACGATGTACGGGTTTGAGCCGATTGGTCAGATTTCGGGCTACATCGTCCACCTGCCAGACACGGACCAAATCGCGCTCCCCGATGAGCCATTACATTTGCGCTTTACCGAAGTGGTGCAACAAAACGAGATTACGGGTCTGATCGACGGCCTCGCCCGCGAGATCGACAACGATCTGCCCGGACATGAGCGCGCCCTCGCCCTGCAGGGGGGATTGATTTCTGTTTGGCTAGAGCGCCAGATGTCAGTGATGCCCGACAACGCATTGACGCCAGATGCATCGCGCCGCCTTGTGGCGGCCTTCACCGCTCTCATCGAATCCCAGTTTCGCGCGCACCATAGCGTGTCGCATTACGCCGCCGCCTTGGGGGTAACGCCCACGCATTTGACGCGGGCCTGCAACATTGCCAACGGTCATGCCGCCTCAGTGCTTTTGGCCGATCGCATTCATTTCGAGGCGCGTCGCCTGCTCAAAGAGACGGACTTGCCCGTCAAAGACATTGCACACAAATTGGGGTTTCAATCGGCCGCCTATTTTTCGCGGGCGTTTCAAAAGGTGACACATGTCACCCCGCGCGGGTTTCGCGCATCGCGCTAATACACACGCGAACGACTTTGGATCAGGCCGTGCATTGCGGCGACCTAGCTGCCCCAGATGATCCGGACATAGTTGCGGGTCTCTTTGTAGGGCGGCACCCCCCCATATTTTTCAACAGCTTGCGGACCCGCGTTATAGGCGGCAAGCGCTAAGCGCCAATTGCCAAATTTTTCATACATCATACGCAGATACCGCGCGCCACCGGACAGGTTTTGCTCAGGATCATTGATATTCACCCCCAAAAGCCGCGCCGTTCCGGGCATTAATTGCGCGAGACCCGTGGCCCCTGCGTGACTACGCGCCGTTGGGTTCCAACCACTTTCTTGTTGTACCAAACGTAAAAAGAGATCGGACGGCACACCGTGACGGCGCGCCGCATCGCGCGCAACCGCCAACCACGGACCCGAATAACTGCCGCCATACGGCAGACCGACACGGCCCGCCGTGAAGCGTTCTGGCTGCAAATTGATTGAGGAGGAATATTGCTCTGCTGCGCGCCCTTCGAGCACCGAAAGCTGTGAAGCATAGATAGATGTGCGATTTTTGGTGGAGAAAATATCGCCTGCTGCTACCGGCGTCGCGTATAGGCAGACACTTATCATTGCGCCAAAAATGGCGTTTAATATGGTCTTTCGTCGAACTTGCATTGCGCCCCATCCCTCGTCAATCCACACAGCGAATATAGGAAGGTGCTTTGTATTCGCCAAGGGGCTACGGCGCCGCATCGGCGCGCGCCCCGCCCAATCATTGGATTTTCGCCTTTCAAAACGGCCCCCACAGTGATGTAACGTCTCAAAGAGAATCTAACTTGGAGACATGGGTATGGCTGGTTCGGTCAATAAAGTGATCATCGTTGGCAACTTGGGGCGTGACCCTGAGGTGCGTACATTCCAAAACGGCGGCAAAGTCTGCAACCTGCGCATTGCCACATCCGAGAACTGGAAAGACCGCACAACAGGCGAGCGCAAAGAGCGCACCGAGTGGCATTCTGTTGCTGT
>NZ_CBFHKW010000001.1:70558-83339 GCF_965656515.1 Celeribacter marinus
TTTTCTCCGAACCTTTGGCCAAAATCGCGGAACAATATCTGCGCAAAGGCTCCAAGGTCTACATCGAAGGCCAACTTGAAACCCGCAAATGGCAAGACCAATCCGGTCAGGACCGCTATTCGACCGAGGTCGTGTTGCGCCCCTACCGTGGCGAGTTGACCCTGCTTGACGCGCGCGGCGGCGAAGGCGGCGGTGGTGGTTACGGTGGCGGGTCACAAGGCGGTGGCGGCTACGACCAAGGGCCATCAGGCGGTTATGATGATGGCGGCCAAGGTGGTGGATACGGCGGTGGATCACAAGGTGGTGCTCAAAGTGGCGGTGGCCGCTCGTCCATGGATGATGACGAGATCCCGTTCTAAACCACATGCGCACGTATGGCGCCAATAGTGGACATAAGACAATCAAAAGCCGCGCAAAATGCGCGGCTTTTTTGTTGGGACATCTGCGACTTGTCCGCGTGTTTCGACGTTAGCGATCAAGCAGCCCCCGCAAAACGTGGTGTCGTCGTTTGTTTGTGCGCGGAAATCCGGAACCGTTCCACCACTTCGATCAGGTTTTGCGCCTCGATAGAAAGCACCTGACTTGCGGCTGTGGTTTCTTCGGTCATCGCAGCGTTTTGCTGCATCGTGGCCTCGAGTTGGCTGGTGGCCGAGTTGATCTCTTGCAGCCCCGTGGATTGCTCGCGCGACGATATCGCGATGCCATCGACGTTTGCGGCGATATCCGAGACGGAGGCAATGATGTCTTTCAATGTCTGACCCGCTTCCCCGACCAAATGCACGCCACGCTGCACCTGACTATTGGACGCCGTGATCAACTGGTTGATTTCACGCGCGGCATCAGACGAGCGTTGCGCGAGGGCGCGCACTTCGGAGGCGACCACGGCAAACCCGCGACCGGCCTCGCCGGCACGTGCGGCCTCAACCCCCGCGTTGAGTGCCAACAGGTTGGTCTGGAACGATATATCGTCAATCACACCAATAATTTTTGAAATTTCGCGCGATGATCCTTCGATCTCGGACATGGCTGAAATGGCTTCACCGACGACCGTTTGACTGAGACCCGCGCGCTCGTTGGTCGCCCGAGAGACAGTGTTTGCCACATCCGCATTCTCCGCCGCGGACGCCACGGCTGCGGTCAACTCATTGATTGCGGACGCTGTATGTTCCAATGACACCGCGGATTTTTCAGTCCGCTTGGACAAATCATGCGTCGCAGAGGCAATTTCGGTCGAAGTGTCATCAATACGCGCCGCACTGGTGGCGATTTTCCCGATCATGTCGGAAAGCGAGGCGACAGCGCTATTGAAATCGGCGCGCAGTGCCTCGTAGGCGGGTGGAAAACTATCAGAGAGATGGACATCCATATCACCATCGGCCAAGCGTGACATCGCTTGAGCCAGGGTACTGACAATTAGTGATTGCTCATCCGCCTGTTGACGGCGCTCCTCATCGGCGGCGCGTTCAAGTGCGGATCTCTCATCGGCGCGGCGCGCCTCCTCTTCGAGGGCCGCGCGTTCTTGTGCGGCATTGCGCTCGTGTTCTTCTTGAGCGCGTTTGTGGCGCTCCGCGAGATCGGCGGCCGCGCGCTCTTGTTCGGCAACAACACGGGCCGCCTCCTCATCGCGCAACCGTTCCCGCTCGATCATACCGTCGCGGAACACGGCCAAAGCGGCGCCCATACGACCAATCTCGCCGCGCGCGGCTCCAAACCCTGTTACAGGGCTCATATCGCCTGACGAGAGACGTTCCGTGACCCGTGTCACCTTAGCCAATGGACGAATGACGCCCAAGAATGTCACCCCAAGGGCCAATAGAAATACCCCCACGCTCAATGCGGCGACAATCAGCATTGTAAACAAACCTGCGTCGACGTTTTGATTTGTCACATCGCTCTCTTCGCTCACGGATTGAAGGATCGTCGTGCCGTAGACTTGTGCTTGCAACGAGAGTGCGGAGACGTAGCTACTTGCCTCGAATGCAGCGTCATCCAATAGCGCGCGCGCCTCAACAACCGCTAAACGCGCTGACAAAACGCCCGTTGCCTCATCCGTCGCGGCCCAAATGGCGTCGAGCGGGGCTTGGGTATCTGCATCTAATGACAGTTGCGTCAAATACTGTTGGATCTGCGACACCCCGCTTTGCGCCGCCGCTTGCGCCGCATTGACGCCTTGTGGATCATCGGCCGAGGCCCCTGTAAGAATAATGGATTGCACCGCGCCCAGCTCATTGTATAGCGCTCTTTTAACCTCAATCTCGTCGAGGCCACGCGTGATATTACCCGCGTCAGAAAGATCTTGCTTCAAGTCTATTACAGCTTGCTCAATCTCGCGCGACAACGACACCTGAACGGCACTCACGGCCGCGCTCAACTCATCCGCCCCCACCAATGTCTGCGTGTCATAATTCAACGCGTCAAGCTGCGCCATCTGCGCGTCACTGATATGGCTTACAATTTGATCAGATGCCTTGAGCACAAGGGCGCGCTCCGCCTCCGGCAGTGGCGCGGCCAAGCGCGCAATCTGCTCGATAGACCGAGTGATATCGGCCAACGCCACCTCCATGTCGTCTTTATTGGAGGCTTGTAGAGTTTGCGACACACCTTCAGACACCAGACCAATGGCCTGAACCATTTGGGAACTGCGCCTTAGCTCTGGCACCGCTTGCGAGCGAAAGCTGTCGATCGCCCCCTTGGATTGTTGGGCAAACGACAGACCTTGGTAGATCGCGCCACCGGTCAACAGTGCCATAATAGTCAATACACCGACCAATTTGACGGCAACGCCGCTAAAAACACTGACAATCCGACCAAGCATATGCATTCACCTTTTTGTAGATGCACCCCGTCCCGATACGCAACAGCGTATCTCAAAACGTCGGCACACAACCTCTCTCCGCATGGGAGCTTGATCGTTTCTACAGTAGAAGGTCTTAATCGAGGTTTAAGTCGCGCCGTTTATTTGGCACGGGCGCGCAACGCATCCTCTAGCGCGCTATGCACAACATCGCGCGGCACATCTGCGGTGACGAAACTATCACCAATCGAGCGCGCCAGAATAAATCTAAGTTGGCCGTCGACCACTTTTTTGTCTTGTGCCATGAGATCAACGAGGGTGGCCGCATCTGGCAATTCGCCTGAAATATCAGATAGATCACACTTGGCGTTCATGTCCTTTAGATGGGCGCGCACACGACTTGGAACCTCTTGACTGCATAGCCCCAAACGTGCCGACACCTCAAATGCCAAGGCACAGCCTATGGCCACGCCCTCGCCATGCAGCAACCGGTCAGAGTAGCCGGTGGCCGCCTCAAGTGCGTGACAAAACGTGTGGCCAAGGTTCAATAAGGCGCGGTCGCCCTGTTCGGTTTCGTCGCGCTCCACAATGTCGGCTTTCATCTGAACCGAGCGTTTGACCGCATAGATCCGTTTGGCAACATCGCCCGCCGCCAAATCGGGTCCGTTCGCTTCCAACCAGTCAAAAAACGCCTCGTCGCCCAACAGACCATATTTTTGCACCTCGCCGTACCCCGCAAGGAAATCGCGCGGCGTCAACGTGCCAAGGGCACTGACATCAGCCAACACCAAAGACGGCTGATGAAACGCCCCGATCAGGTTTTTGCCCGATGGCGAATTGATGCCCGTTTTGCCGCCCACCGAGCTGTCCACTTGCGCCAAAAGCGAGGTCGGAATTTGGACGAACCGCACACCACGGCGCAAAATTGCAGCGGCAAATCCGCCAAGATCACCGATGACACCACCGCCAAAGGCCACCACGATATCGCCGCGCTCAACGTGGTGCGCGATCAACCATTCCACCGCCACTTGGAGCTGCGCCCAACACTTTGTGGCCTCACCCGCCGGCAAGATCAACGCCTCGGACGCAATACCGTGTGCCGACAAGCCGGTTTTGAGCGCCTCGAGATGAAGCGCCGCAACATTGGTGTCAGTTAAGATAAACACCGTCTTTTTGCGGCCCAAGAGCGGTGCAACATGCGCGCCTGCGTCACCAATTAGCCCCTCGCCGATGCGCACATCATAGGCGCGGGTTCCGAGTGGGACGTGCACAGTCTCGAACGTGGTTGCAAACGGGATCATTCTTTGGCCTCCACGGCGATAAGCGGGTCGGATGTCGCATCCTCAGTCACGGTATCTTCGTCCAAATCTTCGTCCAAAATCCCACCATAGGCGCGCAAGGCGTCGATCACCTTGTCGGCCATGCCCTCGATGCTCAAACTGGGTTCGGCCGTCACAATGACCCCCGCCTTTTCGTAAAGCGGGGTGCGGCTTGTGACTAAATCCGTGAGAGTTTCATAGGGGTTGGCCGTGCGCAGCAAGGGACGCGTGTTTTTGTGGCGCACACGGTTCCACAAAATATCCACATCGGCCTTGAGCCAGACAGCCACGCCTTTTTGCGAAATCATATCGCGGTTGGTGCCCGACAAAAATGCCCCGCCGCCCGTGCTCAAAACCACCTGCTTGGTGTCGAGCAGACGGGAGATAACAAGCGTTTCTTTGTCGCGAAAAAACGCCTCACCATAATCGGAAAATATCTCGGCAATTGAACAGTTTGCCGCTTTTTCAATCTCGGCGTCCGAATCGAGAAAATCGACGCCGCATTTAAGTGCGAGCGCCTTTCCAACGGCGGTTTTTCCCGCCCCCATCATGCCGACCAAAGCGACCGTTTTTTTCAGTCCGAGTGCCATTAAAACCCTTTTGCACGGTGTTGCATGCTGCGGCAACATCCCGCTCACAAAAAATTCGCTCTTTCAATGACGTGATCTCCGCGAAAATACCATATATAAAAGATGGATGACACCCGAGCACGGGACAAAACCCGTGCCGTACCGCATTGATGGAGGCAGTTTCTTGCGCAAATTTCTAGTCAGACTCATCGCAATTTTGTTGGGGTTGGCCATTATTGGCCTCGTGGGCTTTGCCTATGTCGGCGACCTGTCGCCCGAGCGTGGCGAAAAATCCGTCCCCGTCTCTGTCACGTTTGAATAGGGGCCGGTCGTGACACAGCGCCTTTTTCGGTCCAGGTTGCGACACGCCGCATGTGGCCTCGCCCTTTGGGGGGGGCTATCGGCGACCGCATTGTCCCAAGAGGCACCAATGTCTGCGATTGACTGGCTGTCGCAACGCCTACAAGAGCCAAGCGCGCCGGCGGCCACACGACCACAAACCCCGCCCAAACCCTCAGACATTTCCGAGAATGCTTTGCCTGAGGACATCACCGTGCGTCCGCTGGGTAAGATTGATATTGATGCAACGGGTTTGTTATCGGCGGCCTCAACGGGTCTGCCGCGCGGACTTTGGGGCGCGTCGACCGCCACGGATTTGTCGCGCCGGATCACCAACATTGCCGCGCGCCGTGATCTCTTGCCTGCCTCGCGCCGCTTGCTCAACACTTTGATCCTGACCGAATTGGACCCACCCATGGCTGCGGGCGGTGACGGGCGATTGTTTCGCGCCCGTCTTGATGCGCTGTTGGCGCAGGGATTGCTTGATGAAGCGGACGCGATGATGGCGCGTTCGGGCACCACGGACCCAAGCATCTTTCGCCGCTCGTTTGACACCAAACTCTTGCTCGGAACCGAAAACGAGGCCTGCGCGCAGCTGACCTCGACCCCCGGTCTCTCCCCGACATTGCAGGCAAAAGTGTTTTGTCTGGCGCGCGCGGGCGATTGGAATGCGGCCGCTCTCACGTTGGAGACCTCTGACGCGCTTGGCCTGATTGATGCGGAACAATCCGAGTTGCTCGCCCGTTTTCTGGACCCCGAGTTGTTCGAGGATGCGCCGACACTGACCGCGCCAAAAGATCCGTCCCCTTTGACATTCCGCCTTATGGAGGCGATTGGCGAACCGCTCCCGACCGTGACGCTACCGTTGGCCTTTGCGCAATCTGATCTGCGCTCATCCAACGGATGGAAAGCGCGCGCAACAGCTGCCGAGCGCTTGGCACGCGTGGGCGCACTTGATCCAAACCGATGGCTTGGCATTTGGTCGGAACACCTGCCTGCCGCCTCTGGCGGGATTTGGGACCGTATCGATGTGCTGCAACGCTTTGAAATAGCATTGAACTCCAACAACCCCGTAGCGGTTGGGCGCGCGTTGACCCCCGTGTGGGACGAGATGCGCCGTGCGGGTTTGCAATCAGTGTTCGCCGATCTGTTTGCTACACGTTTGGCCGCCCTACCCCTGAGTGCGGACCAAGCCGAAGTCGCGTTAGAGGTGGCCCTGTTGTCTAAGGACTACGAATTACTGGCACTGGATTATAGCGCGACGCAGAGCGACCGCGTGACCTTGCTGACAAGTCTAGCGGTGGGCGATGTTCCTGCGACCCGTCCGCGTGATGCCTTGGAACGCGCTATCCTTGACGGGTTTCGGCGTGACGGGGTGCCTGTGCGCCTCAACGGGCTTGTCGAGAACCGGCGCTTGGGCGAGGCGATTTTGCGCGCGATTGAACTCCTCGAAGGGGGTGCTGCGGGTGATCTGGATGAATTGTCCGATGCCTTACAGTTTTTCCGCTCGATCGGACTTGGGGTCACGGCGCGCCGCGCGGCGTTGGAGCTTTTGCTTTTGGAGCGGCGCGGATGAGCCTAAACCACCGCTGGATTTCATTCTTTGCCGAGGCACAACTGGCCGAACAAGGCGCCGCAGAGAACACGCGATTGTCCTATGGTCGTGATTTAATTGATTTCTCGGACTTTTTAACGGCACGGGCGGCTGATTTCGAGACGGCGACCCGCAAGCACGTCGAGGAGTACCTGATCCGCTGCGAGGCTGAGGGATTGGCGCAATCCACACGGGCGCGCCGTCTGTCATCGATCAAGCAACTCTTCCGCTTTGCCTTCGAGGAAAGTTGGCGCGCGGATAATCCTGCGATCCAGATCAAGGGACCGGGGCGCGCCAAACGCCTGCCAAAAATCCTGACCGAGGATGAAGTATCGCGCCTGTTGGACGCGGCGCGCCGCACAGGGCGCACCCCATCCGAGCGCTTGCGCAATACCGCGCTGATGGAGCTTTTGTACGCCACGGGGATGCGCGTCACCGAACTGGTGTCACTGCCTGTGGCGGCCGTACGGGGTGATCCACGCATGATTTTGGTGCGCGGCAAAGGGGGCAAGGAGCGGATGGTTCCACTGTCGCCTCCGGCCCGTGCGGCCCTCATTGAGTGGCTGGACGCATGGGCCGCGGACCAAGAGGCGGCGCGGGCCAAGGGCATCAAACCGTCGACGTTTCTCTTTCCGTCACGCGGCAAGGACGGCTATCTCACCCGCGTGAGCTTTTATCAGACGATAAAGACATTTGCCGTTGCTGCGGGCATTTCTGCGGACAAGGTAACCCCGCACACATTGCGCCACGCCTTCGCCACGCATTTGTTGGCCAACGGGGCCGACCTTCGGGCGATTCAGACGCTTTTGGGCCATGCCGATCTGTCGACGACAGAGATTTACACCCACGTCCTTGACGCAAGGCTGAAAGAATTGGTGCTAGGTCATCATCCCTTGGCAAAGGATTGATGCCGCCACCTCTTGCACAGTGGACCGCCCGCCCCCATAACCAACTGCATGACAGATACAGCATCCCTTCTTGATTTTGCCTTTTGGGGCACTTGCGCGGCCATCATCGGCCTTTTGGTTCTTTCGGCCTTTTTCTCGGGCTCGGAAACCGCACTCACGGCCGCCTCACGCGGCAAGTTGCGCGCACAGGCCGACAAAGGGTCTGCGGGCGCAGAACGTGCGCTAAAAGTGACCGAAGATAGCGAACGGTTGATCGGCTCCGTTCTCTTGGGCAACAACCTTGTCAACATCCTCGCCACGTCTTTGGCCACGGCGCTGTTTACGCGCGTGTTTGGTGACAACGGCGTGGCCTTGGCCACGTTGATTATGACGGGACTTGTGTTGGTCTTTGCTGAAGTTTTGCCCAAAACATATGCCATCACCAACCCCGAGACAGCCGCGTCCCGCGTCGCACGGCCAATTGGCATTGTTGTCGCGGTGTTCTCGCCCGTTGTGTCCTTTGTGCGCGCCCTTGTGCGGTCCCTTTTGGGACTTTTGGGCGTCGAGACCGATCCAGAGGCGGATATTCTCGCCGTCAAAGACGAGATTGCAGGCGCCATCGCCCTTGGCCACGTCGAGGGCACAGTCGAGAAAGAAGACCGCGACCGCATTCTGGGTGCACTCGACCTGTCGGAACGCACCGTCGAAGAGATCATGCTTCACCGCTCCCAAATCGAGATGATCGACATTGGTTCCTCACCTGTTGAGGTTTTGGAGGCCTGTCTCAAATCCCCCCATACCCGTTTGCCCCTGTACCGTGACGACCCAGAAAACATCGTCGGGGTCATCCACGCTAAAGACCTGTTGCGCGCTATGTACAAGGAGCGCGAAGACGGCACAGGCGGACAAGATTACACCGGTTTCGACGTCTTATCCGTTGCGATGAAACCCTATTTTGTGCCGGAAACCACCACGCTTGATGATCAAATGCGCCAATTCTTGCGCCGTCACACCCATTTTGCCCTCGTGGTCGATGAATATGGCGCGTTGCAGGGCTTGATCACGCTTGAAGACATCTTGGAAGAGATCGTGGGCGAGATCACAGACGAATTCGATACGTCCGAGGCTGCCCCTGTGCGCTCGAAAGAAACAGGGGATTGGATCATCGACGCAGCTATGACCATTCGCGATTTCAACCGCTCTACCGAATGCAACCTCCCTGACGAAGAGGCAAACACCATGGCCGGTCTTGTGATCCATGAGGCACAGATGATCCCGATGGCAGGTCAGGTATTTTCATTTCACGGCTACCGGTTCGAGGTCGCCGACCGCAAAGACAACCGCATCACCAAGTTGCGCATTCGCCCTCTGACGGACGCCTGAACGCGCACCCTCACACCAAACGGCTCTCGCCCGAAGGACACCCTATGCTTTCCTACCAACACGGCTTTCACGCGGGCAATCTCGCGGACGTGCAAAAACACGCGCTGCTCGCGACCATGCTCGATTACATGACGCAAAAAGACAAACCGGTGAGCTATATCGAGACCCACGCGGGGCGTGCCTTGTATGATCTGTCGGGAGAACAATCGCAAAAGACCGGCGAAGCGGCGCAAGGCATTGAAAAAGTGGGGCAATGGTTCAAAGGCAGCCACCCCTATGCCCGCGCCCGCCGCGCCATTGCCAAGACCCACGGGGCCAATATGTACCCTGGCTCCCCTGCAATCGCTCAGGCGCTGTTGCGTCCGACCGACCAGTTGCATCTGGCAGAGTTGCACCCGCAAGAGTTCTCGCACCTCAAAGAGGCCACCGCCGCGTCGCCCTCCATGGCGGGGCTGCACATCAAACAGATTGACGGGATGCAATTTGCGCAATCGGTCTGTCCGCCAGAGCCACGGCGCGGCTTGATGCTCATTGATCCCTCCTATGAGGTCAAAACCGAGTTTGAGGATTTCCCGTCACAGATCT
The DNA here is from genome assembly GCF_965656515.1 of Celeribacter marinus. Lineage (GTDB taxonomy): Bacteria > Pseudomonadota > Alphaproteobacteria > Rhodobacterales > Rhodobacteraceae > Celeribacter > Celeribacter marinus_D. Next base: position 80,029 of record NZ_CBFHKW010000001.1, read on the forward strand.
ACAAACTGCACCGTAAATGGAATGTTGGCATCATCGCACTTTGGTATCCCGTGCTCAAGAACGGCACGCATTTGCCGCTTGTTGACGGGATGAAACGCGCCAATTTCCCCAAATGCCTGCACCACGAAGTGCGCTTTCGTCCTGCGCAAAAGGGCCACGGAATGCACGGCTCTGGCATGTTCATCATCAACGCCCCGTGGGGTGTCGCCGATGAGGCCGCGCGCCTGACCAAGCTGTTCAACGTGCTCTAAAACAAAGCGCGCTTCGCACTATGGTCCGTTTGGACCCTAAGCGAAGCGCGTAACGCGTGTCGCCGCGCAATTAACGTCCTTTGAACAGCCCGCCCAAAATGCCGCGCACGATGCGGCGTCCTGTGGTGCCTTTGAGTTCTTTGATCACCAGATTGGTCACGGTTGCGGCGACCCCGCTGTCCTTTGTCGTGCGGCGCGATGTGGAGCGGCCATAGTCTTTTGTCTCGTAGCGGCGTGCCTTGGAAAATTCGCGCTCCAACTCCTTGCGGCGCTTGTCGTCCTCTTTCGCCTGTGCCGCGGCCAATTCGGCGGCGTCTTCGGCGGCTTCTGCGGCCTCGGCCTCGGCTGCTGCGGTGTCCGCACGCTTGGTCAGCAGTTCGAACGCGCTTTCACGGTCCAGTTTGGCCTCGTATTTGCCCGCAATCGGGGAGCTATCGATTAGCGCCTGACGCTGTGCTTGCGTGAGCGGGCCAAGCTGACTTGACGGTGGGCGGATCAGGGTTTTCTCGGCAATCCCCGGCGCGCCTTTGGCTACGAGGAACGATGTGACCGCCTCGCCCGTGCCCACCGATTTGATCGCCTCTTCGATGTCAAAGCGCGGATTGGCGCGGTAGGTTTCTGCGGCCATGCGCAGGGCCTTTTGGTCGCGCGCGGTAAAGGCCCGTAGCGCGTGCTGCACGCGGTTGCCCAACTGGCCTAGAATGTCCTCTGGCACGTCATCGGGGTTTTGGGTGACGAAATAGACACCGACCCCTTTGGAGCGAATGAGGCGCGCCACTTGCTCGACCTTGTTCACCAATGCTTTGGGCGCGTCATCAAAGAGCAAATGCGCCTCGTCAAAGAAGAATACCAGCTTGGGCTTGTCCGGATTACCGACCTCAGGCAGTTCCTCGAACAACTCGGACAGCAACCACAACAAGAAGGTGGCATAGAGTTTTGGCGAGGCCATCAGCTTGTCGGAGGCCAGAATGGAAATGCGCCCGCGCCCGTCCGTGTCGGTGCGCATCATATCGGCTAATTCCAACGCAGGTTCGCCAAACAGGTTGTAGCCGCCTTGGTTTTCCAACACCAAAAGTGCGCGTTGAATGGCACCGACCGATGAGGTTGACACATTGCCGTAGCGCAGTGAGAGCGTATCAGCGTTTTCACCGACCCAGACAAGCAAGGCCTGTAGGTCTTTGAGGTCAAGCAGCGGCAGACCCTGTTCATCGGAGACGCGAAACGCGATGTTGAGCACGCCCTCTTGCGCCTCGGTCAGCTGCAACAGCTGTGTCAGCAAAAGCGGCCCCATTTCCGCGACCGTGGTGCGGATCGGGTGGCCTTGTTCGCCGTAGAGATCCCAAAACGTCACAGGGAAACTGTCGTAGGTATATCGATCCCCAAGACCAATGGTCTCGGCCCGCGATGTAAAAGCGTCATGCAGTTTGAAATCGGGGCTACCCGCATGGCCCAAGCCGGACAAATCGCCTTTGACGTCGGACAAGAACACCGGCACGCCCGCCGCCGAAAACCCCTCTGCCAGGATTTGCAGGGTTACAGTTTTACCCGTACCCGTGGCCCCCGCGATCAATCCATGGCGGTTGCCGTATTTCAACAATAGCTCTTGGGCTTCGCCGTAACCAACACCACCGCCGCCGACAAAAATGCTCTGATCCGTCTCGCTCATTCTTTGAACCCCTGATTCCCTATTCTTTCGTCGGTCTTTTCAATACTTTCGGCGCTACAATACTTATTTAACCTTATCGTGCCAGTCTAAGTGTATCTAAACACCTCCCTGTTTGGATATATGTCCTCCCTGACAGACTGGCCGCGTGATTTTTCTCGCGGCCTTTTTTGTCATAAACAAAAGTACGCTGTCCTGCGGAATGTACGATTACAAAAAACCGTTGACCCGCGCAAATGATCGACTTAGCATTTGCCCATAAGTCGACCAAGTTCGGCGGGGAGAAAATAGATCACCAGATCAAAGAGAGCTTTGGCGCCGCCAAGGCTCTTTTTGTTTGGACGCTATACGCGGCAATCCGCAATTATCCGCTAGTCTCCCGTTCAAGGTTAATTTCGCGCCTGACAGCTCTCGTTAGCCGTGATAGGACGTCCCCGACAAGAATTCAGGAGATACACAGTCCCATGGCCCTAACGTCCCAATCGGTTCTCAATCACGTTCGTATCGCAGGTCTCGCAGCCCTTTTGGCAGGGACCGCGTTCAGCGCCAGCTTTGCCCAAGAGGCCACACCAGACGCGGCTGCGACAGGCACCGCGATTGAGGCCCCCGCAGACGGGACATCCGATGCAGCCCCTGCGGACGCCGCACCACAAGCCGCACCTGCGACTGATCCGGATCTGGGCAAAACCTACACCGTTGAAACCCACGGAGATTGGGAAATCCGGTGCGTAAAACTAGGCGAAGGTCAAAAAGATCCATGCACAATGTATCAGCTCTTGCTCGACACACAGGGCAATCAAGTCGCTGAGATCACATTGTTCAAACTGCCCGATGGTCAAGAAGCGGCTGCAGGCGGCACAATGATTGCTCCCCTTGGAACCGCACTTCAGCCCGGGATCGGACTGTCGATTGATAGCGGTCAGGCCAAACGCTACCCGTTCGCATTTTGCAACCAAATCGGCTGTTTCTCTCGCATCGGGTTCACCACCGCCGAGGTTGCCGCGTTCAAAGCGGGTTCAAAAGCCAAGGTCACAGTGGTGCCTGTAAATGCCCCAGACGGGAAGATGGTCGAACTCAGCGCGTCCCTCACAGGGTTCACCGCAGCTTACGACGCAGTGGCCAAACTCAACGCACAATAATCGCGCAACACCTATAACAATAGCAAAACGCCGCTCCCTATCGGGGCGGCGTTTTTCTTTTTAGATCAGAAATTTACGACAACATTCTAGCTGGCTTTGCGCAGCGCTATAACCGCATTCAGCCCGCCAAACGCAAAGGCGTTAGACAGCACAACATCTACCGATGCATCGCGCGCCTCATTGGGCACCACGTCAAGTGCACATTCGGGGTCAGGCTCCTCATAGTTGATCGTCGGCGCAATCACCCCGTCCTTAAGG
>NZ_CBFHKW010000001.1:83438-116240 GCF_965656515.1 Celeribacter marinus
GCCATGATGCACGCCAAAAGCTCAACAGCCCCCGTGCCGCCAATCAAATGCCCGTGCATGGATTTCGTCGATGAAATCATAATGTTATCCGCATGATGGCCGAGGGCATCGGCCACCGCCGCGCATTCGGTTTTATCGTTGGCCGCCGTTCCGGTGCCATGAGCATTGATATAACCGACCTCTTCGGGGTTGACCTTGGCATCTTGCATGGCGCCCGCGATGGCGCGGGCCGCCCCCTGTTTGGACGGCATCACGATGTCCGAGGCGTCCGAAGTCATCGAGAACCCGATGACTTCGGCCAAAATCACGGCACCACGTTTTTGCGCGTGCTCATACTCCTCGAACACGAACACCGCAGCACCCTCCCCTTGGACCATGCCGTTGCGGTTGAGCGAAAACGGACGACAGGCGTCTTTCGACATCACACGCAAGCCTTCCCATGCCTTCACACCGCCAAAGCACAGCATCGATTCCGAGCCACCCGTGACCATCGCCGTGGCCATGCCGCACCGGATCATATTGAACGCTTGGCCCATAGCGTGGTTTGAGGACGCACAGGCCGTAGCCACGGTAAAGGACGGGCCCTTGAGGTTGTATTCCATGCTAACGTGACTGCATCCGGCATTGTTCATCAGCTTCGGCACCACAAACGGGTGAACACGGTTTTTACCCTCTTCATAGACCATGCGGTAATTGTCGTCTTGTGTGGTTAGACCACCGCCAGACGTGCCCAAAATGACGCCCGAATGTGCCGCGAGATCACCGACGAATTCCAAACCCGACTGGCCAATCGCCTCTTTCGCGGCGACCAGTGTGAATTGGGTAAACCGGTCATAGAGCACCATTTGTTGGCGGTTGAAGCGTCCCGTGGCATCCCAATCGTGGATTTGGCCACCAATTTTGATCGCCAACCGGTCAACGTCGCGAAAGTTCAGCTCGGAAATACCGCACTTTCCCTCTCGCATCGCCTCCAAGGTCGCATCAACCGTCAGGCCAAGCGCGTTGACCGTGCCCGCGCCCGTTATGGCCACACGCCTCATGTCTTTTGTGCTTTGATCAGGCTCGTGACGGCATCCACGATCGAGGCCACCGAGGAGATATCAAAATCGGATTGCTCAGGCTCGTTGGCATTAAACGGCACCGAGATGTCAAAGGCTTCTTCAATCGCGAAAATGCTTTCAACAAGGCCAAGGCTATCAATTCCCAAATCGGCCAAGGATTGGTCCATCGACACGTCAGACGTTTCCAGAACGGCCTGTTCCGCGATGATTTCGATGATCTGTTCTTTCACATCTTGTGACATTGACGCCTCCGGTCCTGAAATTCCGTTTGATTTAGTCTGTCTTGGCCCGTTTTTAAACAGGTTTTTGTAACGCATGGATGTAACGCTGCGGCCTTGACCCCGACATTGCTGTGCGCTTTAGCTGTCTTTTCGAGATAGCTTTGCCAGTGCGCGTGGCAAACGGCGCAGCGCCTTATACATATCGATATGGGTTTGCATCGCCACCGCAGGGTAGCCCATCATCGAGCGCCCTTTAGGAACATTCGACAATACACCCGAGCCAGCACCGATAATTGCGCCCGATCCGATAGTGATATTGTCCGCAGCGCCCGCTTGACCGGCCATGACAACGTAGTCGCCGATCACCGTGGAGCCTGCCACACCGACCTGACCACACAACAAACAATGCGTGCCAACGATAACGTTGTGGCCAATGTGCACTTGGTTATCCAGTTTACTACCATGACCGATCCGCGTGGGCCTGATGGTGCCTTGGTCAATGGTGACGTTTGCGCCGATTTCCACATCATCGCCAATAACCACACCACCGATCGAGGCAATCCGCTGCCACGCTTGACCCTGCGCATCGACGGACGCGCCAAGGGTTTCGCGGGCCTGCTCGACATGGCTTTTCTCAACCGTAACGAATGAAAATCCGTCCGACCCGATCACCGCCCCCGCTTGGATGATGACACGGTCCCCGATCTGCGCGCGGGCGGCGATTTTAGCCCCTGCGTGGATCAGCGCATCGTCGCCAATATGGACGCCAGACCCGATGCTGACCTGTGGTGCAATCATGGCGCGTGCGCCGAGTTTTGCATGCGCCCCGATGACGACAAGCGGACCGATGGTGGCCCCCGCGCCGATGTCTGCCGTCGGATGGATCACCGCAGAGGGATGTATTCCGTCCTCAAGTCCGATCCCCGCATCAAACGCCGCCGTAATACCCGCCATGGCCAAGCGCCCGCGCCCGACCAGAATGGCGGCCTCAAGGCCAAGAGATTGCCAATCGGCATCGGCCCAGAGCACGGCCGCACGCGCAGCGCCCTCTTTCAGGCTACCGGCAAAACGAGGGTCCATCGCAAGCGCAAGATCCCCCGCGCCCGCATCGCGCGGCTCGCAAGCGCGCGTCACGCATAGATCGCCGTTGCCTCCAAAAGGCGCGCCAAGCTGTCGCGCCAAATCAGCGATGGTAATGGACCGTGTCATAGCGTCTCCAAGGCAAGTGTTGCCAAGGACATACGGTGTTTGACAGGTTTTGAAAAGCTCTGGCGTCTCACGCCGCGTTTTGCGCACACCCTTACCCAACGTCACGAAAAAGGGCGCCCGAACAGGGGCGCCCTTTGCAATCATGGTGTCTTGGCTCAGCCGCCGACAGCGCGCAATTGAACGCCTTGCTTTTGAAGCGCCGCCCAGATTTTGGCATCGCGTCCGTACACATCACGGCGGTATTCCATCCCGCCATTCGGCACCGCAATCGCCGTGCGGTATTCGATATGCACCGGCACCTGATCGTCCAAGGGAACGACACTTTCGATGCCCGTTTTCAGATGCGCATGAAACAATCCCTCAGGATCATTGGTTTGCTTTGACAACAGCTCATAGGCAAATTCGAATGGCTGGTGCAGACGGATACAGCCGTGGCTAAACGCACGCGTCTCGCGCCCGAACAGTGCCTTTGCGGGCGTGTCGTGCAAGTAGATGTTGTATTTGTTCGGAAAGATGAACTTCACGAGGCCAAGAGCGTTCCCATCCGAGGGCGGCTGTTTGAGCGAGAACGGGAAGGTGCTTGCAGAGTAGGCATTAAAGTTGACCGCAGAGCGCGGCACCGTCCGGCCCCGATTGTCCACCACCCGCAAATGGCCCGCCGCATTGGCGTTCTTTTGCAACAACGGCAGGTATTCTTTGGTGGCGATCGAGCGCGGTACGTTCCACGTCGGGTTGATCACTATATGCTCCATGACATCGGAGAATTCAGGTGTGCGGCGATCACCATCTGTCGCACCAACGACCGAGCGGGTGCTAAAGGTGACGCGATCATTATCAATGATCTTTGCGGTGAAATCGGTGATGTTGACGCGGATGTGACGCTTACCAAGCGGCATGTTGATCCACCGCTCGCGCTCAAGCGCCACAAGCACGGATGTCAGACGTTCAGCAGGTTCGACATTCATCTCGCGAATAGTGCCGTCCCCCGCTACGCCGTCCGCCGCCAAACCGTGGCGCAACTGAAACTGTTGCACCGCTTTTTGCATCGCACCGTCATAGCTTGCCGCCGCAGACCGTGGCAAATAGCCCATGGAGATCAAACGGTTGCGCAAAATAACAACGCCGTTTCCGGAGGCACCAGGTTCGTATTTTCCACTTGGCACCTGTTGGCCCCAACCGCCCGAGCCAAGCTGTTTTTCAAGGGTCGCTTTTTCCTTGAGAAGGCGCGCATATTCAGGTGATGACGGGATCAGCTTACGCAGGTAGCCCGCTGGGCTTGACTTGGTGAAATTGGTCAGCACATCGATGGCATCACGGTATGGAACCTGCCGCACAATGCCGCTGTCAATCTTTGACGGGATCAACTGACCCGTTTGCATGTCGCGGGCATAATCGAGGAAGAGCTGTGCCATTTGCACTTCGGCGCGGCCCAGATCACGGTCCGACGTGATCGCGCGCAGATTTGCCTCCAACAGCGCGGTATCATAGGGGGCAAGCCCGTGTGCGGGCGCATCGCGCAAGGCGCGCACCAACGCCGTGCGCCGCGAACTGGCCCGTGGTGACGTGTCCGCAAACACCGGCTTGTACCCTGTCGCGCGGTAGAATTCCGACAGATCCTTTGACTTTGACGCCGCCTCCGCGATGGATTGCATCAACGCCGTCACTTGTTGCGCCGACGCACCCGCGGGCACGATCGCCGTTGATAACAGCGCGAGCGCCATGAGCACACGCAGTGCGTTTGCAATTTTACCCGTCCGCAACGCGCCAAACGCGACATTGGACCAAAGAACCGGATACGAAACCATAAAAGCCCCCAAGAAATATTAGCAGTCATCGTAAATAGCAGTCCTAAAACTCTATCCGATAATCCCCGCCCGCGTGAAGTGTCATCACAACACATTCCCTATACAACCGCGTGATGCTGTCCCTTTGGTCACAATCTGGCGCAAAAATAGCAATGCACGACACGAGAGCCTTGACCCCGCGCAATCGACAAATCTCACACCTGCTGCGCGCAGCTCACGCCTAAAGTGTTCAAATTCCGTCGAAATTCGCCTCACTGTGGCCACATGAGCGCCGTGCAAGCAGCACTGTGTGCGCAAAATTCTGCCGATTTCAGCTGATTTAAACAAGTTAAGGAAACTCGTGCTTGGCCGTAGAATCACTTCGTGCCATAAGATCCCCACGGTGCGGGGCGCGCATGCGTCAGACAGACTGGCAATATAGCGGCGCCCGACACCTAAACAGTCCGAGTATTGTGGAGCAACATGATACGGATCAAGGTTTGAGTGCGAAACAAGATTAAGGATACCGCAATAAGCGGTACATTAGAATGAAACCGCGTGAGGCGGGATTAAGGTAAGCGACGGGACGCTAGTAGATATGACGAAGACAGGTTCTAACGTGATTTCGCGGCGCGGTATTTTACGCGGCTTCGCAGCAGCATCCCTTTGTGCAGCTCCAGTATACGCCAACGCGGCAGGTTTCCTGCGCGGCTCCGGCGACATTCGACGCATCCGCATGTATTCAGGTCGCACCGGCGAAAGCATGGACACGATCTACTGGATCGAAGGCGAATACATTCAAGAAGCGCTCAAAGAAGTGACATACTTCATGCGCGACTGGCGCAACGACAAACTCAAATCCATCGACGCGCGCACCGTAGATATCATGGCGGCGGCACATGGGTTGATGGATGCAAATGAGCCCTACTTGCTCTTATCGGGTTATCGCTCCCCCGAAACCAATTCGATGTTGCGCTCGCGCTCAAGTGGCGTTGCCAAAAATTCCCTTCACCTCAAAGGTCAGGCCGCCGATTTGCGCCTGAAATCGCGCTCCGTGAACCAAATGGCTCAAGCGGCGCAATCGTGCTCGGCGGGTGGTGTTGGCAAATATCGCGGATCGAACTTTGTCCACATGGATTGTGGCGTTGTGCGCAGCTGGAACGGCTAACCTCGCGCACGCAGACTGTGACACTAAATTATGAGGCACCTTCGGGTGCCTTTTTTCTTGGCCCATACAAACTTTCGTATCGTTTCGGCTTACCTTTAGGAGCGCAATGTGGCTCTATGTGCGTCTTATTTGGTAAACTTGGGGGGCGTTATGAGCCTTGTAAAAACACTTGCAAAAGTTGCTGTCGGCATGGCTGTCGCCAAAGGCGTTGGCGGCATGATGAAGTCGGGCGGCGCATCGCGCCAAGCCGGCTCTGGCGGTGGCCTTGGCGATTTGCTTGGTCAACTCACAGGCGGTAGCGGCGCGTCATCGGGTGGCCTTGGTGATTTGCTGGGTCAACTCGGTGGCGGATCAAAAGCCAGCTCGGCTGGCGGCCTTGGTGACTTACTCGGCCAACTTGGTGGCATGGGCGGCTCAGCCAAAAGTGGCGGCGGCATGGGTGACCTACTCGGCCAACTCACAGGTGGTTCCACCTCTGGCCGCGGCTTGCAGGGCATGCTGGGTCAAATCATGGCCGGTCAGGCGGGCGGCAAAAGTGCCGGTGGGCTTGGCGGTCTGCTCGATGGTCTGTCGCAGTCTTCGCGTCCTGGCCAAAGTATCGCGGCGCGCGCGCCCGAGCACGGATCTGGATCATTCGGGGATCTGATCAATCAAACCCTTGCAGGAGGCACATCAACCCACGCCCCGGCCCCTGAACAAGAAGAGCAAGCGGCGGTGATGCTGCGCGCCATGATCCAAGCCGCGAAATCGGACGGGCGCATTGATGGCGATGAGCAAAAGACACTTATGGAACACTTGGGCGATATCGACGCGCAGGAGATGGCATTCATCAACGATGAGCTTTCAAAACCCATCGATATCAACGGATTGGCCCGCGATGTGCCGCGTGGCGCAGAGCAGCAGGTCTATCTGATGTCGCTCATGGCGATTGATCTGGATAGCCAAAAGGAAGCGCAGTACCTCCACGCCTTTGCGCAATCTTTGAACCTGTCTCAAGCGCAAGTGAACGCCGTACACGATCACCTCGGCGTCCAACCGCTCTACACCTAAGCGCGCCCGACACCGAAACACATAGGGCGGCCTCCATGCGGGGCCGCCCTATGTTGTCTCACCCGAAACTGCCTTATTCAGCGGCCTCACGCGGCTTTAACCGGTTTGGCTCATTGGCCTCTAAATAGGCCTCCTGCGCGTCCGTCAAATCGACCTCGTCGTACCCCGTCACCATCGGTTTAACATGGGCGCGAAACCCGTGTCCTGTGGTCAACAGATAGACATGCACGATCACAAAGGCGAAAATCACATAGGCCGCAATTAGGTGCAGATTGCGCACGATCCCTAAAATCAACGTGGCCTGTGATCCACCATCCCAAACATTATACGTCAAGTACACAAGGCCCGAGATCCAGATTGCAGGGAACACAAACCACTTTAACCCGAAGTAGGTCGCGGCCTGTAGCGGGTTATGCTTGCGCCAAAATTGCTTTTTATACGGCGCTTCCTCTCCCTTGAATATCCCGTAGGCATAGTAGCGCGCAGTTTCCAACGCCCCCTCGACCTTAGGGATAAACTGTCGCCACGCGCCGGTGGTGAACAGCCAGAAGGTTGCAAAAATCCACACGACCAGCAACACAAGTGCGGCGATGGTGTGCAACATAACTGCGGGGCCAAACGGGATCAAATGATGCACCCCGTTGAGGCCAAGTCCCGTGACCATCAACACCGCGATCAAAAGCGCCTGAACCCAGTGCCATGCCCGCTCGAACCGTGGATAGACCTTTACAATACGGATTGTCATTACGCATCTCCCTCAAGCTTAGACGTCGATTTTGCGCGTGAAACCACTCGAAGAGCGCCGTGACCCAAAACGCCCAACAGCGTCAAAAGCACAAGCAAACGTCCTAATTTACCAACCCACGATCCCGCATCCGTTCCAGGCATTACAATGCCGGTCATTCCCGCAAGGCGCCCTTGCGCGGAGTGACATTGCGCGCAGTCCAACGCCTCATCGGCCGGAGCGACCATATGCGTGATCGGCCAATACATGTGTGTGTCGATGAACCCGAATTCGCCGGAATACTCTGACCCTGCGGCCGTCATGCCCGCCTCGATGGCCTTGCCCCAATCAAAGTTGGTCCAAAATGCGGTGTCGGTGGTTGGCCCCCAAACGTGGCTGTAAGCCAGTTTGTTGAACCCCGCATCATAGGCTTGTCGACCGATCATCTGTTTGAACGGCCAAATTCGGCTGTCATCACCGTCTGGTGTGCCCAAAACCTTATTGATTTCCACAACTTGCGTTGGATCTATCTGTGTTTCCGGCAATGTGTATTCGATCGCGCCGTTAAACCACGCGTAATATGGCACAACGTTCTCGCCCCATTCAAAATCGCCCTTTGTGGACAAATAGGTGTGCAGCTCGGCCCCATCACTTTGGGTAAAGTTGTGCTCGGCAATCGGATTGCCCTCAGCATTCAGACGCCCCGCCGTGGACCAATCCCACAGCGTTTTGGTCGCGACACCGCCCTTGGCAAACTCGGGAATGTGACAGGTTTGGCATGCCACTTTGTCAACGTGATCATTGAGTTTAAGACCCTTGATGTTGATCGGATGCGGTTCAACCCCGTGACAGCTTTCACAGCTCGCCGCATCGCGCCGCTCACCGGGCTTACCGGTGCCAATCTCATCCTTGGCATCGAGCAAATACCGCGATCCGGCCCACGCATGATCACTTTCGACGTGGCAATCCGAACAGACCATATTGGCCCCGTCTTTGGACATATGCACATCGGTATGCACATCAGGATCATAAAGGGCGGAGGACAAATCGCCATGTTTGACGTTATCGCCACCGCCGCCATAAAAGTGACACTGACCACAATTGTCGCGGTCGGGCATGCCGACACTTTGCGCCGATTTCATCAGGTCGACCGCCCACGCGGGCTCGCCCGTTATGGTTTGCCCTTTCACAGGCTCGCCCGCCACCGGACCGAGGGGAGGATGGCCCGCACCCGTGGCCAATTTTGTGTATTGGCCAGACTGATCATGACACGCCAAACAATCCACTGCCGAGGATTGTTGTGGCGCAGGCTGCGTCACATCTTCCCAACCGTAGCCCGCATGACATGACGTACACCGCGCCTCATTGCCCACAACATTGCCACAAAACGCATTGATAACAGTCGATTTTCCAAGCGTCTGCCCCGTCACCTCATTCTCGAAACTCCATTGGAAATGGATCGAGTGCATGGCTTGATCATCTGCTTCGGTGTGACACGAAATACAGGCCTGCGTCACCGCAGGCCCGCTTTCAAACGGCTTTTGCAAGATTTCGAATTTTGAGTGGTCGGCGGTTGAGCCGGCCCATGACGCCATGGGCGCAGGGTTGTCCTTATCCTGTGGACTTTGCGCCATTACATTTTGAGCATGCGCCCCAAACGACGCGGCCATGATCATGGCGCCTGCAACAACGCCAGTTTTCAACCAATTCGCGTTCATATTGTCCTCCAACCTCAACACCCGACTCGCGCAGTCGCGCGTACACATTCGATCTATTGAATATTTTTTGGGGAGCGCTGACTTTGATCTAGCTCAATACGCGCAGAACTTTAAAGCTAGGGCGCGGCAACATGGTGCTTCGTGATCAAGGTTTTAAAGGGAATATGGTGCACCCAAGAGGATTCGAACCTCTGGCCTCTGCCTTCGGAGGGCAGCGCTCTATCCAGCTGAGCTATGGGTGCGCACGCGCCTGTCTATAGGACAAGGGAGACCGCGGCGCAATCCGTTATGAGCCGCCGTCAAAGGAGATTTACGCAAAGAATTCGTGGCACAGCTCCAAAGCCTCGATCAAACGATCAACTTCCTCGGTGGTGTTGTACATCGCAAAGGACGCACGACAGGTGGCCGAGACCCCGAATTGCGCCATAAGGGGTTGGGCACAATGATGCCCCGCACGCACTGCAACGCCCTTTTTATCCAAAACGGTGGAGAGATCGTGCGCGTGCGCGCCTTCCATAGTAAAGGAAAAGATCGCGCCTTTTCCGGCACTTGTGCCTTGCAGATTGAGCCAATTCAGACCCTGCAACCGCGTGGTTGCATAAGAGGCAAGTGTGGCCTCGTAGGCCGCAATATTGTCCATCCCGATACCCATTAGGTAATCAAGCGCCACGCCCATACCGATGGTTTGCACAATCCCTGGCGTCCCCGCCTCGAACTTCATCGGCGGTTTGTTATAGGTAATCACGTCCTTGCTCACGATGTCGATCATATCGCCACCGCCCATAAACGGACGCATCTCGGCTTGCCGTTCGGCACGAATATAAATCGCGCCAGACCCGCTTGGCCCGTAGAGTTTATGGCCCGTGATGGGATAGAAATCACAACCCAAATCTTGGACATCAACAGGGCCGTGAACAGAACCTTGCGAGCCATCTACGAGGGAGGCCACCCCGCGTGCACGCGCCGCCGCACAGATGCTTTTCACATCAACCTGCGCGCCCGTGACGTTGGACATCTGCGTCACCGCGACCAATTTGGTCTTTGGGCCGAACGCCGCGATGACCTTGTCCGCGTCAAGGGATCCGTCCGCCTCGGCGTCTACCCATGTTAAAACAATGCCCATCCGTTCGCGCAAGAAATGCCATGGAACGATGTTGGCGTGATGCTCTAACGTGGTGAGCACAATCTCGTCGCCCGCCCGTAAATGCTCCATCGCCCATGCGTATGCGACCAAATTGATCGCTTCCGTGGTGCCCGAGGTGAATACGATTTCATCCTCCGATCCGGCATTGAGAAACCGCTGAACAATGCCACGCACGCTTTCGTATTTGTCGGTCGCAAGGTTCGACAAAAAGTGCAAGCCACGGTGAACATTGGAATATTCTTCGGCATACGCCTTGGTAATCGCGTCGATGACCACCTGCGGCTTTTGCGCCGATGCGCCATTGTCGAGGTAGGTCAACGGCTGACCGTTCACCTGACGCGACAAAATCGGAAAGTCGGAGCGAATTTTTTGAACATCGAACATATCAGTCATCTTTCTTGTGGAAAGGCGACCTCTCGCAGGCCCGCCCCCCAAAATATCAAGACGGCGACAAGCGCCAACGCACCGGTCACCGTGGCCGCTGGCCCCTGCCCGATGAACCCTACCGTCAAACCCCATAGCAGCCAAAGCGGGGCCGCCGCGAGCAGCGCCCAAAACGTGGCCATTCGCCCCTCGTAGCCAGAGGCCCGCCCGCCGATCAACCGCAACAGCGCCGTCAAAACCGCCGCAAGCGTGTAAAACACCAAAGGCATCATGAACAGCCACGCCAACAGCGTCCCGCCAATCAACATTTGCACGTCCTGCCCCGTCTCGAATGCCGCGCGCGACAAACGTGGCCACTGCGCCACAAAAATAAGCCCACACGCAAGCATGAGCGTGACCAAGGCCCCACCCTCATTCTCGCTCGGGCCAATCCGGTGGCGCACCACCGCACGCGGAGCGCGGTAAGTGCGTATGATATCGCCGGCAACGCCCAATGACTTAGCGCCCGTGCCGTGAAAGCCAACCCTCAAGGCGGCTTAGGATATCGGCCGAAATCGCTTCGTCTTCGATTTCCTCGATGGCCTCGTTCAAAAACGCGAGGGTCAACAGATTGGTCGCCTCTTTGCGACCAACGCCGCGCGATTGCATGTAGAACAACGCCGTCTCGTCAATCGCGCCCACGGTGGAGCCGTGCGAACAAATCACATCGTCCGCATAGATCTCCAACTCGGGCTTGGCGAGGAACTGGCTGTCCTCATCAAGCAAAAGCGCTTGCGAAATCTGGTAGCCATCGGTTTTTTGCGCCCCGTCTTTGACAAGGATTTTCCCTTGGAAAATGCCCTTGGCCCCGTTGCGCAACACCTTTTTGAACACCTGACGGCTTTCGCCGCGCTCGGCATCATGGGTGATGAACACGGTGTCATCGTGATGAAACGCACCGTCCCCCATAGCGGCACCGGCCACATGCGCCATGCTATCGTCGCCGTTGATCTCCAGATAGACCTCGTTGCGCGTCAGCACACCGTTGGCGGTCATCGTGAACGATTTAAACAGGCTCTCTTTGCCGATGGTGGCGAACAGATGTGTCACCGCGCGGCGTTCATGGTCGCGCCCTTGCGTGCGCACATGGTGGAAAGACGCGCCATCGGCCACGTCGATTTCCATCACCTTGTTGAACCGCGCCGCCGCAGGGCCGTTTTCCAAAACGGTCAATTCCGCGCCTGCGTCCAACTTGATCACATGGTGCAAAATCGCATCTGAGTTCTCGGAGCCGTGCAAATAGATTAGGTTCACAGGACGCGCGACCTTGCCCGTGGCGCGGATCACAACACCGTCCGTTGCAAACGCCGTGTTCATCGCCGCCAAAGGACGTTGAACCGGAACTTGGGATTTGGTCTCGATCTTGCCGTAAAGCTCGGCCGCCCAATGAATGTCAGTCGCCAAAGCATCAGACAGGCGCATTACTTCAAGGTTCTCACCCGTCAGATCGTCAGAGGCCTGAGCGTCAAACACACCGTCGACAAACACGATTTTCAAACGATCAATCGCGTCAAACATCGGTGTCTCATCGACATGAAAGACCGCCGCTTGTGGTGCATCTTGCACCGTGAGCGTGTCGGGCCGCGTCCAGCGCCAGTATTCGTCACGCCCTTCGGGCAGACCCATCGACAACAAACGGCTAAGCGCATCTTGGCGGGCGTCATTTGCCCAACCTGCGCCCTGCGGCAGAGCCATGCCCTGAACGCGCGTAGCCGTGGCGTCGAGTTTGCGTTGCAGTTGCTGTGCGCGTGTCATTAAGCCTCTACCCCCTCAGCTTTGAGAATATCGGCGTAGCCGTTGTGCTCGACCTCAAGGGCCAACTCGGGACCACCAGATTTGACGATACGACCCGCCGCCATGATGTGCACGACATCGGGTTTGATGTAGTCCAAAAGACGTTGGTAGTGCGTGATCACGACAAAGGACCGTTTGCCATCGCGCAGTGCGTTCACGCCCTCAGCCACCAATTTCATGGCGTCAACGTCTAAACCGGAGTCTGTCTCGTCAAGGATACAAACCTTTGGCTCAAGCATTGCCATCTGTAGGATTTCATTACGCTTTTTCTCACCGCCTGAGAAGCCGACATTGACGGGGCGTTTGAGCATCTCTGCGTCGATCTTAAGGCTTTTGGCCTTTTCGCGCACGATCTTCAAAAACTCGCCCGCTGACAACTCGTCCTCGCCACGCGCTTTGCGCTGTGCGTTTACGGCTGTGCGCAAGAACGTCATGTTGCCCACGCCCGGAATTTCAACGGGGTATTGAAACGCAAGAAAGATACCCGCCGCGGCGCGCTCTTCGGGTTCCATGGCCAACACATCTTCGCCGTCCATCATAACCGTGCCGTCTGTCACTTCGTAACCATCACGGCCCGACAGAACATAAGATGTGGTCGACTTGCCAGAGCCGTTTGGCCCCATGATGGCGTGAACCTCGCCCTCACCAATTGTCAGATCGACACCCTTGAGGATCTGTTTGTCCTCTTCTTCGAGTTTGACGTTTAGGTTTTTGATTTCCAACATAGTCTATCCTTTCAACGAGGAACGGCCCGCGCAATCCAAGACGGATTGGCGAGCAGTTTTGTGCGTGTTATTTTTTAGGGTGACGGTGTCGAGCGCAGCGTGGCGCGCGACGAAATGAGAGGCGGGTCGGGCGGTGGTTACGCGCCGACGTAGCGGATATAGGCCGCCAAAATCCCGCCCAAGACACTGACCTGCGCCAAACCGGATCGAAGACCCGCGCGCATCAAACGTGACTTGGTGAGCGTGCTCGGTGCTGGTGCTTGCCCGCGCACGAGCACGCCCTCCACCGCTTGGCCCTTTGGCGTATTGATACTTTGCGCGCCGCAGTAGACGGTTGCGCATGTGTTGGCCCCGCCCGCTTGAATGCGTGTAATGCGGTCGCTGAACTGTTTTTGTTGCGTCATATTCATGAGGCTTTTGCTCTCCCGTGCGGAAATTCTGTCCGTATAGAAGGCTGTTTTGGCGGCCAAATGGGATCGAAAGATGACGACACTGCGACGAAACTGAAAAAGTATTAACTGACGTTAAGGCAGCTATCCCAGTCGTTACAGCTGGAAGCTGTGTCCACGAAACTGCAAGGTGCCCGCGTCTGTCGTGGCTTGAACGTTGCTCACCCAAGCTGGTGAAAACAGGCGTGCGAATGGCTCCGGCATGGCGTGAACCACGTTGTGCATCGTTACAATTGCCAACAAGATGCCGGCAAATTGCGCCCCCATGCGTTTGACCGCACTGAGCGACACCACTTCGCGCAGCATAAACGCGATGGCGATGGCAAAGACGATATCCAGCGTCAATTCCACATCTGGCGACAACGGCGAGGTCACTTGTCCCGCCAACTGGAACCGCACGAATAAGGCGATGATCGCGGCCAATCCGCCCATTGCAAAGGCGAGAAACACGGACAGATAGGGCGCGATTGCGGCCACGGGATCGCGGCGAAACTGCGACCGCTTCGTTTGACCGATCAAGGCCTCGTGACGCTCCAACATGGCCGATAGATGCTGATTTCTCGCGAACTGTTTGTTCTTGCTTGGTCCCGCAAGAGGCGTATTCGCGTGTGATCCATGACCAGACGCGTTCATCCGTTGATAAAACCTGTGTTGCGATGCGTCCATGATCAGACCCTTTGCAAGAACGATACTCGATACCCCACGCCCCAACGGCTACCGCACCAATAAGGCGATATTCGGGCAGTATGTGCATCGAAATATGATCATTGCAGCGTGTCATAGCGAATTAACCAAGAAGCCCCTTGAACACGACCGCAACGAACCACGCTCCCATCGACGCCAAAAACGCCGTCGCATAGACCGATCCACGAAACAACCAGTTGGGGCTAACGCCCGTATTGCGCTTGGCGATATTGATGCCGATCAGAGCACCGATAAAGACGCCAACGGCCACGCCCATTGTCGAGAGCGCCAGTGTGGGAAGCATATCAGGGGTCATATTCGATCCTCTATGTGAGCTTAACGGCGGTGCCAGACGCGGACACCATCAGCATGTTGTTGATCACTTCGTAATCGAGATCGACACCAACAATTGCGGTTGCACCAAGTTGAGCTGCGCGCTCTTCCATCTCGCGCAACGCAGTTTCGCGTCCCTGCCCCAGCTTTTGCTCATACGCGCCCGATCGCCCGCCAATGATGTCGGTGATGCCTGCAAACAGATCGCGCACAACGTTTGCGCCCATGATGGCCTCGCCCGTGACGATGCCGCAATAGTCACTGATCGTGCGCCCCTCGATTGAGGGTGTGGTGGTGATGATCATGTCTCGTCCTTTTTCGCAACGATTAACCCGATAATCCGGCCGATCACCCAATAGGTGGCGGCAAAAAACAAAAGCGGCGCGAGGATTTTGTCGCGTGGCCAATCAAACAACCACACCATGCCAAGCCCCCAAAGGGCGGTCGCAATCAATGTCTGATAAAGCAGCGCGCGCGTCTTCATCAGCCCACAGACCCTTCGAGGGAGATTGCGACAAGCTGTTGGGCTTCCATCGCAAATTCCATTGGTAGCGCTTGCAACACGTCCTTGCAGAACCCGTTGACGACCAAGGCAACCGCCTCCTCTTCGTCCATCCCGCGCGAGCGGCAATAGAACAGTTGATCGTCATCCACCTTGGATGTGGTGGCCTCGTGTTCGACGCGGGACGAATTGTTTTTGACCTCGATGTACGGAACGGTGTGCGCGCCGCATTTAGAGCCAATCAAAAGACTATCGCACTGGGTGTAGTTGCGCGAGTTTTTGGCTTTGGGGTGCATTGTCACCTGACCGCGGTAGGTGTTTTGCGCACGGCCCGCCGAGATGCCTTTGGACACGATCCGCGACTTGGTGTTCTTGCCCAAGTGAATCATCTTTGTGCCGGTGTCGGCCTGTTGCATGTTGTTGGTGATGGCGATGGAATAGAACTCGCCCTGACTGTCGTCGCCGCGCAGCACGCATGATGGATATTTCCACGTCACCGCAGATCCGGTTTCAACTTGCGTCCACATCACTTTGGACCGATCGCCACGACAATCCGCGCGTTTGGTCACAAAGTTGTAGATGCCGCCCTTGCCCTCTTCGTCGCCCGGGAACCAGTTTTGCACCGTGGAATATTTCACTTCCGCGTCATCCAGGATCACGATTTCGACCACCGCGGCGTGCAATTGGGCCACATCGCGTTTGGGAGCGGTACAGCCTTCAAGGTAGGACACATACGATCCCTCATCCGCGATGATCAACGTGCGCTCGAACTGGCCGGTGTTTTCAGCGTTGATGCGGAAATAGGTCGACAATTCCATCGGGCAGCGCGTGTTGGGCGGGATGTAGACGAACGAACCGTCCGAAAACACAGCCGAATTGAGTGTCGCGTAATAGTTGTCGGAAATCGGCACCACGGAGGCGAGGTATTTCTTGACCAACTCGGGGTGCTCTTTGATCGCCTCGGAGATCGAACAGAAAATCACGCCCGCTTTGTTGAGCTCTTTCTTGAAGGTCGTGCCAACAGAGACGGAGTCGAACACCGCGTCCACGGCAACCTTGCGCTCCGAATTCGCGCCATCCGCAGGCACATCGCCCGCACCCTCAACGCCGGCCAAAATCATCTGTTCTTTCAGAGAGATGCCAAGCTTTTCATACGTGGCAAGCAATTTGGGATCGACTTCATCAAGTGATTTTGGCTTGGTTTCCATCGATTTGGGACGCGCGTAGTAGTACTGGTCCTGAAAATCAATTTCGGGATAGTCGACCATGGCCCAATCAGGCTCTTCTAACGTCAGCCAACGACGGAACGCCTCAAGACGCCACTCGAGCATCCATTCGGGTTCTTCGTTCTTAGCCGAGATCAGACGCACAATGTCCTCATTGAGACCCTTGGGCGCATATTCCATCTCGATGTCGGTGTCCCACCCGTACTTGTAGGTGCCCGCAAGCGCCTGTACGGCCGCAACTGTTTCTTCTTCAACACCGTCTTTGACCTGAACGTCATCCACCATTTGGATGTCTCCTTCGTGTGCGTGTCTCGGGGGCTCTAGCGGCCCCGCTTTTTATCTCAAGCCGCCCGTTTTTTCGGGCATATGCGGCCAGCCAAGCATCGGCAAACCGCTCAATCTCATCCATCGTTGTCTGTGGGCCTAGCGACACGCGCATTGCGCATGAGGCCTCGCCATCCGAATATCCCATGGCGCGCAAGACGCGGGACGCCTTGACCTTGCCACTGGAACAGGCCGACCCTGCGCTGACCGCAAATCCCGCCAAATCCATCTGCATCACCTGTGTCTCGCCCTTCCAATCGGGCGTGATCAGACACAGCGTGTTGGGCAAACGTGTCTGCCCCTTGCCTACACATATGGAGCCATGCGCCTCACTCTCAAGGCGGGCTTCCAAATGATCGCGCAGCTGTGCCACACGGTCCCAAACGCCGTCCGCAAGATCACGCGCCGCAGCCACAGCCGCAGCCCCGAACCCCGCGATCCCGATCAGGTTTTCGGTGCCAGAGCGGCGCCCCATTTCCTGACCCCCGCCGGTGATCCGCGCGGTGACGTCCAAGCCTTGTTTGAGCACCAATGCGCCAACGCCCTTTGGGCCGCCAATCTTGTGCGCAGAGATCAACGCCATGTCACACCCAAGCCAGTTGAACGCCACAGGCAATTTTCCGAACCCTTGGGTGGCATCGACCACCGCAAAGCCCTCTTGTAGCTTTTGTACAATTCCAGTCTCTGAATTGGCCAGTTGAACCGCGCTTTGTGTTCGATTTGTGCAATTCACCGCGCCACATGCATCCACGGCCAAATCGCGGATTGCCCATGAGGACACCGCCTCATGCTCAATGTCGGCGCAATGCAGCTCCCGCCCCGCCATCGCCAAAGCGGCCGCTTCGGTGGCGCTGGACGTGAAAACAATATCGGCACCTGACGCGCCAAAGGCCTCAGCCACTTGCCCGCGTGCGCGCTCCAAAATACCTTTTGCCGCACGCCCTTCGGCGTGGACAGAGGACGGGTTTCCAACCACATCCATCGCCGCGACCATAGCTTCACGCGCCACCTGCACCAAAGGCGCAGTTGCGTTGTAATCAAGGTATGTGCGAACAGTTTTCAAAGGGGCAGCTTTCAGATTTCAAGTGTCTTGCTCAATTGGGAGCTCATCCACAACTTCGAACAGATGCGGCACGGCAGGACAGGGTCGCAATTCGTTTTGCACAACATCCGCCAGTCGGGTTTGGTGCAAGAAAACATAGACATGCGCCGATAGCCCTTCCCACAGGCGATTGGTCATAGACTGCGCACGACTGCCAGAAACGCCGCCCGATGCGCCCGCCCCCGTGTGCATGGCCGATACCGTTTCATCAACAGCCGACAAAATATCGGACACGCGGATTTCCGAGGCGGGGCGCGCCAATTTGTAGCCCCCACCAGGTCCGCGCACGGACGCCACCAATTCGGCACGGCGCAGCTTGACGAACAACTGTTCCAGATAGGGCAACGAGATATCCTGACGCTTGGCGATCTCAGCCAAAGACAGCAACCGCCCCTCTTGCAGCAGCGCCAAATCGGTCAGAGCAACCATCGCGTAGCGACCTTTTGTTGACAACTTCATGCGTATCTATCCTTTGCGCGCCGAATTGAGCGCCTATCACACTCGCCCTTGCAGCCCCCGTGCGACCTGAACGCGCAAAAAAAGCGCCCTCAACCGACCAGAACCGAACCAATCACCAATCAGAAGCCGAATCTACGCCTATGAGCCGTAAAATTGGCGCAAAAACATTGACGTAGGCGGCATGGCCCCTTACCTGAGTGACATCCTGCGCCGGACCACGATGGACCAGAACAGGTAATTTAGAACGTTTCTAAATTACCTGAGCGATTTCGTCAATTATAAAGCGGTTCATAAGCAGATACGAGCGCAAATTCATCTGCCGATACGGCACGTCCCGCGCCGCTATCCATTAGCGGCGCACGCGGGGCGCCATGAGGAGACAGGGACCGACATGCCCGAAGTGATTTTTCCCGGCCCAGAAGGCCGACTGGAAGGCCGATACCACCCGCAACGCGAAAAAGATGCGCCAATCGCCATCATCCTTCATCCGCACCCGCAGTTTGGCGGCACGATGAACAACCGCGTTGTCTACAACCTGCACTACACGTTCCACAAAATGGGCTTCACCGTTTTGCGGTTCAACTTTCGCGGCGTGGGCCGCTCGCAGGGTGAATACGATCAAGGCATCGGTGAGCTGTCTGATGCGGCCTCCGCGCTTGATTACCTGCAATCGCTCAACCCCAATGCCAAACATTGCTGGGTTGCGGGCTTTTCGTTCGGTGCGTGGATCGGCATGCAATTGCTGATGCGCCGTCCTGAAATCTCGGGCTTCATCTCTGTGGCTCCGCCCGCCAACATGTACGACTTCTCGTTTCTGGCCCCCTGCCCGTCGAGCGGTCTGATCATCAACGGCACAGCCGACCGAGTGGCCCCGCCCAAAGACACCCACACCCTTGTGGGCAAGTTGCATGAGCAAAAGGGCATCACCATCACCCACACCGAGATCGAAGGTGCCGGACACTTCTTTGAAGATCCGCACATGGAAGACATGATTGGTCACGTGGACGGCTACGTGCGTCGTCGTCTGACCGAAAACACCCGCTAAGGAGCGACACCGATGGGCATCACAGAAGACCTCGCCGACCAATTGGCAAAAGACACGATCGCGGCCTTGGAGCTTTTCGAAAACGAAGAGGTGATCCAAGACATTGCACGTGTGATTGGCGCGGGGTCTGTGACCACACAGGAGGCGTACTTGACCGCCGCCCGTGTGCGCCTGTCCGAAAAACGTGGCCGCGACTACTTGCTACAACGCATTGCCGAGGCCAAAGCGGGCAAAGCGGCCTCCGCACCGCCCCCGTCTGCCGAGGACGACATTGAATACTGAGGCACGCACTTTGACCCAAAAGGCGCAGCGGCTCGAGAAACAATTTGCGTTCTTGATGGAGGCCGATCGCCTCAAATCGGTGTTGCGCGCCAATCAGGTCATGGACCGCTCGCGGTTCGAAAACTCTGCCGAACATAGCTGGCACGCCTGTCTGGCTGCGTTGATCTTTGCGCCATTGGCGGCGGCAGATGTCGACCTCGACCGCGCGCTTGAAATGTTGATCCTGCACGATCTCGTTGAGATCGACGCGGGCGACCACCCTATTCATATCTCACACGATCCTGTGTCCGTGGCGGCCCTTGAGGCCAAGGCCGCCGATCGCCTCTATGGGCTACTCCCCGACGATCAAGGCACCGCATTTCGTGCTATTTGGGAAGAGTTCGAGGCGATGCAAACGCCCACCGCGCGCTATGCCAAGGCCATAGATTTCCTAGCCCCTGCGCTGCAATGCCTCGGTGCGCCCACGCAATTGGACGAGGAACGCGGCATCGTCGAGCGCAACCTGCGCGAAGGGCGTGCGACCAAAACCAAGGCCATCTTGCCCGATCTGTATGCCTTTACCAAAGCCACATTCGAGGGCACGCCGACCGATCCGGTGATGCAGGCGCGGTTTGACTACTGGTGCGAGGCGGATCGCCTCAAACTGGTACTCAGAGCGACGCCGATCGCGGATGGGTCGCGCCGTGAAAATTCGGGGGAGCATTCGTGGCATGTGATGCTTTATGCCTTCACTTTGGCCGATCAATCCCACGGCGAAATCGACCTTGCCCGCGCGCTCAAAATGATGCTGTTGCACGACATTGTCGAGGTCGACGCGGGCGACACACCCATCCACGGCGCAATCACGGCCGAGGCTCAAGCCGCGCAGGAAGCCGCCGAAATCAAGGCCGCTGACCGCCTGTTCGGGCTATTGCCCGAGGGCGAAGGGGCCGCGCTACGGGTCATTTGGGAAGAGTTCGAAGCCGCTCAAACACCAACCGCGATTTACGCCAAAAGCATCGACCGCGCCCAGCCCGTGTTGCACAATCTGGCCAGTGATGGCGGATCATGGCGCACGTACAACGTCACGCTTGATCAACTTGACGCCCGTGTTGGCGTAAAAGTGGCGCGGGGCGGCCCCGCCCTTTGGCCCTTTATCCGCGCCCGTGTCGCGCCGTGGTTCGCCGCAAACCGCGACTAGCGTTTGGGCGGAATAGCATAGGTCATTGAGGCCTGTGCCAAAACATCATCGCTACCGGCGTTTCGAATTGCCACCTGCCCCACGGCTAGGCTGCGCCCCAATTTCAACAGGGTTGCCTCACCGTATAGCGGCGCATCGCTCGCCGGCTTGCGCATAAAATCGATGTGGGCATTTGTCGTTACAGCCAAGGCCACGGGACCGATCCGCGACAAGATCGCCAGATACAATGCAACATCGGCAAGCATGAACATTGACGGGCCTGACACCGTGCCGCCCGGGCGCAGATGCGCCTGCGTGGGCGTCAGTTTGAGCGTGACACCCGCCTCGCTAACCGCGTGGACCGATAGGATATCAGCCACTTGCGCAAATTCCTGCGCCACAAAGGTCTCTAGGGCAGCGTGATCCATGAGCAATGTCATCGCGTTAAAACCCGTAAATCGCGCCGAACTTCTCTTCGAGATAGTCCAGCAACGGAGCCTCGGATGGCACAAAGCCACAGGCGTGTTCAATGGTGTCGTGCGGCGCGCGCAGCCCGCCAAACTGTTGAAGGTTTTGACCGAGCCACGCGGTGGCAGCACCCGTGTTGCCCTGCGCCAGTTGCGCATCGAGATCAGGCACCGCGCCGCGCAAGGCCTGATGCAAGCACCCCGCATACACATTGCCGAGCGAATAGGTCGGAAAATAGCCAAACAAGCCAACGGGCCAATGCACATCTTGCAAACAGCCATTGGATACCGTGTCGACCTTGACGCCGAAATCGGCCTCAAACCGCGCGTTCCATGCCGCCGGGAGGTCCGCAACATCGAGATCGCCCGCAATGATCTGACGCTCTAGATCGAAGCGCAACAAGACATGCAAGTTGTATTGCACTTCGTCGCTCTCGGTGCGGATGAACCCTTGTGTGACGCGGTTCACGGCGGCGAAAAAGCCCGCCTCGCTGTCGATCCCGAAATCGCCAAACACATCGCGCATCCGACCATATAGATAGGATGTAAACGCCTGAGATCGGCCCAACTGGTTTTCATATATGCGTGACTGGCTTTCGTGGACGCCCATCGACACACCCGCACCCAATGGCGTTAACAGGTAGTCATCCGATATGTTTTGCTCGTAGCACGCGTGGCCCACCTCGTGGATGGTGGAGTACAGGCAGTTGAACGGATCAGTGGCAGAGGTGCGCGTGGTGATGCGCACATCATGGCCGGAGCCGCTCGAAAACGGATGAACCGCCTTGTCGATCCGACCGAAGTTGAAATCATACCCGAATGTCTTGGCGATCTCGTCAGACAGGGCCAGTTGTGCGGTCTCGTCGAAGGTTCCGCTGACCCCTTTGGGCTGATCCGCACCCATAATCTTGTCTCGTAGCGCCACCAGACGCGGACGCAACGCGCCAAACATCGCATCCAGCTGCGCCCCCGACGAGCCGGGTTCATAGTCTTGATGCAATGCGTCCCACACCCCAAGGTCGGTGTCTTGCGCCAGTGCCGCGGCCTCTTCGCGGCGCAACTGCACCACCTGCTCAAAGGTCGGCGCAAAGGCGGCAAAATCCTCAGCCGCGCGGGCCTGCGCCCAGACCCCTTGCGCCATCGACGTCACACGCGCCAACTCGGACGCCAAGCGTGCGGGCACTTTGGTATTGCGTGCATAAGAACGTTCAATATGGCGCAGGTTTGCCTGCCCCACGGCGTCCAACGACCCCGTATCAATCGCCGCAATCCAATCGCCAATGCGCGGATCAACGCGGCGCGCGTGTAACACGCCCTCAAGGGCCGCAAACTCCTCGCCGCGCTGCGCGGTCGCACCACGCGGCATCATCGTCTCTTGGTCCCAACCAAGGCGCCCCGCGATCTGTCCCAACGCCTGCGTTTCGCGGTCAAACGCCATGAGATCGTTATATGCCGACATCTTATAGCCCCTCGCGAAGAGAGTACGCCGCAGGATAGCGGCTCATAAACCGTGCGCGCAAGATCAGCACGAACAACGCCACTGCGCCCACTTGATGCGCAAGGCCAAGCGCCAAAGGTGCACCATAGATCACCGTCACAATGCCCAAAACGACCTGTGCGACCAACATCGCCACCATGGCATTGAACGCCCGCACTGTGGCACGGCTCGCGGATTTACGGCCCCTGAGCCAAACCACGATCCCGAAAGCAAACAACAGATACCCCGCCATGCGGTGAATAAACTGGACGGTCGCGGCGTTCTCAAAGAAATTGCGCCAAACGGGCGTCAATTCAAACGGATCAGGGGGCAGGATCTGACCGCCCATGAGTGGCCAATCCGTATACCCACGCCCCGCATCAATCCCCGCGACCAACGCGCCGAGCAGAATTTGCAAGAACGCAAAATGCAAAAGCCCTGTAGACATGCCAAACAGTTTGGCATCCCCCGCACGGCGCGCTTGCAGCATTTGCGCCTCTGAGCGTCCCAGTTGGAACACGAACCACGCAATAAACCCGAGGATCACAAAGGCCAGACCAAGGTGCGTGGCCAAACGGTAGGAGGCGACATCAAGGCGTTCCCCCTCAAGGCCTGAGGCGACCATCCACCACCCTATTGCACCTTGAAGCCCACCCAAGGCCCCGATCAGCAAGAGGCGCGGATACCACCCAGACGGCACTTTGCGCGCCACGGCAAACCCGAGAAAGCCAAGCGCCCAAACCAAACCAATCGTGCGGCCCAACTGGCGGTGTCCCCATTCCCACCAATAGATATGCTTGAACTCCGAGAGGCTCATGCCCTCGTTTTGCAAGGCGTACTCGGGGATTTGTTTGTATTTTTCGAATTCTTCGGCCCACGCGGCCTCTGAGGTCGGTGGCATGGCTCCCGTCACGGGTTTCCACTCGGTGATCGACAGACCGCTATCGGTCAGACGTGTCAAACCGCCCACGGCAATCATCGCCATAACCATCGCAAACAGCACAAACAGCCAGATACGTATTGCGCCACGCGCGCCCTGTTGGCCTTTATCAATCAATCCGCCACGCGGTGGGCGGTTCGGCTTTTGAGTGGTGGTGACGTCCTCGAAGATCGAGCGATTTTGCGCCATGGTGCGGTCCCTTATTTTTGGTCTTACCCGAAACTAGGGTTGTGACAGCCCAAGGGCAAGCGAACAAGCGCGCTCACTCGCCCAGAACCGCGCAAAACAGGCGCGGCAAAAGGTCTAGGTCTAGCCGCGCTCTTTCCACCGCTTCATTTGACGGATCATCCCATGAAACACCTGCACATCGGCGCGGGTCAACGGCATACGGCTCCACATATTGCGCAGCACGGCCTTCATCGACGCGGCTTTGTCCTGAGGGTAGAACAAGCCTGCTGTCTCCAGTGTTTCCTCATAATGATCCGCAAGTTTTTGCACCTCGACCAGACCGGCCCAATCCGTACTGGCCATGATCACCGTTTCAGGGATTACATCCGTGGTTTGGCGTTGCCATTCATAGGCGGTGAGCAACACCGCTTGGGCAAGGTTGAGCGAGGGGAATTCAGGGTTCACAGGAATAGAGATCAGCGCGTTGGCTTGGATCACGTCATCATTTTCAAGCCCTGCACGCTCGGGGCCAAACATCACACCCACTTTGCCGCCTTGTGCAATGATGGCACGCGCGTGCTCCATCGCACGTTCAGGGCTCATCACCGGCTTTGTAATATCGCGCATCCGTGCCGTGGTCGCAAAGACGTAATCACAATCGCCAATCGCGTCTTGCACCCTTTCAAAATGCGCGGCCTCATCCAAGAGACGCCCCGCACCAGACGCCATAGCCACCGCGTTTTCATTGGGCCAACCGTCACGCGGTGCCACAACCCGCATCCGGTCAAGGCCGAAATTCCACATGGCACGCGCCGCCCCGCCGATGTTTTCGCCCATCTGTGGACGCACCAGAACAAACGCGGGCGTTGGACCTGAGGTCGCCGCAGGATCGGGCGTCATCTCGGACGGTGTGTTGGGCGTTGTATCGGACGGAGTATCGTTCATGGGAACAGTCTCTCATAGGTCAGTGTGCGGATGAGGCGTGATAGGGGGATGCGGTCACGCTTGCAAGCCTTCCCGCCGCCGCGCAAAGACGTTATAGGGGGGCAAACCGCCCCTTTTGGATCATCCACAGGATCAACACATGTCCGACCACACCACCACAGACACCAACACTGACACTGGCGAAACCGACCGCCCACAACTGTATCTCGTCACGCCAGCCGTGCTTGACGTTGAGACATTCCCCGCACAACTGGCCGCCGTTCTCGAGGCCCATGATGTCGCGTGCGTGCGCCTGTCACTGGCCACCAAAGACGAAGAGGCCTTGGGCCGCGCGGCTGATGCGTGCCGTGAAGTCTGTCATACCCATGATGTGGCCATCGTGATCGATACCCATGTGGCCTTGGCCGAGCGTCACGGCCTTGACGGTGTTCACCTCACGGACGGGGCGCGCACCATTCGCAAGGTACGCAAGGCCTTGGGCGATGATGCCATTATCGGAACTTACTGTGGCGCGTCAAAGCATGACGGCATGACCGCCGCCGAAATAGGCGCGGATTACGTCTCCTTTGGACCTGTCGGCGACACGGGATTGGGCGATGGCACCAAAGCAGACAAAGAGCTGTTTGCGTGGTGGTCCGCCATGATCGAAGTGCCTGTTGTGGCCGAAGGCGCATTGACCCTCGATCTCACCCGCGACCTCTCGGCGGTTACAGACTTCTTTGCCATCGGTGATGAAATTTGGGGCACAGATGATCCTGTCGCAGCCCTCACATCCTTCATCGACGCGATATCCTAAGTACTTTACGCGCCTAAGAACTCCCTAGGCGTTTCGGGCAGGCCGCCACGCACGGCCTGCTCACACAAGCGCGCCATTTCCTTGCGGTCGGCCACATCCGCCACCGCAATCGGATCGTGAAAGGTGACACGGACGCTGCCCTGACGCGGTGTTTTGAGCACCTTGATCAAGGAGGGCGCAAAATCCATATCGCCCCACCACCCGTAAAACCGTGCCTCCTCCCCCTCGGGGGCGCGGTACGCGACGCTCACGGGTTGGATATAGACCTCATCACGCAATTGCGGTGCAAAGAACGCCGCAAACAATGTCGGTTTGAACGTAAGGACCCTGAGGCTATCGCTGGACGTGCCTTCGGGGAAAAACAACAACTTATGCCCCATGTGTAACCGATCTTCGAACAGCTGCTTTTGCTTGGCCGCATCTTTGCGATCCCGATTGATGAACACCGTCCCTGTTGATTTGGCCATCGTGCCAATGCCCGGCCAGTCCGCCACTTCGGCTTTAGACACAAAGAAAATCCGTTGCACCGCGTTGAGGACAAAAATGTCGAGCCATGTCGAATGATTGGCTACCACCGCACCGTGATGGCGCATCGGCTGACCCACGACCTCCAAACGCAGCCCCATCAGCCGCAGCGATGTACGTGACACAAAACGCGGGAAGACCGAGGACCACGGACGACGCGCGCCCACGACCAGACGCTCCCCCATGCGTGTTGCCAACATCAGCACCATGCACACACCAATCAACACCAAGATAGGCAGCCCACGGCGCAACGCACGCAGCGTCCCGCCACGCACAGCAACCGGATCTACGGGCGCAATATCGCTATGCCAAAGTGGATCACTCATACGCCGTGCCCTTTGATATACATGTTTTTCTGGCGCTGCGAAATCTGCGCTGTCTCAAGGATTAAACACACATCAACCGTATTGAACGCGCGATCAATGAACGCGCCCTCGCCCACGGTGCCACCCGTGCGCAAATACGCCTTGATCAAGGGCGGAATGGCCCGCATCGCGCGTGGCCGGTCAATCTGTGCGTCTGCAATCAAATCCATGCGCTGATAATGGTCCTCAACGGCCCGCACCCGCAATGCCTCAGGCGCCAGATGGCGGTGGTGCAGCAAGGACAACGGTTCGGCCAGTGTGTCTATATCGGTGCCATGAAACGAGGCCACACCAAACAAGACGTCATACCCGCCCTCAAAGACGAACTTTGCCAGACCCGCCCACATATGAAAAAGTGCTGTGCCCCCACGGTATTCGGGCGCCACGCAGGAGCGCCCAAGCTCGAGCAACCGTTTTCCCGATGTCTTGAGTGCGGTGAGATCGTATTCGCTCTCGGTGTAGAAACTGCCCAACCGCGCCGCCGTCTCCCCCGTCAACAGCCGGTAGACCGCCACACATTGCTCTAACGGATCATCCGAGCGCGCGTGATCAAGCAACATAAGGTGTTCGTAGTGCGGGTCGTACTCATCGCGCTCCAATTGCAACGCATGATCGACCATATCGCCGTCCGAGCCAAGTTCCTCAACAAACACGCGGTAGCGCAATCGTTGGGCTGCTCGCAAATCCGTGTCGCTCAAGGCGAAGCGCAATTCGAACTGCGGCTGCTGCTCAGTCATTGGGGATATTTCCGTTAAATGGGTGGACGGGTCTTACGGGCTTCGTCGCGTCAATGCAACAATTTGGTCGGGTCTCAAAAAATCACTCGCCTTGGGGTTGAGTTCCGGATCGAACTGAACCACATTTTGGTTACCTACTGCTCATACACCGCAACAAGCGCAATACGCGTGCTATCAATCACAACCTTGCCTTCGTGCAAAAACATAACAGTTAATTTACCATTTATGTTGGATTGTACCTGACCAGTTCCCCACGCTGCTTGTGTAGGGTGACGGACCAACTGTCCGGGTTCCAGCATCGCGTTCATATCGTCTTTCATACGTCTTCAAGCTCCAAACGTGCCCGTCAAAAAAGGACTCAAAAATGCCCAAAGAGCACGCCACACAAATTGCCGCCCTCCTCGGTTCGCGGATTTGCCATGACCTCATTAGCCCCATCGGCGCCATATCGAATGGTGTAGAGTTGCTCGGCCTGTCTGGCACCTCCGACATCTCGGAACTTAATCTTATCTCCGATAGTGTCGACAATGCCAACGCACGTGTGAAATTATTCCGCATCGCCTTTGGTCTGGCCTCCGCGGGCCAAATGACGGGATCAAAAGAGATGCACGCGATTTGCAACGCTCTGGCCACCAACCGCCTCACCTACGATTGGACGGTCGAGGGCGACCAAGCGCGCGATGAGGTCAAACTCGCGTGCCTGATGATGATGTGTGTGGAGACAGCCATGCCGCGCGGCGGCGTGATCCAAGTGAGCCACCACGACGGACAATGGACTGTTGTCGCACGCGCAGAGCGCTTGGAGCCTGATCCTGCACTTTGGGCGCGCCTGAGTGCGGTGCAAGACGTGGACACGCTCAAACCCTCCCAAGTGCAATTCGCCCTCGCACCGCTGCAGGCAGATCTGATGTCACGCCGCATCAAGCATAGCGAACCGGACGGCGCGTTGGTGCTTCAGGCGTAGTGCATCCGACCCAAAAGCGCGGGCCACAACGCACGCGCGCTTTTGTCGTCCACAGTCTCTAGCGTTTAGGCGCGCGTGGCCCCGTTCGAGGTTACAAGGTATTTAAATGAGGTGAGTTGTTCGGCCCCCACGGGACCGCGTGCGTGCATCTTACCCGTGGCAATCCCGATTTCGGCGCCCATGCCAAACTCGCCGCCATCCGCAAACTGCGTCGATGAGTTATGCATAACGATCGCACTATCAACCCGCTCAAAGAACCGCGCTACAACCTCCGGGTTTTCGGTGATCACGCAATCAGTGTGGCTCGATGAATTGGCGTGAATATGGGCAATCGCCCCGTCAACATCATCGACCACTTTGGCCGCAATAATGCTATCGAGGTACTCACAACCCCAATCTGCATCCGTGGCTGCAACAACACCGTCCAGCGACTGAAGAGTGGCGTCCCCGCGCACCTCGATGCCCGCCCCGATCAGTGCCGCAACAATCGCTGCGCCAAGACTACCAGCGACATCTTTGTGGATCAAAAGGCATTCGGCCGCCCCGCAGATCCCCGTGCGCCGCGTCTTGGCGTTCACAACCACATCAAGCGCCTTTTGCGCATCGGCGTCCTTGTCGATGTAGATATGTACGATGCCCTCAAGGTGGGCAAACACCGGCACCCGCGCCTCGCGCTGCACAAGGCCGACAAGCCCCTTACCACCACGCGGCACGATCACGTCCACATAGTCGATCATCGTCAGCAGCTCCTTGACCGCCGCGCGATCACGAGTCGGCACGCGCTGAATAGCATCCACGGGCAGACCTGCGTCCTTGAGCCCTTGTTGCAAACACTCATGGATCAAACAGGAACTATGGAAACTCTCGGACCCACCGCGCAAGATCACCGCATTGCCCGCCTTAAGGCACAGTGCCCCCGCGTCCGCCGTCACGTTGGGACGGCTCTCATAAATCACGCCAATAACGCCAAGCGGCGTGCGCACGCGTTTGATGTGGAGCCCGTTGGGACGATCCCATTCGGTCATCACCTCGCCCACGGGATCTTTTTGCTCCGCGATCGTCCGCAACCCGTCCATCATGGAACGAATACGATCTTCGTCGAGCATCAAACGGTCCATCATGGCGTCTGTCAGACCTTTGTCGCGCCCGAATGCGAGGTCTTTGGCATTGGCTGCGATAATTTCCTCACGCCGCGCCCACAACGCATCCGCCGCCGAAATCAGCGCCGCGTGTTTGCGCTCGGCAGAGGCATAAGATAATTCGGCCGACGCCGCTTTTGCCCGTTTGCCAATATCGGTCATCATCGCGTGAATATCTGTGTCGGTCATTATAGCACCATATCATCTCTGTGGATCAACGCGGCGCGGCCTGAATAGCCCAATATCGCCTCGATATCTGTGGTTTGCGCGCCCTTGATCTGAGCCGCCTCATCCGAAGTGTAGCGCGTCAGACCAATACCAATGCGTGTCCCATCGGGCCCCAATATCAAAACCGGATCGCCACGACCAAACTGGCCGACAACCTCTTTCACCCCTGCGGGCAAAAGCGATTTTCCGCGTCCCAACGCCGTGACCGCCCCTAAATCCACCACGATATCGCCCTTAGGCTTCATCGCACCGATCCAGTTTTTACGGGCATGCGCGGGATCCCCCATAGGTGTAAAGACGGTTGAGCGGCCACCCTCGACCAACGCCTTGAGCGGGCGCATCACTGCGCCTTGAGCAATGCTCATCGCGCAACCGCCCGCAATTGCGGTTTTGGCCGCCATAATCTTGGTCTTCATCCCGCCCTTGGAAAGCGACGAGACAGGATCGCCCGCCATCGCCTCAATCTCGGGCGTGATGGCATCCACATGCGCGATGTGAACCGCATTCGGGTCTGTGGCAGGATTGGCAGTGTACAGCCCGTCAATATCGGAGAGCAAAACCAAATGATCCGCCCCGATCATAACGGCGATTTGCGCCGCCAGACGGTCGTTGTCGCCATAGCGGATTTCATCCGTGGCCACGGTATCATTCTCATTCACAATCGGCACCGCGCCGAGTGTCAAAAGCGCATCCAACGTAGCGCGTGCATTGAGGTAGCGCCGACGATCAGCGGTATCTTCAAGTGTCAAAAGGATTTGCGCCGTCTTGATGTCACGCGGCTCCAGCGCCTCTTGGTAAGCGCGTGCCAAACGGATTTGACCCGCCGCCGCCGCCGCTTGGCTATGCTCTAGGGGAAGTGCACCCGCAGATAAGCCCAAAACGCCGCGCCCCAGTGCAATGGAGCCGGAGGAGACAATCACAACCCGCGCACCACCATCCCGTAGCATCGCCACATCATCGGCCAGACCCTCAAGCCACTGCGCGCGCAAGGCACCGTGTTCAACAAGAAGCGCAGACCCAATCTTGATGACAACCGTTTGTGCGTCTGCCAAACGTGCGGTGGTTAGGGTTTCCACGTCTCGTCTTCCTCGTCATCCCCCGCCTCTAGCTTTTTGAGGCGCAAGCGGTCCATCGAAATCTCGGCTTTGAGGGCGCGCAACACAGTATCTACACCCGCCTTGGACACACCCGACATGGTGTAGACGCGCCCGCCACTGGCCTCTTGCAAGGCGGAAAGTTTCTCCTCGACCTCTTCGTCGAGCAGGCTGTCGCATTTGTTGAGAACCGTGATCCGTGGCTTGTCGCCAAGCACATCATTGTAGTTCGAAATCTCGCCAATAATCGTCTGGTAGTCGCCAACAACATCCTCGGACGTGCCATCTACGAGGTGCAACAACACCGCACAGCGCTCAACGTGACCCAAGAACAAATCGCCAAGGCCACGCCCCTCGGATGCGCCCTCGATCAGGCCAGGAATATCGGCGACCACGAACTCAGCGCCATCAATGCCCACGACCCCAAGGTTGGGGTGCAATGTGGTGAATGGGTAGTCCGCAATCTTGGGCCGTGCATTGGATGTTGCCGCGAGAAAAGTCGATTTACCCGCATTCGGCAGCCCCAAAAGACCCGCATCCGCGATCAGTTTCAAGCGCAGCCAAATGGTACGTTCAATCCCCTCAAGGCCCGGATTGGCCGAGCGCGGCGCTTGGTTCGTGGAGCTTTTGAAATGCGAGTTACCCCAACCGCCGTTGCCGCCCTTGGCAAACACAACGACTTGACCCACCTCGGTCATATCGACCAATACCGTTTCTTCGTCCTCGTCGAGCACTTCGGTCCCTGCGGGAACACGCAACAATATGTCTTGCCCGTCTTTCCCCGTACGGTTGTTGCCCATGCCGGACTGACCGTTTTGTGCAAAAAAGTGCTGTTGATAGCGAAAGTCGATCAGCGTGTTGAGACCATCAACCGCCTCGATGATGACCGAACCGCCCTTACCGCCGTCACCGCCATTCGGGCCGCCGTACTCAATGTATTTCTCTCGCCGGAACGACACACAGCCGTTGCCGCCCGAACCGGAGCGGATGTAAACCTTGGCGAGATCGAGGAATTTCATATCAGTGTCCTTATCTACCCCGAAACGGGGCCTTTGGCGCAGGATTACCCGCTGTGGGCGATAAACTCAATGCAGGTTGTGTGAGATGAGATATCAAAGCACGTTATGTAAGGGCGAGAGCCGATCCAAAACCAAAACGGACGCCCGTTTGCCACGTGCGTCCGTTTGAAACTCTGACGACAATCGCGCTCAGGCGGTTTTACACAGATACGTCCATGTTTTCACCGTCGCCCCGCGCGAGACACAGAACGCTTCGGCATCGCCAAGATATTGAAACCCCGCAAAAGTCACAACACGAGCAGATGCCTGATTGTCCTGAAAGATGGATGCAAAAATAGTTTTTGACTTCAAAGGGTTGGCGTCCACAATTGCCTTTACTGCAGTGCGTGCAAGTCCGGTGCCCCAAAAAGACGGTGCCACCCAAAAGCTGACTTCGCATTGATCGCGGTCTAGCGGCTTGAGCGAGATCACACCCAACACTTCGGACAGCCCTTGTGCCGCACCATCCAAGACCCACGTTTGTGAGGCCCTCGCCGGATCATTTGCGCGTTTGATAAACGCTTCGGTGGCGCCGGGCGGCAAAGGATGGGGAATCGAACGCGTTGCATTCGCCACACGTTTATCGCCGGCATAGAGCGCCAAAAGGCCCTGATCGGAATTGCGGGCCGCGCGCAGCGTAAACCGCTCGGTTTCTATTGCTGTGTGCGCCTGAAGTTCGGGCACAATTGTCCGCTCGGGCAGACCTTTGATAATCATTGTCATGTCCTTTCCTCCTCGAAAGGGCCGCACGCAATCCGCTCCGCCTCCAAGCGAAAGAGATCAACACTTTATACTAGCGCGAGACTGTCCTCATCGACCTCGAAAAGATCAACGAGAGTTAATAGACCACCTGAGTCATCTCGTTAAAATTGTCTCCCGCTCAAAAATACACGCGAAACGAGAAAGGGACCGGCTTGCGCCGATCCCCCTGATTTTCTCAAACCGTTTCGGGTCGACTTATTCCGCAGCCTCGGCCACGGGAAGCACGGAAATAAACGTGCGCTTCTTGAGGCCTTTGTGGAACGTGACTTTACCGTCGGTCGTTGCAAAGATCGTGTGGTCACGACCAAGGCCTACGCCCTCGCCTGGCCAGAACTTTGTGCCGCGCTGACGCACGATGATATTGCCAGCAATTGCTGCCTGACCACCGAACAACTTGACGCCAAGACGGCGACCCGCTGAGTCGCGACCGTTACGGGATGAACCGCCTGCTTTTTTATGTGCCATGGTAGTATCTCCTAACTTATCGCTTACTGAGCCAGTTCTTTGGCCTGATCAACCCACTCGGGCTTCACTTTCACGGCGTCGAATGT
>NZ_CBFHKW010000002.1:0-39594 GCF_965656515.1 Celeribacter marinus
TATCAAGACACACCAACGCCGCCCTTTACGCTCGGATTGGAAATGGCGGGCGTGATCGATGCCGTTGGGACCGATGTCATTGGGTTTCGCGTTGGCGACCGCATCGCGGCGTTCGCGGGCCAAGGCGGACTTGCGACCTACGCCAACATCGAGGCGGCGCGCTGTATCCCCCTTCCCGATTCCATCACGTTCGACGATGCCGCCGCGCTGCAAATCGCATACGGTACATCGCACATGGCCCTGACGTACAAGGCGCAACTAAAAAAGGGAGAGCGCCTTGTGGTTACCGGGGCTGCGGGCGGCGTGGGCCTTACAGCGGTCGAGGTTGGCAAGCTGTTGGGCGCTGAAGTGATCGCCATTGCGCGCGGCGCGGACAAGCTGGCCATAGCAAAAGACAAAGGCGCGGATCACCTGATAGACGCCGATTCCCCAGACATTCGCGCGCAACTCAAAGCATTGGGTGGCGCAGATGTCGTTTATGATGCTGTGGGCGGCGATATGTTTGAAGCGTGTTTTCGCGCTACGAATCCCGATGGGCGCATTCTACTGATCGGGTTTGCGGGCGGCGACCTGCCGACACTCAAGCCCAACCACATGCTCGTCAAAAACATTTCGGTGATCGGCTTTTATTGGGGGGCCTACTTCGGGTTCAATCCTGCGCCGCTCAAAGCGTCATTGGCACAGCTCTTTGACTGGGCTGCACGGGGCGAAATCGCGCCGCATATCTCCCACCGATTGCCGTTGGAACAGGCCGAGCATGGCCTCGCGCTGCTCAAAGAGCGCAAGGCAACGGGCAAGGTGATTATCACGCCATAAGGAGGGCGCAACAGGCCGACCTCACTGAGCGGCGAGACGCATCGCACTGCGTTGTGCATAGGCCTGACGGATCAAATCACGCAACCGGTCTGCGGCCTCTCCTTTCATCAAATCAGAGGCGTAGAACGTCACCTTTTTAGACGGGAGATCGGGGAGTGCCCCGCCATGCCGCACCGGCTCACACAAGGGCGGCGTCGCCCCCTCCAACATCGCGTGAACACCAAGGTCGGCAGAGACAGACGCCTCGATCGTGCGCGACTGCGCGCTTTCAATCGCCATTTCCCACGAGATTCCCGCGCCATCCAACGCCTCTTGAACGCTTTTTCGGAACACGCAACGATGCTCAAACGCGAGGCGCAACGGGCGCTGACGCCATGCAATCCCATCAACGGCACCGACCCAAACGAGCGGCAATTCAATCAAAACTTCGCCGCCCGCATCAGCGGCGTCCTCCGTGCCCAAAAACATGTCGCATTCGCCGCGCGCAAAATCTTCTTTGAGCTGCTTGGTGAATGACGAAATCAGGGTGACCCGCATCCGCGGAAAGGCGGCGTGAAACTGTTGCAAGACCTGTGGAATCGATGGGTATACAATGTCGTGCGGTACACCGAGGACGATTTCGCCCTCAAATTCCTGAGCGGTCAAACGCGCGTATGCTTCGTCATTCAGATCCAACATACGGCGTGCGTAGGATAGCATTTGCTCGCCCTGTGCGGTGAGCGAAATTGTACGCGATGAGCGATCAAGCAATTTGCAATCAAGGCTCTCTTCGAGCCGCTTGAGCTGCATCGATACGGCCGATTGCGTGAGGTTGAGATACCCCGCCGCGCGCGTCACCCCACCACTGTCCGCAACTGCCACAAAAGAGCGCAACGCCGTCATATCCAGATTTCGAGCCATTCATCAATCTCCGTGATGTGTGTCAGTGCAATCATTCGTTTTGAGAATTTAGCGCAATGCAGCATAAACATCAAAGGAAATGATTCTTCTGACGCAATTCATCACAAACAAGAAAGGATGAGCCATGCACGCCCTGACCATCTCCCACATTCGCGGTACACAACGCACGCCATCCCTATTGTCACGCCTGCGGACCGCCCGCACCGTAGCCCGTCAACGCAAATCGCTTGCGGCACTTGATGACCGAATGTTGCACGATATCGGCCTCACACGCGCTGAAGCCAACACTGAGGCCGCGCGCCCGGCGTGGGATGTCCCCGCACATTGGACCGCCTGAGCAAACGTAGGACGACTCAACCACACTCCCTATCAGGTCCCCGACCTGCTCCTGACCGCGGTGCGCCCTCATGCATCGCGGTCTTTTTGAATGACCCAAAGCGATCACGGCAGTTACGTGACAAGCAACACTCTGTTTCGTGCGTAAATCCATCCACTTTGTCTTGAATTCTCTCCCCGTCATGCCAATATCAAACCAGAACCGACCAAATTGAGGTCGGCAAACCAGTTTGCCTTAGGGAGAACAGTCAATGGCTGACTATCGCACCGTCCATCAGAACACCCAAACAGCGGGGGTCTCTGCGCAGATCGATGCAGGGCTTCGCGCCCATATGAATAAAGTTTACGGCACAATGTCCGTGGGCCTTTTGATCACAGCACTTGCCGCATGGGCGCTGTCGAACCTAGCAGTGTCCGCGACACCGACCGAATATATGATGGGTGAAGGAAAATACCTCACCAGTCTTGGTGTTGCGATCTACGCGTCGCCTCTCAAATGGGTCGTGATGTTCGCGCCGCTCGCCATGGTTTTTGCCTTTGGTGCTGCCGTGAACCGCCTCTCCGCGTCCGGCGCGCAGACATTCTTTTACGCTTATGCAGCAATCATGGGCGTCTCGCTAAGCTCCATCTTCCTTGTCTTTACGGGCATGTCCATCACGCAGACATTCCTCGTAACAGCCATCTCGTTCGCGGGATTGTCGCTTTACGGCTACACCACCAAGAAAGACCTGTCGGCCATGGGCGCGTTCCTGATGATGGGCCTGATCGGCCTGATCGTCGCATCCGTTGTGAACATCTTCCTCGGATCGTCCGCGCTTCACTTTGCGATTTCCGTCATTGGCGTGTTGATCTTTGCTGGCCTCACCGCTTGGGACACGCAAAAGATCAAAACCGATTACATCGCGCACGCACATGCGATGGATTCAGAGTGGCTCGCAAAATCCGCCATCATGGGCGCATTGAACCTGTACCTCGACTTCATCAACCTGTTCATGTTCTTGCTCAACTTCTTGGGCAATCGCGAGTAATCAGGCGCAAACACTTCATTGAAAAGGCCGCCCCACTGGGCGGCCTTTTTTGTGGTAACGTGGGCAGAGACACGGTTACAAATCATAGACCAATTGCACAGCCGGAAAACTCAGACCCGGACCGAGTGTCAAGGCCACATCGCCACGACACTCGAACCCCACAGCCTCATAAAAGCCGGCGGCTGTGATTGTAGATGTGCAGATCAAACGCCGCACGTCCTGTGCGCGCGCCGAGGCAAAGATGTGCTCCAACAACACACGCCCGACCCCATTGCGCAAATAGTCCAGCCCGACCACAACGTAGCGTAGGTGCGCTGTGTCGCGTGGGGCAACTCCACCCACCGGACCCTGCCAACTCCACCCTCCACTGGCCACCAGATGGCCCTCACCGCTATCGCAGACAAAGTACGTGCCAGACCTGATGAGGCTCTCCTTTGGCTGCGTAATAATAGGGAGTGCCGCCGCCAACAGATTGGGGTGATAGTCGGCCTTTAGACCGTCCGTATAACAGGTTCGCAAAAGCGCGCCGATGGCGGTAGCGTCCGTCGTCTTCGCGGTGCGAATGACAAAGGGCGGCACGGCCATATGCGCGGCCATCGCAGACCGAGATCCTAAGCTTGATAATAATGATGATGACGGCGAAGGCCCACTATTGGGCTCAAATGGATTACACTCACTCATTGGTCTGTCCTCTCTTGTTGATGCTTGAGAAGGCAGGCGGCGCGGGATGTATCCTTACAACGAAAAACCGCGCGACCTGCCGGAGGTCACGCGGTTTAGCATGTTTCGTCTGAGTAGATGGCTTACTTGATTTTGCCTTCTTTGTACTCAACGTGCTTACGCGCGACCGGGTCGTATTTTTTTACGACCATCTTTTCGGTCATCGTGCGGGCGTTCTTTTTGGTCACATAGAAGTGGCCCGTGTCCGCTGTCGAGTTCAGGCGGATTTTGATCGTGGTTGGCTTCGCCATTTTTAAAACTCCAGTTCGTCTGTGCTACGGGTGGTCGGGCCATCCCGTGAAATCCTTGAAGCCCGCCTTTTATAGGCTTCACCCCCCGAGTCAACCGCTTTCGCCATCGCTTTTGCAAACTAAAACCCGTCACCGTCGCGTGGCGGGTTTATTTTTTGATGTGACTGCGCGTTTATAAGACAGGCTTACCCATCGACACGTGGACTTCAGCGACTTTCGCACTGTCGAGACCGAGGCTTTGCGCCAATGTGGTCAAGAATGTTTTTTCCGCATCTGTATCAACAGAAATAGCCATAAGCGCCGCGGTATAGACCTGAACCTTCGCCGCATCGCCCGCTTCATGAGCAAGCGCGACCGCATCAACCGGCGCGTCAAGCTGTGCTTGGACGAACGCGACTTCCTCGTCGGAGGCATCTGTAAGGTGATCAAGTATTTTGGTGCGCTCTTCAGCGTCTATTTCACCATCCGCTTTTGCCGCCATGATCATCGCGCTGATCATCAGTTTTGCATTGTCCTCGGCAGCACCCCCGACAGGTGTTCCACCCGTCACGGATGCAAACATATCTCCCAGACCGCTGGCCCCCGCAGTCGCCGCTGTCCCCATCGCGGACATAAGCGAGCCGAGCCCCGCTTCGGTCGCCTCAGACACATCGGCGGCTTGATTGCCGAATTTGCCCATCATGTCACGCACAGCGTCCGCGCCGCCGGGAACCCCGAATTTTTCCGCCATCTGACCCATTTGGTCGGCAAAACCGCCCTCGGACCCTGATTTGCGCAGCGCGTCACGCACGCCATCCATACCGCCAAGCTGGCGCACTTTGCTCGCTCCTTTTGCCGCCGCGAAGCCTATAGCCAAGGTTGCCAATGTTTTTACAAAACTCATGTTTAATCCCTCACCAAACTCAATATCCGCGCTCACTTTGCGACGAAAAGAAACGCCGAGCAAGCGTTTGAGTGTAACGAATTTAATACGCGGATGGCCTATAAGCCGGATTTTGTTCAGGGGCTTGCGCCCCGTCGATAACCATTCCTCTAGGCCTGCTGTTACCAACAGGCTCAAGCTGCCAACCCGGGTCTCAAAGGCTTGAGCGACCTCGCAGGCGGTATGCGCGAACGCACACAGTCCCTGCTAGTGGACCCCTATTTGGCATTGCTCCAGGTGGGGCTTGCCGTGCCGGTCCTGTTACCAGTCCCGCGGTGGGCTCTTACTCCACCGTTTCACCATCACCCCCGTATAGAGGGCAGTCTGTTCTCTGTGGCGCTTTCCCTAGGGTTACCCCCGCCGGGCGTTACCCGGCACCTTTGCTCAATGGAGTCCGGACTTTCCTCCCCCAAGGGTTTACCCCAAGGCGGCGATTATCCAGCCATCCGCGTTGTAGCGACTTAGGTGTTCACATCCCTGCGGTCAACGGGGAAACGTGCCGCGAGGTTTTGCGCCATGGCAACATCATAGCCATCAAGGGGTCCGTCATGGCACCCCCGAAAGCGATCTCGGAACGCTTTGAGCCGCGCATCGGGCGTCTGACAAGGCGCATAGCCAAAGGCATCAAGAGCAGCATCAAAAGACGCCTGACAGACCGCACTGACACGTTGCACCTCCGGCCAAACAGATAATCCCTGACGCGCGAGACGCCGCCAATCGAATCGCGCGCCGGGGTCGATTTTTCGGCTCGGCGCCATATCGGAATGTCCAATCACGCGCTCAGGCGCAATTGCATGACGCGCGAGGATATCGGCCAGCAACGCCTCAAGCGCGTTCATTTGGGCCGCCGCAAACGGAGTCGTTCCAGTGTTGGACAACTCGATTCCAATGGAATGTGAATTGACGTCCGTCACATCACCCCACTGTCCCGCACCCGCGTGCCAAGCGCGATCATTCTCATCCACGAGGCGGAATATGTTGCCCATCTCATCAATGAGATAGTGAGCCGACACCTCGAACTCGGGCGCACACAACCGCGCACAGGCCTCATGTGCCGAGGCCATTGCAGTGTAGTGTAGCACCACCATGTCAGGACGCACACCACCGCGCCGGATCCCAAAATTGAGAGACGGGTGATCGTGGATCGTCAATGATGTCATGAATCAGTTGTTACGCGCAGTCGCGGCCAGCCGGAACGGTGCGGGATCCCAACGGCACGCGAATCCGTCACCATCCGCATCAAGGCCCTTGCCATTGCGCTCTGGCCCACCGGCCGCGAGGAACGCCTCTTGTGCCAAGTCGGGGGATGGATATTTGGCACAATTGCGAGCCTGACGCGCCACTGCACCAGGGATCAGACGTTTGTAGATCGCCTGCCCGACATCGTTTTGGGACGACAATGCGAACGCGACCAATGTGGTGGTTGCCCCACTTGGCCGCGCGGGAACTGCCGTGGGTTCGACAACTTGATACTGGGAACGATTTGCAGCCACACGTGCCGCGTCTTGCTCAATTGAGCGCTCATCAGAAACAGCGTCAAAATCGTTCTCCGAAGAGATCCCAACCGAGTTTTCGACCGATGGCGCAATCGCTGCTTCGGCATCGGCTATCAACTGATCGGTGGATGTCCCTGCGGATGAAGGTTGCGCAGATACGGCTTGCGT
This sequence comes from Celeribacter marinus, assembly GCF_965656515.1. Taxonomy (GTDB): domain Bacteria; phylum Pseudomonadota; class Alphaproteobacteria; order Rhodobacterales; family Rhodobacteraceae; genus Celeribacter; species Celeribacter marinus_D. The sequence continues at coordinate 6,638 of NZ_CBFHKW010000002.1, forward strand.
GTCCAAAGATGAAGTAACAGACGCGCCTTGTCCGCCTGAGATCAGCTCCTGCTCTCTCTGTGCTTGATAGGCATTATACGAGCCAAACCCAACCCCTGCACCACTATCGGGCACGGCAGGCTGATCACACGCGGTAAGCGCAACGAAAGACACAAGCAAAAAAGAGGCGCGACCGATCATCGGGCTAGCTCCACAAAATTAAAGGTTAGTCCTACTACCACCATTTATTGGGCTTGGAAACAAACCCTGCGGCGTCCTCAAGAGAATGTGCGATGTTCAGCAGATCACCCTCTTCCCACGGTTTGCCGATGAGTTGCAGACCAAGAGGCAAGCCCTCGGAGGACAGACCCGCAGGCACCGAAATCCCGGGCAGACCCGCAAGGTTCACCGTCACAGTGAACACGTCATTAAGGTACATCTGAATCGGATCGCTCTCGGACATCTCGCCCAGACCAAAGGCCGCGGACGGCGTGGCGGGGGTCAAAATCGCATCGACGCCCTGCGCGAACACGTTTTCAAAGTCCTGCTTGATCAAGGTGCGCACGCGGCGCGCACGGTTGTAATAGGCATCATAAAAGCCCGCAGACAACACATAAGTGCCGACCATCACGCGGCGCTGCACCTCGTGACCAAAGCCCTCTGCGCGTGTTTTCTCATACATGTCATCGATGCCGTCACCCGCTGCCAATTTGGCGCGGTGGCCGTAGCGCACACCGTCATAGCGCGCGAGGTTGGATGACGCCTCAGCGGGCGCAATCACATAGTAGGCAGGCAATGCGTATTTGGTATGCGGCAGAGAGATGTCGACAATCTGTGCGCCCGCATCGCGCAGCATCGCCGCGCCATCGTCCCATAGTTTGGCGATCTCGGTAGGGATGCCATCTATACGGTATTCTTTGGGAATACCGATCTTTTTACCTTTGATATCGCCCGTCAACATCGCCTCAAAATTCGGCACGGCCAAATCGGCGGAGGTGCTATCTTTCGCGTCATGGCCACACATCACTTCGAGCATCATTGCGGCGTCACGCACAGATTTGGTCATTGGACCCGCCTGATCGAGCGAGGAGGCAAACGCCACCGTGCCCCAGCGCGAACAACGCCCGTAGGTCGGCTTGATCCCAACAATACCCGTAAAGGCGGCAGGTTGACGGATGGAGCCACCGGTGTCTGTACCCGTTGCCGCCAAACACAGATCGGCCGCGACAGCAGACGCTGATCCGCCCGACGAGCCCCCAGGTGTCAGGTGACGATCATCGACTTTCCAGGGGTTTACGACATCGCCATACACAGACGTTTCGTTCGACGAGCCCATCGCGAACTCATCCATGTTCAGTTTGCCGAGCATCACCGAGCCTGCATCAAACAACTTGGCCGTGATCGTGCTTTCATACTCGGGCGTGAAGCCTTCGAGAATGCGTGAGGCCGCTTGGGTCGCAACGCCTTTGGTACAAAACAGGTCTTTGATGCCGATGGGCAAGCCACACATCGCAGGCGCATCACCCGCCGCCAAACGCGCATCTGCCGCTTTGGCCTGTGCACGAGCAATTTCAGGCGTGTTATGGACAAAGGCGTTGAGCGCACCGGAGCCCTCAATCACCGACAGACAGGCCTCTGTCAGATCGGCAGAGGTAAATTCTTTTGCACGCAGACCATCACGGGCCGCAGACAGGGTGAGTTTGTTCAGATCGGTCATTGGCTCACTCCACCACTTTAGGTACGGCAAAAAATCCCTCACGCGCATCAGGCGCGTTGGACAGGATTTTTGCTTGTTGGTCACCATCGGTAACACCATCGACGCGGCGCTTGAGGCGCTGCGGGGTCACTGAGGTCATCGGCTCGACGCCCTCCACATCAACTTCTTGCAACTGCTCGATAAAGCCGAGCACGGCGTTGAACTCTTCGGCGAGCGCGGGAAGCGCGTCTTCCTCTACGCGAATACGGGCAAGTTTAGCCACGCGGCGTGCGGTATCGATGTCGATGGACATGGGGCAGGCTCCGTCAATTTGGTTGGTTCAGGCTTTAGCGTGTCGCACGGCGGCCTTCAAGCATATGCGCGCCATAAACGCGGATCATATGACCAAGCATGAGCGCGTTGAGGATATGCCATGCAAAATGGGTGCCAAGTGGGAAGCCGTCACACACCGCCCCATCCGCCATCCGCAGCGCAATCGAGCCACAAAGAATCACCGCGCCCACCGCCAGACCGCGCGCCGTTGCCGGTGCGCGCCGCCTCAAAAGGTAGGCGTAGATAAAGATCAAAAGCGGGACAGGCGCATAGGCAGACGATGACCCCATGCCAAGGGCTACAAAAACGGGAATCGTCACTGCCGCAAAAGGGAAAAAGAGCACAGTTGCCAAAACGGCGCGTAACGAAGAGAGCCCGAAATAGTCACGGTGCGCAGCAAAGATATAAGCGAGGATAAAGGCCACGATGGGCAATACATCCGCTAGTGACGCCCATTGTGTGGCAAAGGTATGAAACGCAAACGATCCAAGTCCGATAACAAACAGGATGACGGCAAGGGCGCGTCCCATCGGTGTGGCCTTGGCCCGCGGCCAGACATACAGCGCAGCAATCAAAAACGCGGCATTGGTCAGCGCATTAACGGGTTCCGCCCAAAAGCTGAAATCCACCCGCTCACAATAGCCATCGATTTGCTGCGTCCAGTCCATCGCTCATGCTCCTAAATAGAAATATCTCCCGATACCGTAGACATAAAACGCGGCAAATAACACGTTGATCCATTTTAGTTGACGCTCGGTATGGAGCCACCCCATCCCCATCCAGATCAAACAAAACGGTAGCGACAAAAACAGATTCCACGGATACCAGTTTTGAACAATCGCAACGGTAGAGGCGACACCCAACACAAGTGCCATATTTTTCAAAGCGCGCTCATGGCGGATCAAAGTTGTCTCAAACATTTCAGAACTCACGCATACGCCCGCCAAAGCCGCAGACCAAACAAGTGCGCAGGTCTACAGCCCCCGAAACGGGCGAAATTTCAATGATTTAGGTATATGCTACAATTCAAAAATTGCGCAAAAGACCACTACCTTACGCACACCCATGGCACAAGAGGGGTGGGGATTTTAGCGGCGTACCGCAAAGAAATCGCGCAACATCGCCTCGGCCTCAACCGCACCTATGCCATCATAAACCTCTGGCACGTGGTGGCATTGGGCGTGGGCGTAGATCTTGGCCCCGTGGGCCACACCACCCGATTTGGGATCGCCTGCGCCATAATACAGCCGCGCTATGCGTGCGTTTGAAATGGCGGCCGCGCACATCGGACAGGGCTCCAACGTCACGTAAAGATCGCAGCCTGTGAGGCGCTCGACGCCCAAGGCGGCACAGGCAGCGCGAATGGCCACGATCTCCGCGTGGGCAGTCGGATCATGGCGCGCACGGGTTTCATTGCCGCCACGCCCGACGATCTCCCCGCTCGGGGCGACCACAACCGCGCCCACGGGCACTTCGCCGCGACTTTGGGCCAAACGGGCCTGTTCAAAGGCCAAATCCATATGAGAACGAAATGTCATACCCTTTCGTGACGCGGAAATGCGCCCAACGCAAGCCGTGCCCCCTTCCCAAGTGCATCAAAGCGCACTATGGCAAGCACATGACACGCCCCACAGATAAAAAACCCGCTCGCTCCGCCTCCAATGGTCCCGCCTCCAAAGGTGGTAAGACCTTTAAACGGGGCATCCGTCCACAGGACATCAAACGTGATCAAAAGATCAAAGAGGGCGAAACCCGCCCCGGTGACCGGATCGCCAAAGTTCTGGCCCGCGCGGGCATCGCCTCGCGCCGTGACGCCGAACTGATGATCGAAGAGGGCCGCGTGACGGTCAACGGCCGCACGGTCGCTTCCCCTGCCCTCAACGTGCTGCCCAAAGATCGCATCACTGTCGATGGCAAGGACGTGGGTGCACCCGAACAGCCTCGCATGTGGCTCTACCACAAACCCACGGGTTTGGTGACCACCGAGAAAGACGAAAAAGGCCGCGAAACGGTCTTTTCCAGCCTGCCCAAAGATCTACCGCGCGTCATGTCCGTTGGACGCCTTGATATCACATCCGAGGGTTTGCTGTTGTTGACCAATGACGGCGAGCTAAAGCGGTTGCTCGAATTGCCAGACACCGGATGGATGCGCAAATACCGCGTCCGTGTGAAGGGCAATGCGACCGAGGCTGTGCTTGAGCCGCTGCGCAAAGGCATTACAATCGACGGCGAACATTTCCAACCGATGGAAGTGGTGTTTGACCGCCAACAAGGGGCCAATGCATGGCTGACCGTGGGCATCCGCGAAGGTAAAAACCGCGAAATTCGCCGCGCGATGGAACACATCGGCCTCGTTGTGAACCGTCTTATTCGTATCTCTTACGGACCATTTCGCCTTGGCTTCATCAAACCTGGCGAAGTCGAAGAAGTGAAAGCACGCGTTCTGCGTGATCAGCTTGGCATCGAAATCGAAGATGGAAATCCTCCCAAACGCCAAGTCAGCCGTGATGGACGCGATGACAAACGTGGCGGCGACCGTGATTTCAAAAAACGCGATGGCGATTTCAAACCTCGCCGCGACGGTGATCGCGATGGTGGATTTAAAAAACGTGATGGCGCTCGCGATGGCGGATTCAAAAAGCGCGATGGTGATCGTGACGGTGGATTTAAGAAACGTGACGGCGACTTTAAGCCCCGCGAAGGTGGATTTAAGGGCAAAGGCGGCCCCCGTGGCGACGACCGTGATGGCGCAGGGCGCGGCGGGGATCGTGACGGCAAGCCGAGCGGCTTCAAATCTGGTGGTTACAAGTCTCATGGTGGCGGCAAAGACGGCAAGCCACGCTCGTCTGGATTCAAATCCCACGGTGGTGGGTCAGACGGAAAACCCCGTTCGGGCGGGTTCAAATCCCACGGCAAGCCCACGGGCAAACCACGAACCCGCGATTGATCGAACAACGCACCGGTAAAATTAAAAAAAGGGCGGCGACAATCCGCCCTTATTGCCTTAACCCTTTCGCGGTCCGTCATTCCTTCCTATATCTTAGGGAATGACAGTATCGTGAGGGGAAACGGCGCACTATGAGTAACAGCAAGTTTTCGAAACTCGCCTACTATCTACTGGTAGCGCTGACCTTTTATGCCACGCTCAAAGCACAGGGGGCGTAAGCATGGCCAAACGCTATCGCGCAACGTTTTCGCCCGACAGTGGTGAGACAATCGACACCCAACCCGATTCAAAACGCCCGTTTGACGGCAAAAAGCCGACACACGTTGGCGCGCGATCGAACCTATTGTTTTTCGCCTCTATCCCCTTGGCGATCAAAGCCTTTCGATCAGAGCCGATCATAATGGCTGGCTATCTGGCCGCATTGGGATGCCTTTTGGCAGCTGGCTTTTTAACCCGCGAAGGGCTCAAAGCCCAAGAAGCCTATGAAGCCCGCAAAGTTGCACGCAAGCCCGCCTTTCCCCGCAAACTCTTTGGCTCGATCCTGACCGGACTAGGTCTAGGCCTTGTTGGTGCGTTCGGATGGGGCCCGGTGGAGACAGTGATTTTTGCAATCCTCGGCGCGGGCCTACACAGCCTTGCCTTTGGCTTTGACCCCATGAAAAACAAAGGCATGGACGGGGTCGATACCTTTCAACAAGACCGCGTGGCAAAGGTTGTGGATGAGGCCGAGGGGCATCTTGAAATCATGCACCAAGCCATGTTGCGCACCCGAGATCGCGAGGCGCAACGCCGTCTGGACCAATTCATCTCCACCGCCCGCACCATGTGCCGCACCGTCGAGGGTGATCCACGCGATCTAACCGCCGCGCGTAAATATTTGGGCGTCTATCTCTTGGGTGCACGCGATGCGACCACCAAGTTCGTCGATCTATGGGAACGGTCACGCAATGACGCGGCCCGCATGTCATGGTTTGCACTGTTGGACGACTTGGAGAAAAACTTTGTCGCCCGTACCGAAAAGCTGCTCATCGATAACAAAACAGATCTCGATATCGAGATCGATGTCTTGCGTGAGCGATTGGCCCGTGAGGGCATCCGCCAATAACCAACCCTTGCCTGACGAGGCCAAGGCGAACACTTAACCGTTAAAACATCAAGATTGTACGAGGGGAAATACATGTCGGACACCGTACGCCAAAAGGCACAAGCAACCTTAAAAGACGTTGAGGAAATCACAGCAGTGATTTTGCCCGAGCCCAAAGGGGAGCTTGTTGCCGTGCGTGGCAAGGATGCCCCTGCCGCCGATGAGGTCAAGCGGGCAATGGCCGAAATCGACATGAGCGATACAGGGTCAATTGTGCGCTTTGGCTCTGGTGCACAGGCAGAATTGCAAGAGATTTCGCAGTCCATGCTGGCCGAAGTCCGCAATAAGGATGTCGGCCCAGCCGGCGACAGCCTTCGCAGTATTGTGTCCACCATTCGCGGATTCTCCGTTTCCGAGTTGGATGTACGGCGCGAACGGACATGGTGGGAAAAACTATTGGGGCGCGCAGCCCCCATGGCAAAGTTCGTCGCCCGCTTCGAGACGGTGCAGGGCCAAATTGACAAAATCACCGACAACTTGCTGTCCCACGAGCACAAGTTGCTCAAAGACGTCAAATCACTCGATATCTTGTACGCCAAAACGCTGGCGTTCTACGATGAACTGGCGGTCTACATCCGCGCGGGTGAGAAAAAACTGCAAGAGCTTGATACCAAAACCATTCCCGCCAAGGAGAATAAGGTCAACGCAGCACCCGAAGACAAAAAAGTCATGCTCGCCCAAGAACTACGCGACCTGCGTTCGGCCCGTGATGATTTGGAACGCCGCGTGCACGATCTCAAACTGACCCGTCAGGTCACGATGCAATCGCTGCCCTCAATCCGTTTGGTCCAAGAGAACGACAAATCTTTGGTCACCAAAATCAACTCGACGCTGGTCAACACCGTCCCGCTTTGGGAAACCCAACTGGCCCAAGCGGTCACCATTCAACGCTCAGCCGAAGCCGCCCATGCAGTTCGAGATGCCAACGATCTGACCAATGAGTTGTTGACCGCAAACGCCAAAAACCTGCGCGAAGCGAACAAAGTTGTGCGCGAGGAAATGGAACGTGGCGTATTCGACATCGAGGCTGTCAAAGTGGCCAACGCCGAATTGATCGCAACAATTGAAGAGAGCCTTGAGATCGCAGACGCCGGCAAGCTCAAGCGCGCCTCCGCCGAAGAAGACCTCAAGAAAATGGAGGGCGAGCTGCGCGATACTTTGGCCGCGGCCAAATCCAAACGCTCCGGCACGGGCGACACCGCCGCAACCTCCGTTCCGCGCTAATATGTGGCGGGGTGGACACATTACGTCGCTGAGCGCGGGCGCAATTGCGCTCGCTCTGAGCGCATGCGTGACGACCACCCCGCCACAATCAACACCCGCGCCGCGCGCCAATCCAACCCAATTTACGCCGACTGTACCGCAAACCGAACCCGTTGCGCGCTCGACTGCGAGCCTAGACATGATGCGTTACTACGCCAAAGTCCAAGCGGATCTTTTACGCAATGAATTGCTACGCACCGATGCGGGCGGAGCAGACACACCGTTTGGCGCGCGCCAATTGGCAGAGAACTTTGACGCGATTGCGCTGAACGACGAGTACACCGATGTTGGTGGGCAATACGTGGCGCGCACAACCCGCTCGACACTGCATAAATGGACCGTTCCCGTCCGGCTTGGCCTTGAGTTCGGGGCATCCGTCCCCCCCGCGCAACGTACGAAGGACCAAGCAACCTTAACCGCATTAGCTGCGCAATTGGGCCGTGCCACGGGACATTCCGTCGCCGTCTCTGCGCGCCCCAACTTTCATGTTCTGGTTCTCAATGAGGATGAGCGGCGCGCGGCGGGACCGCGCCTTGCACAATTGATCCCTGGATTGCCCTCTGCGGCCGTGCGCTCGGTCGAGAACATGCCACCCTCGGCCTATTGCCTTGTGATTGCCTCGGACCCTGCCGACGATGGAGCATACCGTTCGGCCGTTGCGGTCATTCGCGGTGAGCACCCCGACCTTATGCGGGCCTCGTGTTTTCACGAAGAAATCGCACAAGGGTTGGGATTGGCAAATGATAGTCCACATGCCCGCCCGTCGATTTTTAACGATGACGAGGAATTTGCGCTTTTGACCCGTCACGACGAGCTATTGCTGCGCATCCTTTACGACCCTCGGCTGACGGCCGGTATGCAACCCGACACCGCCCGCGCCATTGCGGCCCAAATCGCGCGCGAATTAATGGGCGACCCTTTATAAGACAGGACTCCAACATGGGAATTTTTGATTTTCTTTCAGGCGAATTTATCGATGTCATCCATTGGGTTGACGACACGCGCGACACGATGGTCTGGCGGTTTGAACGCGAAGCGCATGAGATAAAATACGGCGCAAAGCTAACCGTGCGCGAGGGCCAGTCGGCGGTGTTTGTCCACGAAGGCCAGTTAGCCGATGTCTTTACACCCGGTCTTTATATGCTCGAGACCAACAACATGCCGGTGTTGACGACGCTCAATCATTGGGATCATGGTTTTAAATCGCCGTTCAAATCTGAGATCTACTACGTCAACACGACCCGTTTCGGGAACCTCAAATGGGGCACGAAAAATCCGATTATCTGCCGCGACCCCGAATTTGGCCCCGTTCGCATTCGTGCGTTTGGCACTTATGCCGTCAAAGTATCGGACCCCGCGCGCTTTCTAACCGAGATCGTTGGTACGGACGGCGAATTTACGATGGACGAGATCTCTTATCAGATCCGCAATATCATTGTTCAGGCTTTTTCGCGGATCATCGCAAGTAGTGGCATTCCCGTGCTCGATATGGCTGCAAACACCGCCGATCTGGGCAAGTTGGTCGCCACCGAGATTTCCGCCATCGTCGATGAATACGGCCTTATGATCCCCGAGTTCTACATTGAGAACATATCGTTGCCCGAAGCAGTCGAGGCGGCGTTGGACAAGCGCACATCAATGGGCATCGTCGGCAATCTCGACAACTATATGAAACTGTCCGCCGCAGAGGCAATGAGCGCAGGCGATAGCGCGATGGCATCGGGCATGGGGGCCGGAATGGGCGCAGGCATGGGCATGGCAATGGCCACTCAAACCTCTGGCGGCCAGGCGGCAGGTCCATGGGGCGCACGCCCCGCGGTAGCGCCAACACCCCCACCGCCCCCCGTCGAGCACGTTTGGCATATTGCCGCAAACGGCGCGACCACAGGTCCGTTTTCAAAGGCCGAAATGGGTCAGAAGGCCGCCTCCGGCGCGCTGACCCGCGAGAGCCATGTATGGACCCCCGGCCAAGACGGGTGGATGAAAGCCGATGAGGTCATCGAATTGGCACAACTGTTCACCATCGCTCCTCCGCCCCCTCCCACCGGCGTTTAACAGCAGCGGACCGATACACAGTCCCGTGACGCGCCCCGCAAATAAACATGCGGGGCGCGTCATATTATACGCAAAAGATAAGATGAGAACGGGAAAAACAACGCCATGACACCGCGGGTTCATCGCACGTCCAAAAGCGCGCAAACACGCGATGCGGCGCACGCGGAACAGATCGCCCTTGCGCTCATGGGTGTTGGCGATTTGAATGCGGGCCAATTGGTCGACGCCGCCACATGGGAGCGTTCTGATGCGCCCTGTGCGGTTGGGCGCGATGTCATTTTGGCGGCAGTGTCCGCGATACACCCCCCTGTCTCCATCACGATCGATCAAGTCATCATCCATGGTAAAGCTGGCACCGTCTCGGGACGTCTCACCCGTGATGGGTCAGGCACGCATTTGTTTTGCCACATCATCCGCTTTACCACGGCAAAGCGTGACGATATCGGACAACTCGTCAGCTTTGAGCACCTTGAACGCTGAAATCACGTGATCAATGCGGAACTGGTCACAACCCTATATCTCCGCTTGCCACATCAACATTGCATCGAGCAGCGCATAAGACCGGCCAGCCATATAGCTTGTTGATAACTTGGCCCCTGCGGCTTTTGTGTCACCATTTTCAACATATGTGGCGACCTCACCCGCGAAACTGTGAAACAGGGCATGTTTTTGCACAACGCGCTCGTAGGCCTGCGTTTGGATAACATTGGGGTCACGCTCCAATGAATGGAGCCATTTGCCGAAAGGGCAATCATCGTCGCACCCGATTTTATGCGCAGATTTCGGCAAGACACCCGTTTTAGCGGCCTCTCGCAACGTTGTACGCCACATGGCATGAGCGCCAATGGCTTCCGATATCTGGCGATCTAATACGAGCTTATCCAACACAATACCCCAAAATTTGTTTACTTGCGGCTGGACAATGCCACAGGCATCTTAACACTGTATAAAACAACGGGATTCTTCGATGAGACGCGGGACCACTACACATGATTTAACGCCCGTCGGTCAAGATTACCGGTTCCCATGCGGCACATGTGGCGCAGACATGCGATTTGCACCAGAGCTTGGCCGACTTGCCTGCGATCACTGCGGGGTACAGGCGGCTCTCGACACACAGCACGCGCTAGAGGTGCGCGAATTGGACTATCAAGATGCCCTCGCATCCGCAGTCTCGCACCCCGACATGGTGGAGACGCGCGTCTCCGAATGCCCCAACTGCGGAGCCCGTGTCGAGTTCAGCGAAACTCTTCATGCCAAACAGTGCCCCTACTGCGCTACGCCCGTGGTTGCCGATACCGGTGCTCACCGACACATCAAGCCGCGCGGTCTTTTGCCGTTCGCCTTGGCCGAAACCCAAGCTCATGACGCGATGTCGGATTGGTTGGGGCGGCTTTGGCTTGCCCCAAACGGGTTACAAGCCTACGCGCGTAAAGGGCGCAAGATGGACGGTATTTATGTGCCATATTGGACCTTTGACGCTGATACCGCCACACAGTACCGAGGCGAGCGCGGCGATGATTACTATGTGACCCACAAGATCAACCACAACGGAAAAACCAAAACGATGCGCGAGGGAAAGACACGATGGAAACCGCGCTCTGGCCATGTCGCGCGCTTTTTTGATGACATCTTGGTCTTAGCATCGCACGCATTGCCGCAAAAATACACACAAGGGTTAGAGCCGTGGGATCTTTCCGAGATGCAGCCCTATGTGCCGGACTATCTCGCAGGATTTCGGGCCGAGGCGTATTCCGTCACCCTCGACGAAGGATTTGTGGCGGCGCGCGACCACATGAACCGCGTCATTCTGCGCGATATCCGGTTTGATATTGGCGGAGACCGCCAACGCGTGCACGATGTGCAAACCAAAGTGCGCGATGTGACGTTCAAACATGTTTTGCTGCCGGTCTGGATCGCTGCGTACAAATATCGTGGGAAAACCTATCGCTTTGTTGTCAACGGGCGCACAGGGCGGGTGCGTGGGGAACGACCCTACTCAGCATGGAAGGTCACCTTTGCGGCATTGGGCGTGGCGCTGCTTGCGGGAGCCATCGGATATCTTATAGCTATCAATCAGCCCTCATAGGGATCATTTCCAATCGCGTCGCGCGTGAGCAACTGCTCGCGCGGCGAGTGATTGCCCAAGAACTGCTTGCTTTGGTAGCGGTAACAGACCTAAAACGAAGGCCAAATCAATAAGGAGACCGATATGATCTTGTGTGCAGGCGAAGCCCTAATCGACATGCTACCGCGTAAGACCACGCAAGGCGAAGATGCCTATGCTCCTTATGCAGGTGGAGCGGTGTTCAATACCGCAATCGCATTGGGCAGACTTGGTGCGCCAGCAGGCTTTTTCTCGGGGTTTTCGAGCGACTTTTTTGGGGATCTGCTCAAATCCAAACTTTCTGAGAGCCGCGTCGATGCCACTTTGTCCGTGACCTCAGATCGCCCCTGCACAGTGGCCTTTGTCAAACTGGTCGACGGTCATGCGACCTATGCGTTCTACGACGAGAACACGGCGGGACGGATGCTGTCGCAAGATGATTTGCCTGTCTTGCCCGACACGATCAACGCAGTCTTTTGCGGTGGAATCTCACTACCGGTTGAGCCATGTGGTGCCGTCTATGAAGCCCTGTTTGCACAGGCCGCCCCGACACGCGTGACAATGATCGATCCGAACATTCGCCCTGGATTTATCACCGATGAAGGCCGGTATCGTGCGCGCATCGAACATATGCTGGCGCTCGCAGATATCGTCAAAGTATCGGACGAGGATCTGATCTGGCTGATGGGCGCGGGTACGATTGACGACCACATTCAAACGCTTTTGACCAAAGGCCCAAAACTCGTTTGCCTGACCGAAGGCAGCGAGGGCGTGCGCGGATTTACATCTACGGGTAAAGTCGTACAGGTGAAAGCCAACAAGGTGGATGTGGTCGACACGGTTGGCGCAGGCGACACCTTCAATGCGGGGCTTTTGGCCTCTTTGGACGCCGCAGGAAAGTTGACCAAAGACGCGGTTGCGGATTTGGATGAGGACACAATCCGCGCCGCCCTTTCGCTTGGGGCACAAGCCGCCGCCATTACCGTATCGCGCGCGGGTGCAAATCCACCTTGGAAATCAGAACTTTGAGGGCACTCGTTCAACGGGTCAGCGAGGCGGCTGTTCGCGTCGATGGCGACGTCGTCGGTCAATGCGGCGCGGGCCTTTTGGTTCTCGTATGCGCAATGCGCGACGACACCACCGAGGACGCAGACAAGTTGGCCGCGAAAATCGCAAAGCTGCGCATATTCCAGGACGATGCTGGCAAAATGAACCTGAGTGTTCGCGACATTGACGGCAGAGCTCTTGTCGTGAGCCAATTCACCTTAGCCGCGCAGACCAAAGGCAACCGCCCTGGCTTTTCGGCGGCCGCTCCGCCCGATGTCGGCGACAAGCTTTACCAACGCTTTACCGAACAGCTGCGCACCCAAGGTGTGCCCAGTGAGACCGGCATTTTTGGCGCGGATATGAAAGTGTCCCTCATCAATGACGGTCCCATAACGATTTGGCTCGACACACAGGACTGACACCTCCGCGCGCAGGGTCATCCCCCAACATAAAACGCCGCCCAAACCTATTGGACGGCGTTTTTAAATCTATGTGTCGGCGCGTTAAATACGGAAAAACGGCTGAAACAAACGCGGCAAGATCGAGTTGAATTTGAGCGGCGCATCCGTTGCGGCCAGACAAATACAAACCTCGCCCGCCGCCGCAATCGGGGTGTGCTCAAGGTCGTCATTGGCCACTTCGCAGTCGCCGCGCCCAAACCGGCCCGTCTCATCCGTAAATGCCCCTTGAAGCACAAGAGTCATCTCCAAACCGCCATGACCGTGATCCGGCATTTCCATACCCGGCTCGATGCTCAACAGCCTCAGCGAACCTTGGGCGTCATCGGACAAGATGCACTGCTTTGCCCCCGGTCCTAGTGAGCGCCATTTTGGTTCTTTGCCAGCCAATGCCTCAACAACAGGCGCAGGAAATGGTCCGCGCGCCTTATACACCGGCTCAGGTGAAACCTCATCATTTAGCTGTGCCAATACGCGATCGCGGAGTGCATCGCCAACATCAATCGGCTCGAAATCATCAAGGATAGCACCGCCCACGGCCTCATGAGCCGAGATAGAGGCACGACAGGTTTCGCACAGCGACACATGCGCCGCCACGACCAATGAAAACGGCTTGGGCAGCGAGCCCGCGACATAAGAGGCCAAGAGCCCCTCGGAGATATGGTGACGAATGCCGCTCATCGGTTATCGCGCTCCTTTCAGTTCATGCCGCAACCGTTCAAGGCCGAGGCGAATACGGGATTTGATCGTGCCCAGCGGCAGTCCCGTCTCCACTTGAATCTCGGAATGCGTCAGCTCCCCAAGATAGGCTTTTTCAACCAATTCACGCTGCTCTGGCTTTAACGTAGCCAATGCAGCCCGTAATTTGGCCGTCTCTTGTTCCATCGCCACGACCTGTTCGGCGTGCTCGCCGGTGGTCTCTGGCGTTGCCAATTCCTCAGGCACCGGACGGCGTTCTTTGCGGATGATATCAATCTGGCGGTTGCGAGCGATCTGGAAAATCCACCCCGCCACATCCGCACGCTCCGGATTGAAACTTGCCGATTTACGCCACACGGACAACATAGCATCTTGGACAATGTCATCAGCGACCGCCGACGACATGCCCGACTTCATCATCATCCCGCGCATCCGCGGCGCAAAATAGTCAAACAGCGCACAAAACGCCGCGCGATCACGACGATCACGCACAGCAAGCATCCATTGCGTTTGTTCGGAATACGCTTGTTGCTCCGCGATTTCTGGCTTTGTCGCTTTTAGCTCCGTGTCTTTTGGCTCCGTGTCTGGCACGTGGGCCTCCCCTTGAGGTGGTATCACAAAACATCCCCCTAAAAGAGCGGGTGGAAAGGAGTGCGAAATATGATGTTCATGGGTCAGCATATCTGTCTTACGGGCCGCGTCGAGAGGTGGATCATTTTTGTGAACATTTTTTTCAAAAAGCCGCGTGACTACAAAAGCGGATGCGGTCGGCATGAAATGCCCTATGAATGATCCGCAACCCACTGTGCTGCGTAATGATAACAACTGACCTGAAAACTGAGAGTACCTATGTCCTTTGACGCCCTGCCGCTGCCTCGTCCTCGTATCGCAATTATCGGCTCGGGCATCTCCGGACTGGCCACCGCCTACCTGCTTGCTGATACGCATGATATTACCGTGTATGAGGCCGAGAGCCGTCTTGGCGGTCATGCCAGAACGATCATGGCCGGACTGCGTGGGGATCAGCCCGTAGATACGGGGTTTATCGTTTACAACTATGTCAACTACCCGCATCTTACGGCGATGTTCGCCGATCTCGATGTGCCTGTCATTCCCTCGGATATGTCGTTTGGCGCGAGCATTGACGGCGGGCGGATCGAATACGGCCTCAATGATCTAAACGCGCTGTTCGGTCAGCGCCGCAATATCGCGCGCCCCGCTTTTTTGCGGATGGTGCGCGACATCTTGAAATTTAACGCCAAAGCCGAGGCACATGTGGACAATGAGACAACCACCATCGGCGAATTGATTGCGCAGATGGGATTGGGACAAGAGTTCCGTGACCATTATCTGATGCCAATATGTGGCGCGATCTGGTCAACCTCGGTTCAAGATATCTCCGCCTACCCTGCCGCATCTTTGTTGCGCTTTTTTCGCAACCACGCGCTGTTGTCGGCCACCGGACAGCACCAATGGTGGACTGTCAAAGGCGGCTCTATTGAATACGTCCGACGCCTTGAGGCGCATTTACGCGCCAAGGGCGTCACCTTTCACCTCGGTGCCCCTGTGCAAAACGTCACGCGAACCGATGAAAGCGTCACGATAAATGCAACCAACCGTCCCGCAGACAGCTTTGACCAAGTGGTTTTTGCATGCCACTCTGATCAAGCCCTTGCCATGTTGGCGGTCAGAACACCCCAAGAGGCCCACGCCCTTGGAAACCTGCGCTATCAACCCAACACCGTGATTTTGCATCGCGACACATCGCAAATGCCAAAGCGCAAGGCCTGTTGGTCAAGCTGGGTCTATAAGGCCGACACAGACAAAGAGGCGACACGTTTGGGCGTGACGTACTGGATGAACCGCTTGCAATCTATCCCGCAAGACGATCCCTTATTCGTGAGCCTCAACCCCGCCCACGAGGTGCCGCAAGACATGATATACGACGAAGCCACGTTCCATCACCCCGTCTTTGACACCGCCGCCCTCAATGCCCAACGCGAGATTTCAGAGATTCAGGGTGACAATCGTACGTGGTTTGCCGGCGCGTATCTACGCCACGGCTTTCATGAGGACGGGTTTCATTCCGCCGTACAGGTCGCAAATGGCCTAAAAGCACAGGCAGAATTGCCTGTCGCGGCACAGTGAGCGCGTACCCCGATCATATCGCCGGCCAGACGGTTCATGCGCGGCGCGGGTCCATCGCCAATGCCTTTCGCTATGGCGTCGACTATGTACTGATCGATCCTGATAGCACGCGCGGGCCGCGGTTGTTTTCACGCAATCGCTTTAACCTCGCCTCTGTGCATGACCGCGATCACGGTGGCCCCGTAAAACACGGGCGCGGCACCGTATGGGCCCGCGAGATTTTCGCAGCCGAGGGACTGGACGATCTGCGTCTGGAGCTTTTGACGCAACCTCGATTTATGGGCTATGTCTTTAATCCTGTTAGCTTTTGGCTTGGCTGGCGCGGGCCTGACCTCATCGCGGTGATCGCCGAGGTCTCAACCCCGTTTGGCGACCGACACTCCTACCTGTGCACCGCGCCAAATCGTGCAGCTATCACAAAAGATATTCGCATCACGGCGACAAAGCACCTACATGTCTCGCCCTTTCAGACGGTTGAGGGCCTGTATCATTTCAACTTTGACATTCGCCCCGACAAGATCGCTGTGCGCATTTTGCACGAGAATGGCGCTGAGGGTGTGATTGCGACCTTAAGCGGCCCGCGCAAACCACTAACCAATGTTGGGATCTTGCGCGGCTATGCGCGCCGTCCGCTAGGCGCGTTTCGCACTATTGTTCTTATCCACTGGCAAGCGCTGATCCTCAAACTCAAAGGAGCGGTCTACCGCCGCCAGCCGCCCGCACCCGCCACGGACCTCACCAAATCAGAAGAGATCTAAATCATGTCAGATCCGTTTAAGAACAAAACATGGTGGCTCATCGGTGCATCCGAGGGCTTGGGCCGCGCTCTTGCCAATGAAATGGATGCACGTGGCGCACATGTCATCTTATCGGCCCGTTCCACGGACAAACTCGCACAGGTGGCAAGCAGCATATCTGCCGCTACGATTGTGCCCGTTGATGTCACAAGCAAAGACTCGGTGATGGCGGCATGGGACAGCGCAAAAGACGCGGACGGTGTCATCTACTGTGTTGGCGCATATGAACCGATGCCAGCCCGCGATTGGGATGCGGATGCCGTCGAGATGATGATTGAGACCAACTTTACCGGTGCGGCCCGCGTTTTATCGCATGTCGTCCCCGCCTTTGTGAAACGTGGCGACGGGCACATCATGTTGATCGGATCTCTCTCGGGATATCGTGGCTTGCCCGATGCCATTGGTTATGGTGCGTCTAAAGCGGCATTGATGCATCTGGCGGAGAACCTGTTGATCGATCTCAAGGGCACGGGCGTCAGCGTTCAAATGGCCAACCCCGGCTTTATCGACACGCGCCTCACACAAAAGAACGATTTCAAAATGCCGCAACTCATGCAGCCGGATGCCGCCGCGCGCCATGTCATGCAAGCAATTGACAAAGGACGGTTTGAAACCGCGTTTCCACGCCCCTTTTCCCTTTTGTTCACCCTTGGACGTTTTTTGCCGCGCCGGCTGTTCAATCGCCTGTTTGGATAATCGGCAGGTATATGGACGTTGGTCGGACTTTCGCCTAAAGCCTTGGGCTAGAAGTTATCCGATGGAAATAGCCCCGTGACGCGGACCACAACCCTTACAGTTGGCGACGAGCAAGGCACGATTGCTCTGGCCACCCGCCTTGCGGCACATTTGCGCATTGGCGATGCAGTGCTTCTCGACGGGTCATTGGCAGCTGGCAAGACGTTTTTAACCCGCGCCTTAATTCGCGCGATGGGCTGTGATGAGGACGTGACGTCTCCCACCTATACCATCGCCAATATCTATGATGGTCCCAATTTTCCGATCCTGCACGTAGACGCCTACCGCCTCAAAGACGCGCAAGAGTTCTACCACCTCGGCCTTGACGAGTATTTCGAGACAGGCGTGAGCGTGATTGAATGGGGCGAGCGGATCGACGGCTTTTTTGACGCACCTCTGTCCATTCATATCGGATTTGGACCGCAAGACACCGCGCGCAGTATAACGCTATCGGCGCAAGATGCCCGATGGGTGGATGTGCTCACTGACTTGGAGGCCACGCAATGAGTTTGATGCTCCTCATTCAAACATCCAACGGCGTTCCTATGCTCGGCCTCGCGCGCACAGATGAGATCGTGTTCGACAGCTCTACCCTGCCCGAATGGGACGGCTCACGCGACTACCGTGCGATTTTGGAGGCGGGACTAGCGGCGTTGGGCGCCGATTTGTCTGATTTAACCGAGATCACTGTCGACATTGGCCCTGGGGGCATGGGCGTGACACGCACAGGCGCATCATTTGCCAATGCTCTTGGCTTTGCGCTTGGCCTGCCTGTTTGTGCCATCCCTGCGTTTGAAATGCTTGGGGCGCAGTTGGCAACGGACAAGGCACCCGTTGTCATTGTTCGCAAAGCCGCGCGACCTTATGTGCATTTCGGTCTCTATCAAAATGGAGAACTTGCACGATACGAACATATAACGCGCGATGAGGTGCAAAACATCATCACATCCTTGCACAAATTCAATCTTGCGGGGAACGTGTCTTTTGACGGCTACGACGCACCGATAAGGAATGAAGCGGATCTACAAACCATGCTCACAGTCGCACGGTCCAAACCCGCGCCCGCGCCACAGGCCCGCGCCTATCCGATCGTGGAGGTTCTCACGTGACGCCCTCTGTGATTGAAATCGCGGATTGCCTCAAGGGCGGCGGTGTCGTTCTACTGCCGACCGATACCGTGCTTGGCCTCGCTGTCTCACCCCAGTTTGACGCAAGTGTGGCGCAGCTCTATGCGCTCAAAGATCGGCCACGCGAAAAAAACCTTCCGGTAATGGTCGCTGACGCTGATCAAATCGAGGCTCTGGGCGCAGACCTTACGAAGAGCGCTAAGCGTCTTATTGCCTCGGCGTTCGTTCCGGGAGCGATCACACTGGTCATGGAACTTGGCCCTGACATCCCGACGTGGTTATCGGGGCGCGACGAGATCGCCGTGCGCATCCCCAATGACGACAGGTTGCGCGCGGTGTTGCGCGAAACAGGGCCACTGCTTGTGACCTCAGCCAACCGTTCAGGGTGCGACACACCCCACACAGCCCAAGACGCCAGTGCTCAACTCACCGCGACACCATCCATGGTTGTCGACGGCACAGGCCACGCTGGCGCGCCCTCTACAATCGTGAATTGCCGCGTTTGGCCGCCCGAATTCATCCGGGTCGGGGCCGTCTCAACCGCTCAGATCATGGCCCTCATGGAGACCGAGCAATGAGCAAATTGATCCTTGGAATTGAGACATCGTGCGACGACACATCGGTGGCCCTCGTTGATCGATCCGGCGCGGTTGCAGCCATCAAAACCGTTTCGCAATACGACATTCACGAGGCCTTTGGCGGCGTCTACCCCGAACTGGCGTCCCGTGCGCACCTACATGCGATATTGCCAACAATTCAAACCGTTATGACGGACGCCGCGACCACACCTAATGATCTCGAAGCTATCGCCGTGACCCGTGGACCCGGCCTGATCGGCTCGCTTTTGGTCGGACTGTCAACGGCCGAGGCGTTGTCAATGGGATGGGGTGTTCCGGCGTACGGCATCAACCATTTACGCGGTCATATTCGCTCTGCGGCCCTTGAGGGAGGGATCACGGAATTTCCGGCCGTGGTCATGCTCGTTTCGGGCGGACACACCCTTATCGCCTTTCTTGAAAACGAATGGTCCTACCGCCTGCTTGGCACAACCCGCGACGACAGTGTCGGTGAATGTTACGATAAGGTCGCCCGCACGCTCGGCCTTGGTATGCCTGGCGGCCCCGCGATTGACCGCGCCGCCGCCCGTGGCACGCCCGTGTTGCGCCTCCCGCGCCCGATGAAAAATGACGCCTACGAGTTTTCATTTTCCGGGCTAAAGTCATCGGTCGCGCGTCATGTCGAAACCCACCCAGACGTCAGTGTCGACGACATGTCAGCGTCATTCGTTGCCGCCTGCATGGATGTGCTGGCCGCCAAAGCGGAACGCGCCCTCAAAGAATGCGCACCAAAGTCATTGGTGATTGTGGGCGGGGTCGCAGCCTCGGAACAGTTACGGGAGACCATGAGTGCATTGGTTGAACGCTACGGCGTGACATTGAGCCTGCCGCCCGTGAAATGGGCCACGGACAACGCCGCGATGATCGCGATGGCCGCGTGGGACTATGTGGAACGCGGTGTTAAGCCTGACCTGATGCCCAAACCGAACCTGAGCCTTGAGACGCCCTAACCGTCGCGCTTGCCCAGAAGCTTTTCCAACGCGTTGAGGCGGTGGCGTAGGCGTTGGATTTCTTCGGCCTGTTCGCGTGAAATGACTGCGAGGTATGTCAATGCATCCTCGACACGGTTGTTATACTGGGATGGTTTGCCCACTGGGCGCTCATGGAACAAGCGGTCCCGACCGAGCGCGCGGGCCAGATCTGTGTTTGTTGGCGCATACCTGACCAAGACGGATTGGCGTATTTCAAGTGGCATGGTGGCACTATCAGGCGCGGAGAGTTCCGGAATATTGTACATCCGCATCACGCGGCGCATATCGTAATCGCGCACTTTTTCCTCATGTCCACGATTATAAAGCGCCACAAAATGAGCTTGGGATGGCCCAAGCGAGCCATGCACCGACTTGTACTCATCGAACCTATCGGGATGGCGCAGCCCCCAGTAGGTGCAAAAATATTGCACAATTCCATCAACGTCCCGAATATCGTCATAGGAATGCACGCTTGTGGGCGCCGCGTTCGACCATAGATCATAGATCGCCGCGTAATCGAGATGATGTGCGCTTTCGTCCACGAACTCTTGAGGTGTTTTGGTTGAGAACCCCGTGTGCAGTTTGTGTTTGAGGCCCCATTGGCGATAGGCGCTTTCAATCCATTCATCTTGGCGCCGAAACACCAACACAATCTCAACCTCACTGAACACTTCGGTTTCTTTGGCGTAAGCGCCGATAACTGCACTGGTATCTTGCGCGTTGCGCGCTTGGGCCAACACCTCGTTGGACAGGATGAAATGGGTTGCCTCGCTTGTCGCGGCAAAGGTTTCGAGTTCGGCCAGCCCCACCGCCAGTGCCGCCGGCGTATTCAACTCACCGGGACCCGTTAGCCCCTCAAACCCGTCAATGTGCTCCAAAAAGCGGCCCAGATAATGAATACCAGAGCGTTTTAGAAACCCTGTTTCCTTCAACAAAAATTGCTGAAGTGCGGATGTGCCCGTTTTTCCCATACCCACATGGATTGTCAGTTTTTTACTCATACCATCTGCGCCTTTGACCCTGCTTAGCTTAGGTCTAAATCACTCTCGCGCATGACACAACTGTGACGCCTAGGCGCTACTCGGCACGAGGCATACGTCATAGCAGACACGCAACGCGAAGATGCGGCATGCGCGCACATTGGCGCATTGTATACATCGGGATACATTGACTTTGCACGCGCCTTGAGCTACGCGATCTCTCAAACGCGTGTTGCCCGAAGGCGCATGCGCAGCAACCCGCACATGTGGAGACCCAAATGGCCCAAGAGACCCCCGACATCATCTACACCATTGTTGACGAAGCCCCCGAACTGGCCCGTGGCTCGCTCTTGCCGATCATTACAGCCTTCTCTACGGCCGCAGGTGTCAATGTCGAAACCCGCGACATCTCTTTGGCCGCGCGCATCCTGTCGTTGTTTCCCGATGAATTGACCGCCGAGCAACGGGTCTCCGACGATTTGGCGGCACTTGGTGAATTGGTGAAAACACCCGATGCCAACGTCATCAAATTGCCGAACGTGTCGGCCTCCGTGCCACAGCTTGAAGATGCCATTGCGGAATTGCAGAGCCAAGGCTACGCGATCCCCAACTACCCTGCCGATCCCCAAACGGACGCCGAAAAAGCCGTGCGGGCAAAATACGACACCGTCAAAGGCTCCGCTGTGAACCCCGTTTTGCGCGAAGGCAACTCGGATCGCCGCTCCGCCAAGGCCGTTAAAGAATACGCAAAAGCCAACCCACACCGCATGGGAAAATGGACCGCTGACAGCAAAACAACCGTGGCCTCCATGTCGGGCAATGACTTCTTTGCAAATGAGAAAGCCGCGACCATCACGGGTGCACAGGTCGGCGGCGCAAAGATCGTCTTTACCGCTACCGATGGCACACAAACCGTTCTCAAAGACGGGTTGTCCTATGGCGAGGGCGAGATCGTCGACGCGACATACCTCTCCGCCAAAGCCTTGCGCGACTTTGTGAAAGCCGAAGTGGCAAGCATGGAGCCGGGGGTGTTGTTTTCGGTCCACCTCAAAGCCACGATGATGAAGGTCTCCGACCCGATCCTGTTCGGCCACTTCGTCTCTGTCTACATTGAGGACTTCCTCGCGAAACACGGCGACAAACTCGATTTCAACCCGAACTCCGGTCTTGGCGCCCTCGAAGACCTGATCGCGGGCAATGCCGAAATGGAAGCCGATTTGAAAGCCGCATTGGCCGCCAAACCACCACTCTACATGGTCGACAGCGACAAAGGCATCACCAACCTGCACGTCTCGTCGGATGTGATCATCGACGCGTCTATGCCCGCCGTGATCAAAGCGGGCGGCATCGGTTGGGGTCCGGACGGCAAGGCCGCCGACACCAAATGCTGCATCCCCGACAATTGCTACGCGGGCGTCTACGACGAAACCGTCGAGTATTTCAAAGAGACCGGCACACTGGACGTGACCACCTGTGGCGCGGTGTCCAACGTTGGCCTGATGGCGCAAAAGGCCGAAGAGTACGGCTCGCACCCCACCACGTTCCAGGCTGCCGCAGATGGCAAAATCGAGATCGTTCTGGACAATGGCGATGTGTTCCATTCGCACAGCGTTGAGGCGGGCGACATCTGGCGGGCGTGTACCGCCAAAAAGGCCCCGATCCTCGACTGGATCAAAACGGGCATCGAGCGTTTCGACGTTGTTGGGACTGGCGCATTCTGGCTTGATGCCAACCGTGCGCACGATGCCGAACTGATCAAATACGTCGCCCCCGCGCTCAAAGCGGCAGGTAAAGACATTCCGATCATGGCCCCACGCGAAGCGACCCGTTACACATGGGTTGAAATGCGCGCCGGCAACGATGTTGTGACCATCACGGGCAACGTGCTACGCGACTACCTTACCGATCTGTTCCCGATCCTCGAACTTGGCACATCCGCCAAAATGCTGTCGATCGTCAAACTGATGAACGGTGGCGGGTTGTTCGAGACAGGTGCCGGTGGCTCTGCGCCCAAGCATGTCCAACAGCTCGAAGAGGAAAACCACCTGCGTTGGGACAGCCTTGGCGAGTTCTGTGCGCTTGGCGAAAGCTACAACTTCCTCGCCGCAACCAAAGACCGCCCCAAGGCCGCCGTGTTGGGCGCAGCTGTCGAAGTGGCGACACAAAAGCTCTTGCTTGAGGGCAAATCGCCCGAGCGCAAAGTCGGCCAGAATGACAACCGCTCGTCGCACTACTGGTTTGCTCGCTACTGGGCCGAGGCATTGGCCGCACAAACGGATGACGCCGATTTGGCCGCTCACTTTGCGCCCATCGCCAAACAATTGGTCGACGGCGAGGCCGCAATCCTCGACGAGTTGCAAGTCGCCGAAGGCTCCCCTGCGGATTTGGGCGGCTACTACCACGCCGACCCCGCCAAAGTGGCGTCGATCATGCGTCCATCTGCAACGCTAAACGCTATTATCGGCTAAGCGACCTACGCCTTTATCGAGACCCGAAGGGCGCCTACGGGCGCCCTTTTTTACATTCTGCACCATCGCCCACACCCTGCGCGCGCCAAACTTGGCGTTGTGAAGGACCGTTAAGGTGGGTTAGGAGGACCGCGAACACGCACATTCGTTGCGTCCGTGATTTGGAAAGCCACATACCCTATGTCTGATCCACGCATGAAACTGGTCTTGGTCACGCCCGAAATTCCGTGGAATACGGGCGCGATCGGACGGACCTGTGTCTCCCTCAATCTGGAACTGATCCTGATCAAGCCTTTAGGGTTTTCCCTGGATGAGAAGTCCGTCAAACGCGCGGGCACAGATTATTGGAAGCACGTTCACCTAAGCGAATATGACAGCTGGCAACACTTTTTGGATGTGCGCAAACCACCGCGTGACAGTCTCTATTTCTTTGAGGAAACCGGTGCGCAAAGTTTTTACACACCAGACTATCAACCCGATGCGTATTTGGTGTTCGGCTGTGAATCAAAGGGCCTGCCCCTGCCCATACTGGAGGGGCTTGATGATCGTATATTCCATTTACCGATGCGCAATCCCCTTGTCCGCTCATTGAACCTTGCCAATGTCGCGACCACTGTCATTTACCAAGCCATGCGACCCTACCTGAGCTAATAGACGAGGTTACGCGTAGGCGGGCCACGGCGCGCAGGCGAAGACACCGCCATCGACATACAGCGTTTGACCCGTCACAAATCCCGCCGCTTGCGAGGCCAAAAAAACCACCGGTCCTGCGATGTCTGACGCCTCACCAACACGGCGCAACGGGGTGAGGGCCGCCCATTTTTCCGCGTACCCGTCTGCCTCCGCCGCCGTGCGTTCATTGGCAATCGCACCTGGAGCCACGCAATTGACACGGATCCCAAGCGGGCCAAGCTCCAATGCCGCAGCTTTGGTCAATTGCTCAATTCCGCCTTTTGAGGCCGCGTAGTCCACAAGGTTTGGAAACGCCACTTTATTGCAACCAGATCCAATGTTGATGATCGCGCCCCCTAGACCCGCCGCGCGCATCGCCCGCGCCGCTGTTTGGGTGTTGAGAAATGCCCCGCGCAAGTTGGTACGAATAACACGGTCGAAATCATCAACGTCGAGATCGAGAAGCGCCGACCACGTTTGGATGCCCGCATTGTTGACGAGAACCGTAGGCGTTGACCCAAAATGCGCAGCCACAGCCCGATGAAACGCATGCACTTGATCCTCATCACCTGCGTCACATTTCACCGCAAAGACCGCCGCACCGTACTGCGCCTCGACATCGCGCGCTGCGACCTGTGAGCTATTATATGAGAACCCGACACGGTAGCCATCCGCCACCAGCGCACCAACCAAATGCGCGCCAATACCGGTACTGCCGCCAGTGAGAATTGCAACTTTATCCATCGTTCTATCCTATGACCCTGCATCTTCGGGCGCGATTGAAACGGTTTTTATGATCGCGTGACAGTGGACGCCCGCGACCAGTCCCAAGGCATCCGCAGAGCGCTGTGTGACGCGTGCAAGAATTGGTCCCGCCGAGGTTTTAAGCGACACAATCGCTCCGGGACCATCGCCACGTTTCACCGCCATAATCTCTCCCGACATGATGTTGAGCGCCGACAAACCAACCGGAACATCGCGCGATAGAATGACATCTTGAGCCGCAATGCGAACCCGCATCATCGTGCCAAGATTGCGCGAAACATGTGGTAAAAACAGTGGTACGCCGCCTGCATCCAATTCGCTCAAACCGTCCTCATGATGTGCGATCACGCACGCCTCGATTACGGCCCCTGCGCCGCGCACACCTGTGGGTAGCACACTTGCGTCTGACAACACGTCCAAGGCCTCGCCCTGACGGATCACCCGCCCGCCCTCAAGGGCCACGACGGTGGTGGCCAATCGCGCAACTTCGGTCGGAGCGTGGCTTACATATAGGATCGGAATATCCACCTCGTCACGCAGCCGCTCGAAGTACGGGAGGATCTCCGCCTTGCGCGCCTCATCAAGTGCTGCCAACGGCTCATCCGCCAGCAACAGACGCGGGCGAGACAACAGCGCTCGACCAATTGCCACACGTTGACGCTCTCCGCCTGACAGACGCGCAGGACGGCGAGCCAAAAGATCGCCAATCCCCAGCAACTCGACCACCCGCGACATTTGTACGGCATCATCTGCGCGCCGGTTTAGCCGTTGACCATAAGATAGGTTCCCGCGCACGCTGAGATGTGGAAACAACCGCGCATCTTGAAAAATGTAGCCAATGCGCCGTTTGTGTGCCGGCACCAAAACGCCTGTTCGGGTATCAAGCAAAACCTCCCCGTCCAAAACGATCCGTCCAGCGTTCGGGCGCTGTAGGCCCGCAACAGCGTCAATGATTGTCGACTTTCCCGCACCAGAGCGCCCGAACAAGACGGTAATCCCCTTTGGGGCTGTAAAATCTACATCCATCGAAAACCCGTCAAAGGCGTGTTTTACACAGACCGATAGGCTCATTATCCGCCCACCTTTCGCGCCATGTGTTTGGCGAGAATTTCAGAGAGCACAAGCGCCCCCATCGCGATTACGACCGAGATAATGACGAGGCGCACCGCTGCGCCCTCACCGTTCGGAGCTTGCAAAAAGGCGTAGACAGCAGAGGGCAGCGTTTGCGTTTGCCCCGGAATATTGGAAACAAAGGTTATGGTCGCGCCAAATTCTCCCATCGCCTTGGCAAAGGCCAAAATCGCACCGGTTAGAATTCCGGGCACCGCAAGCGGGAGCGTGATCGTCGCAAAGACCCGCAAGGGAGACGCCCCCAATGTTGCGGCCGCCTGCTCCAACTTTATGTCGACCGCGTCCATCGACAAACGAATGGCACGCACCATCAGCGGAAACGCCATGACCGCTGCCGCAAGGGCCGCCCCCGTCCACTGAAAGGCAAACGTGACCCCAACCTGAGATAACAGCCCGCCAATCGGCCCTCGCGCTCCAAAGGTCAACAATAGTAAATAACCCGTCACAACAGGCGGCAGGATCAGCGGCAAATGGATCAATCCGTTGACGACTTGTTTGCCCGCAAACTCCCACCGCGATAGTGCATATGCCGCGACTATTCCAAACGGCAGGCTCACGGTCGTCGCCCAGAACGCAACTTTGAGAGACAGCACGACTGCCTGCCATTCCTCGGGCCCAAGCCACATCACGGGGTGTGCTCCATGACAATGAACCCGTGAGATTGGAACGTTGCGCGCGCCGTCTCCCCCATGAGTGTTTCGCGAAAGCTCTGCGTTGCCGCGCCGCCCTGTCCCGCAATCTCGGCCATGGGGTAGACGATTGGCGGATGCGTAATTTGCGGGAAATGCGCCACGACATGTACGCTGTCCGATGATTGCGCATCGGTGGCATAAACGATCCCGTAGGGTGCTTCGCCTGACGCCACGAGGGCCAATGCGGCACGCACATTATCACTTTGAGCGACTTGGCCTCGAACGCTGTCCCAAAGACCGAGGTTCATCAAAGCGGCCTTGCCATACATGCCCGCAGGGACCGCATCGACCAAGGCCATGGCGAGATGGCCCTCACCCAACCGTGTGGCTAAAGCGGTCGGATCCGTCAGGCTCACGGGTGCATCCGTATCATGGGCAACCAAAACCAAGGCATTGCCAAGAAGGTCGACCCGCGACCCCTCAACCAAAAGCCCGTCCGCCTCTAAAATATCCATCCAGTCTGCATTCGCGGACACAAACAGATCGGCAGGCGCGCCATGTTGGATCTGACGCGCAAGAACAGATGATCCCGCATAGGAAATCGCCACATCCAAGCCGGTACGCGCCTCATATTGGCGCGCCACATCGTCCAACGCTGTCTTTAGACTGGAGGCCGCAAATACAGTGACATCAGCCGCCGCAGCCATACGCGCCCCAAACAGGGTGGAGGCGACAATCAGCGAGATAAGAAACGTGCGAAACAGCATCATGGGCTTTCGGATATTGGGCGGTGTGGACGTGTGCACATAATGGGCAGCCACCACGAAAGCGCAAGGCATCAAGCGGATAAGCGCCCGTGCAAAGCGTTGAAATCTCAGACCGCACAATCGCGTCACGTACGCCCACAAGTGACGCTAGGTCATCCATCATGTCCAAATTTTGCCCCGTTTCGGTCCCAAAAATGGTTAACAAACCATCAATACATATCCCAAGACAGATAGGGAGCGGGCAGACGCCCGAACACAAATATGTTTGTAGATGCTGATACATACGCGACAGGAACACCTTCCAAAGGTGCGCGCAAAACGTTTGGCGCAACCTATGCGGACAAACCATGGCGAATCTACGCAGGTGGACTCAAACGCGTGTTCGACATCGCTTTTGCGCTGGCGATATCGCCCATAGCTCTACCTTTGATAGCTATTTTGTGGGCGCTTGTTCGCATCGAGGGCAAGCCCGCGATCTATGCCCATCTCCGTGTAGGTAAGGATGGACACCTCTTTCAGTGCTACAAGCTGCGCACGATGAAACTGGACGCCGATGCGATCTTGGCCCGGCTATGCGCAGAAGACCCTGACATTGCCGCCGAATGGCACACCTACCAAAAACTCGAAAATGATCCTCGTATCACTCAAATGGGCCGTTTTTTGCGCGCTACCAGCCTTGATGAATTACCACAGCTTTGGAACGTCATCACGGGCGACATGAGCTTTGTCGGACCGCGCCCTTATACCCCAGACCAAGAAACCATGTACGAGAATGCGGGTGGTCGCGCTTACCGCGACATGCGTCCGGGCATCACGGGGATTTGGCAAGTCGAAGGGCGTTCTGCCACCACGTTTATCGATCGTGCCCGCTTTGACAACGACTACGGCGTTCGCCAGTCTCTGGCACTCGACCTCTCGTTGATCGTGCGTACCGTGGGCGTTGTATTTGCTAAAACTGGCCGCTAGGCCGCGCCAAATCAGACCAGAACGCCCCACCTGTATCTACACACGGGGCGTTCTATATTGTGGTCTCGCGTCAGGTGATCCGCTTGATCGACGCCATGATTTCATCGCGCTCGAACACCGACTTCCAATCGTCGCGCATTAGGGCGGGAATTCCGAATTCAATCGCCTTATTGCATGCATCGGAAAACTGCCCCTCTTGCACGCCAAAAATCACAGCGCCTAAAATGTTCATGTGACCGAGCAAGAAATCCTTGGCGCATTCTTCGGACACGCCCGTTTTCACGACCTCGTCCATGGCTTGTTTCATAACCATCAACAAGGACGCGCAAACCGTTTCGGACAAGCCAGGCTCAAGGTAGGCCATTTGCTCAACTGTCACGCGGTAGGTTTGGCGCACAGGCGCATAGATCGCCTTGGCTATACGATCACCAAGCTCATAGTGCGCCTCCGGTCCCTGCATCAACGCGTTCACTACACCTTGCGGATGCGCCACACCGCCGAACCGGTCAAGACGAGCGGCCTCGGTCGCCTCGTTGTGGTAGATCATCGGATGGCACGGATGGGACACGAAATACGTGATATCCTCGCGTTCGGGCAGATGTCCCGCATACGGGGCCGCGGCGTCCAAAATGACAACCATTGTACCCCGATCAAGTTTGTCGATGATCCCGCTGGCGACTTTCCCAATGAGCGTATCAGGCACCGCCATGACAACCACGTCCGCCCCAGATAGCGCGGCATCCATTTCAACACAGTCGGCACCAACGGCCTCTTTTAGACGGGTACGCCCCGCCTCGCTGACCTCGACGTGACGGACGTTAAATTCGGTTTGTGCAAGATTTAGTGAGAGGCGCACACCCATCTTTCCACCGGCTCCCAACAGGGCAATCGTCGTCATCTTATGTATTCTCCTACCTGTGCCAGTCTTGGCTTGCTTAACTGGTATGATGAGATAATATCTCAAATAGATTGTCAATCCGTCCCAACGCAAGATGAACGCGCGAGTGCACACGCACCCCAAAGGAGCCTGCCCCATGACACCATCCGATGCCCCATTGATGACGTGGTTCGGGGATGATTTCACAGGCTCGGCGGCAGTTATGGAGGTGCTCGCGTTCGCAGGTATTGATGCCGTATTGTTTTCGGACACCCCAAGCCCCGCTCTAATGGCGCGGTTTCGGTCGGCGCGCGCAATCGGGATTGCCTCCACCGCGCGCACGCATGGGCCGGACTGGATGGACGCCAATCTACCCGCGCCATTGGACTATCTAAACGCACTCGGTGCACCAATTTTACATTACAAAATCTGTTCGACCTTTGATAGCGCACCAGCCTCGGGCAGTATCGGAAAAGCGATCGAGATCGGCCTCGACATCACACAGGCCAAGGCCGCGCCATTGCTCACGGCGGCGCCGCAAATGCGCAGATATCAGGCCTTTGGAACCCTGTTCGCGGGTAGTTTCGACGGCGTACACCGCCTTGATCGACACCCCGTGATGGCGCACCATCCCGTCACACCAATGGCCGAAGCAGACCTTTTGGCACATCTCGCGCATCAAACCCCACTGCCCTGCGCCCTCATCAATTTGGAAGCGATGTGGACCGATCCAGAGCCTGCGCTCACACAGACCTTGCAGGCTGGTGCGCGCATTCTTTCGCTCGACAATATCGATGCCAACACCGAAGCAGCGGCAGGTAAACTCATCTGGGATAACCGCGCGGCCCTCGGATTTGTTGCCGGTTCGCAAGGCGTCGAATACGCGCTTGTACGTCACTGGCAAAACATCGGCCTCATTGAGCCCGCCCCCTCCCCTAAATCCGCTGGACCCGTGGCGCAAATCGCCGCCGTCTCTGGCTCGGTCTCGCCCTCCACGGCGCGCCAAATCGCATGGGCCAAAGCCAACGGCTTCGAGATTATCCGCTTTGACGCCGCGCGTGCCCTTCACAGCGACACAGAACAATCAGACGAAATAGCGACCGCGATCAAACTGGGTGTTGCAGCCGCCCGCGCGGGACAAAGCCCGCTGATTTGTTCGGCCACCGGACCGAATGATCCGGCGGTAACGGCCTTTGGCGAAGCTCTCGCGCGCGCCACCATCACGCCCGATATCGCAAATGAAATAATCGGAACCTCTCTTGGCACCATACTTGACGGTATCCTCACTCAAACGGATATCCGCCGCGCGGTCATCTCGGGGGGCGACACCTCCGGCCACGGAATGCGCGCACTCAAGCTTGACGCGCTTAAAGCGCTTGCGCCCACAATTGCGGGGGCTGCCCTTTGCGTAGGCTACGGTGACAGCCCGCATGACGGGTTGGAAATCGCCCTCAAAGGCGGTCAAATGGGATCCGAAGATTTCTTTGGCTGGATCCGCGATGGCGGTGGCCCCCGTTAAGTCCTCACGCACGACACCAAAACAGAAAGACACATATATGTCCGCACGTCAGATCAATGTGACCTACCGTCTCGAGACATCGGGTGACATCACTGCGCTCGCCGCGAAAATCGCATCGGATCAATCGACCGGAACCTTTACAGAATTACCAAATGAAACGGCGGATGTTCGAGCGCGGTGCGCCGCGCGGGTCGCCTCCATCACGCCCCTGCCCCATAGTGACACCCCCGCGATACCTGACCCGGATGGCCATGGCCCATATCACCGCGCGGACGTCGTGATCTCCTATCCTATGGACGCCGTTGGCACCGACATCGCAGCCCTTGTGACGATCACAATCGGTGGCGTCTATGCCGTCAAAGGGCTTTCGGGCGTGCGGGTAATGGACATTGACCTACCGCCCGAATGGTCCTGTCACCCCGGCCCACAGTTCGGCATGCAAGGTTCGCGTGACTTGATGGGGGTCACGGATGGCCCGATGATCGCGTCGATAATAAAGCCCTCGCTCGGGTTGCTGCCCGATGCCACCGCCGAGGTCGTGGCGCAGTTGTGCGTGGCGGGCGTCGACTTCATCAAGGACGACGAAAAACTGATGAGCCCTGCGTATTCGCCTCTTGAGGCGCGCGTCAAAGCGATCATGCCCGTAATCCACGCTCACGAGGACAAAACAGGCAAGCGGGTTATGTATGCGTTCGGCATTTCCGCCGCCGATCCCGACACCATGATGCGCAACCACGACATTGTGCGCGCACATGGCGGCACAGCAGCGGTGGTGAATATAAATTCCATCGGTTACGGCGGCATGAGCTTTTTGCGCAAGCGCTCCGAGTTATGCCTACATGCACATCGCAATGGATGGGACATCCTGACCCGTCACCCCAATCTCGGAATGGAATTTCGCGCCTATCAAAAAATCTGGCGACTTTTGGGCGTCGACCAGTTTCAGATCAACGGCATTCGTGCCAAGTATTGGGAACCAGACGACAGCTTTGTCCAATCGTTCAAAGATGTGACCACGCCCATTTTTTCGCCCGACGATTGTCCACTGCCTGTGGTGTGTTCGGGCCAATGGGGCGGTCAAGCTGTCGACACCTTCAAACGTACGGGCGGTTCACTTGACCTAATGTATCTCGCCGGCGGCGGAGTTCATGGCCACCCTATGGGCATGGCCGCAGGCGTGCGCGCAATCCGTCAGGCATGGGATGCGGCGAGCACAGGACAGACGCTAATCGATTACGCCAAAGATCACCCTGAACTTGCTGCGGCATTGCGCAAATGGGGCGACACTCCCCAATAGTCAGATCATGCGGACGCGCTCGCGCTCTACCATGCCGAACAAATCACGCGGATCATCGGGATCGGCGATCATGTCCAACTCGGCAAAGCGGGTCGACCCTTTAAGCGCATCGCGCAGCCACCTCAGAGCAGAGAAATCTTCGATTGCGAACCCGACACCGTCAAACAACGTGATCGCGCGATCATCTTCGCGTCCCTGCACATCTCCCGTGATGACCTGCCATAACTCTTTTACAGGGTGGTCTGCATCCAGTTGTTGAATGTCGCCTTCGACGCGGGTTTGCTCGGGGTATTCCACGAAAATGTCGGACCGCAGCAAGATATCGCGGTGGATTTCGGTCTTTCCCGGACAGTCGCCGCCGATGCCGTTAATATGCAATCCCGCGCCCACCATATTGTCGGTCAGGATCGTGGCATACTGCTTGTCGGCCGTACACGTTGTGACGACATCCGCGCCCTGAATGGCCTCTTCGGGTGAGGTGCACGCCACAACCGTAAGACCTGATCCCGCAAGGTTGGCCGCACATTTTTGCGTGGCGGTGCTGTCAATGTCATACAGGCGCACGGTATCAATCCCGCAAATCCGTTTGAGGCCAAGCGCCTGAAACTCAGACTGTGCGCCATTGCCGATCAGCGCCAAGGTCCGCGACCCTTTACGTGCAAGGTATTTCGTTGCAACGGCCGATGTCGCCGCCGTGCGCAGGGCCGTCAAAATCGTCATCTCTGACAAGAGGACCGGATAGCCGGTGTCCACAGAGGCC
>NZ_CBFHKW010000002.1:39692-47910 GCF_965656515.1 Celeribacter marinus
TAAAAGGCCAAAGGCCGTGACGGTTTGCAACCCGTCTTTCATGTTCTTGGGGTGACCGTTGACGTATTTGAACCCGTAATCAACGCCGTCAGATGTGGGCATCAACTCAATCACGCCCTCATGGCTATGCGAAGCAATGCGCGGGGTTTTGTCAAATTCTGGCCACCGTCTAAAGTCATCTTCGATGCAGTCGGCGATCTGCGCGATACAGGTCTCTATGCCAATATCGAGGACCAAGCGCATCATATTTTCAACACTCACGAAAGGCACGACATTCAATTGTTTTTGCATGGTTTATCTCTATTTTCGGAGTATTATTGTGCGCTACGCGTCATGCGGTCTAAAACGCGCCGCCCGAAAAGGCTCGCGGTCAAGTTGACCAACAGTTTTGCCGTCCGCCCGCGCTCGTCCAGAAAAGGATTGAGTTCGACCAAATCCAATGAGTGGACCAAGCCCGCCTCTTCGACCATTTCCATAATCAAATGTGCCTCGCGAAAGGTCGCTCCACCTGGCACAGTCGTGCCAACAGCGGGGGCAATTGCAGGGTCCAAAAAGTCCACATCAAGACTGATGTGTAACCACCCGTTGGCCGCTTTCACTTTCGCCAAAAATTCGCGCAATGGCGCCACAATCCCGAACTCGTCAATGGCGCGCATATCATGCAGTTCGATCCCGGCAGCCTGAATGGCCTTGGCCTCGTGACCGTCAACGGAGCGCAGGCCCATCATGCAAATATTCTCTGGCGCCACGGGGTGGCTGACATCGGGAAAATACGGCGAAAACCCCTCTTGTCCCGTGTAATAGGCCACGGGCGTTCCGTGCAAGTTGCCGCTCTCGGTGGTGTCGAGCAAATGGAAATCAGGGTGTGCATCGAGCCACAAAACAAACATTGGGCGGCCTTGCTCTGCGGCCGCGCGCGCAACGCCCGTCACCGTACCCGCCGCCATGCAATGATCGCCGCCAAGGAAAATGGGCGTACCATCGCGGGCGCCATGATAGGCCGCGTCACAAAGTGCCTCGGTCCACGCCACAACCTCATCCATGTGATGGATCGCCGCATTTGGATGCACTGGGCGCACGCGCACGTCGGGCCGCACGTCACCGCGGTCCTCAACCGTACAATCCAGCTTGGTCAGCTCCTCGGCCAAACCCGCCGTCCGAAGCGCCTCTGGCCCCATACGACATCCGCGTTGGCTAGCACCCTCCTGAACGGGGGCTCCGATAAGTATACAATGTGTCACGTGCGTTTTCCTCACAGTCAGGCGCATATTTTCCTTGCAATAAGTGGCAGTAATAAGTGCAATAAGTGATCACTTTGCAAATTCATTCACCCGTTGTGAAAGATAAAGATATCAAAATGGACGACTTGGACCGCTCGCTTATCGCTCATCTGCGCCGCAATAGCCGCGAGCCTATCGCGAATCTTGCGGCGTCTCTCGAGGTGTCGCGCGCAACGGTCCGAACCCGTTTGGATCGGTTGATCAGCACGGGTGCGATCACGGGATTTACCGTGCGTGTACGCGAGGATGATCTGACAAGTCCGGTGCGTGGTATCACCTTGATCAAAATCGCAGGACACCGCACGGCGCGGATCATTGCGCAGCTTCAAAAAATCACCGGGATTCAGGGCATTCACTCAACCAATGGAAAGTGGGATTTGATCGTAGAGTTGGCGAGCGAGAACCTATCAAATTTCGATGCTGCACTTGGTGCAATGCGCGAGATTGACGGCATTTCGGAATCCGAGACAAATCTACTTTTGGGAACACATCACCACGGCAAAGTCGGGCGTCAAACCTGACTGGTCTGCGCGCCGCCTGAAAAGCCGATTTTCATCCACGCATAACACGACCCCAAAGATCGGCGCCCCCACACACCGCCGGATTGATCGTTTTATCGATAAAATCCTCGATAATCTTAATGAGTTTCACCAAACTTGTGCGCTCCCACCCATCCGTCATTAACCTCTTTAGTTTTTACTCGCACTTAGGCGCAATTGACGCGTCCCGCTGATCGTATACCAGCGAAGTAGTGGGGTAGTTGCGATGCAAGCGGATCAGGGTATCAAACAGAACAGCGAAAGCAGACGGGCCATCGCGCGCTATTTTGGCTATATGATCATCCTGTTTATGGCCGTCATAATCGCGTTTTTACCAGGCCGCGCGTACGCAACACAGACACGCGCTGTACTTATCATTGGCAATGATCCGGGTGGACGACTTGAAACGCGGATCAAAGAAATAAAGGACCTGCGCGCGAACCACACACAGGTCAGGATCACACATGGCTATTGTAACTCGGCGTGCACATTATACCTCGGGCTACGCAATACATGTGTCTCGCGCGATGTATCGTTCGGCTTTCACGGCCCGATGAGCCAGTTTTACGGACTGGCCTTGCCCCCTGACGCATTTGAATACTGGTCGGGCGTCATGGCCGCGCACTACCCTGCGTCCATTCGGGCGTGGTATCTGTCAGATGCACGCTACACGACAGTTGGTCTGCGCCAACTCTCGGGACGTGAATTGATCAAGCGTGGCGTGCGTGAATGCCATTGAGCTGTGCGCAACACACGAAACCTCTCAATTAGGAGACGCGGACACGCCAAGCGTTCTTGGCACGTTAACGGGTTGGGTCAACCCATAGGCTGTGATCCGTGTCGTCGCAGCCTCGCCTTTGGCAACCGCGTTCGCCGCTTGTCTTAGACCATTAGACGCCGCCACATTCGACATCTGGTCCGCAGCTCCCTTTATCGCGCGGGCCAAGCCCGACAAGGCGGACGGCGAAGTTGTGACCTGTGCGGCGGCGTATACAGACGCCGCAATCTGGCCAATCGCCGCGTCAAGCTCATCCCCAGTCAGACCTGCGGCTTGCAACGCAGCGATTTGTAGATCCACAAGCGCCGCACATTCCGATTCATCGGCGGCACACGCAGCGGCGATATCTATATCTTGGGACAAGGCCGCCCATGGGCACAGGGCCAGCCAGAATGCAGATGCTACTATTGTCAGTCTTGCTGTCATAAAGCGCTCATTTCCAAAACGACCAATACACCCTTAAGTGGCACAAAAAAGCGCTATCAATCAACCTAAAAGTGTGCAAATCTATCAAAAGTATCATTCGCAACCCAACACGGGCAATGCACACCCGACATCGCCCACGCGACCCTGCATCGAAACAGAACACAAAAATGTCTCGTTCCTTTGCCCCAAATCAAGGAGGCACATGAAAATCGCGACGACACTTAGCGCCTCCCTGCTCGTGATGGCTGTCTTGACGGGCTCGATCGCCACACAGGCGGCGGTCGATGAGTATAGCGCCATGCGCCATACAAAGTCGGGTCCAAACGCCGCGTTTTTGCAATTGCGCCAACTTCAAAACATCTCGGTTTCGCCATGGTCCATCAGGTCGCAATCAGCCCTCTTGGAAATGTGCAACGACGGATTGATCTCCCCCCTTTCGACCGCGGTTGCGCGCGAGACATATCGGCATGCCGCCACACAATGTGGAGCATACGCCATGCGCGTTATACGGACCAATCCAACATGGGGGTTGGCATGGTTCACCGCCGCGCGCGCGGCATGGGCGTCGGGCGATAATGTAGCAGCACACGACGCATTGGCGCGCTCCACACACTTGGCCCCAAACGAAGGATGGCTGGCTCAAAAGCGTGTTCTTTTGGCATTGGACTTGCCCCATTCTGACGCTATTGCGGCCGGCCTCGAGCATGATTTAACCGTCTTACTATCCGACAAAACAACCCGCGCATGGCTGGCGGAATTGGTCGCGGTCCATCCGACCGCACACCTAAGCATCACATCCAATATCGACGCAATACCGCGCGCCTCTCGTCCCTCTGGCGGCATGTGATACCATGATTTTGCCCGCCGCATCTCAGAGCGATACGCCTGCCGCAGCTCAAGCTGATCATGCGCGCGATGGCATTGCACCTCTGCAATTCGTCGTGTCCTTCCTTCCCGACCGCGACATCGTGCAAACATCAAACCGCGCCAACGCCTCGCTCTACATCTGGCTCATTGGCCTAATCGTCATCCTCGTGCCGGTTCCATATGGCTCACATCGGCCAATGCCGTGGGCGATATGGGCCATAGTCGCATCCGTCATGATGTTGGGCTTTGTGATACGCCACAAAGAACATATCTACCGCATTCAAACCCAGAGCCGCATTATGGCTCTGGCCGCACTCTTGCCGCTATTTTCAGCGGGACAACTCTTGCCATTGGGTCACCTGTTTGACGGAGCATTCCCACCTGACGCCGCCCCCGAAACCGTCACGCTTAGCCCCTCCGCAACCCTGCTCGCCATCTTGCGTCTTGCGACATATACCATGCTGTTCATCCTCACATTCGAGGTCTGTCGCCGCCCGCGCCACGCCCGCAAACTGGCGCAGATCATCTTTTACGGTGTCACGCTACATGCGGTCGTAGCGATGATTTTGCTCAGCGTGATGGGGGATCGTGCTATTTGGGGAGAGAAAACCGCCTACCTCGGGTGGGCAACCGGCCCCTTTGTAAACCGCAATTCGTTTGCGAGCTTCATGGGCCTTGGCATCATCATTGGGATGGGCTTTGTGTTTTCGCCGAAAATGCACATGCGCGCTGATTGGCGTATTCTGCGGCGTCAAAAACGCAAGCCCGTGGATGCCCGAACAGTTGCCAACGGTGTGTGTTTGGCCTTGCTGTGTACTGCGCTCATTGCGTCAGGATCGCGCATGGGGACAGCGGCAACGATAATTGGCGCATGCGTCACCTATGCCTCTATGGCGACTGGAAAGACACCCAAAGTGCGTATCACATGGCGTCATCTGATCGGCGCCGGAGGCACCCTCACATTGTTCGTACTCCTTTTAATGTCACGAGACATCGGTACGAGGTTGCTTTTCTTCATGCCCGATCTGAATATCCGACTGGATCTCTATGCAAACATTTGGGATCTGATTTTGGCGCGGCCATGGGTAGGATATGGACTTGATACGTTTCAAATCGCATTTCCCCTGATCCATGATCAACGCGCCTCACCCGCGGTCATCTGGGATTTAGCACACAATTCATACCTAACACTATGGGCCGAAGTTGGGCTCATTGCAGGAACTGCGCCCATGATCGCCCTTGCATGGTCGGCAGTGCGCCTCATGCGTGGCGTGCGGCGCGCACCTCGGCCTCAGTTTGCGCCAGCCATTGCACTGGGGGCATTGGCGATGGCGGCCACGCATTCTTTGGTTGATTTCAGCTTTGAAGTACAGGCCAACACGCTGCTACTACTCGTGATCATCGCAATGGGTTTGAGCCTGTCCAGCACATATCAAATGGAGCTGAAATGATTCATTGGCCATGGCGCACAGCTCTCCCCGCAACGGGTCAGCTCAAAAAACTAACTTTGGACCACACGCCAAGCGTCACCTATGCGGTTGGCGATATTCATGGGCACTACGACCTTTACAAGCAGCTTGAAGACCAGATCGTTGCGGATGCGCGCACCTTTGACGGCCCAGCGTTACTCATCGTACTCGGCGACATGATTGATCGTGGTCCCAAATCTGCGCAGCTTTTGGATCATCTGTTGACGCCCGCGCCCAATGGGATCACCCGCATATGTCTGCGCGGAAACCACGAAGACATGTGTCTTCATGCTCTACGCACGCCGCAATCGGCCGACGACTGGATCGCGTCTGGTGGCGCTGAAACCTTGGCCTCCTACGGCTTCCATCAAGATCAGGGCGCTCAACACTCATTCAACAAAATGGCGGCGCGGATCCCATCGAGCCACCGCCAGTTCCTCGCAGATCTTCCGGTGTGTGTCAGCCTTCCAAAATGGTTCTTTTCTCACGCAGGCCTAAACCCTGCCCGCCGCATCGATCAACAACGCAAAGACGATTTGATCTGGACTGATCCTGCCGTTTTGCAAGGTCACACCTTTACCCAATGCGTGATCCACGGCCACCGCCCCATCGACGCCCCAAGCATCGGACATAAAACGATAAACATCGATACCGGAGCCTATAAGAGCGGCGTGCTCACAGCGGTCCGACTTGTTGAGGGGCGCGCGCCTCATTTCATCGCCGCAGACGTCCACATGTCGCAGGCATCCCCATATTTTTGAGACTGAAATGAGACATATGATAAATTTGGAATCCACAAATATTTCGGGCGTCATGTCGATGATCAAACGCCAGATACGGTTAATGGCAGTGAGCGGTGCCATCATCATCGGGCTGGTTTTGGTGTACTTGTTCAATACAACCCCACTCTATACCTCCACTGCGCTGATCTACGTCGATCCCTCGAAAAAGGATCTGTTGGCGACCGAGCAATTCGGATCCCTATCCGGTTTGGCGGAAAACTCGAAAATAGAGAGCGAGGTCGAAATTTTGCGCTCGAACCGTGTGTTGTTCGAGACGATGACACAACTGCGCTTGGTGCAAGACACCGAATTTGGTCCGCGACTAAGCCGCTTTGATCAAATCAAAACGGCGCTTGGCCTGACAACCTCGTCGCAGGGCGACCCGAAAAAAATGATCGCGGCCACGGCGGTGAAACTAAGTGATGCCCTGCGCATACAGCGAAAGGGACTAACATACCTCATTTCCGTGTCCGCGACATCGTCCAGTCCCCAAAAAGCGGCGACCATCGCCAACACCTTGTCCGAGGTCTATATTGCACAACAGGTAGCGGCCAAAACCGATGCCGCATTGTCCGCGCGCGATGTGCTACAGGCGCAACTCAACACCGCAAAAACACAGCTCGCCCACAGCGAATCCGGGTTCGACAGATTCATGTCCGACAATTCGGCCCGTTTAAAAGCCGAAGTTGGCACCGATGTATTTTTGGAACTGGAACGACAGGTCACAGCAGCGCGTGACAACACACGCCAAATCAAGGCACAGATTGAAACCGCGCAAACCGCTCGGGCAAGCAAGGATTGGGATGCGCTCGTCACAGTATTGTCGAATGATGCACTGGC
This sequence comes from Celeribacter marinus, assembly GCF_965656515.1. Lineage (GTDB taxonomy): Bacteria > Pseudomonadota > Alphaproteobacteria > Rhodobacterales > Rhodobacteraceae > Celeribacter > Celeribacter marinus_D. Next base: position 46,674 of record NZ_CBFHKW010000002.1, read on the forward strand.
GGGCCTCAATGATCAACGACGCCAAATTGAACAGCGCCTGACAAGCACGCAAGAGAGCGCACAAACACAAGAAAGCCTGCGTGCCGCGTTATCGCTGACCCAATCCAAGATGGATCAACAGGCAGACGATGCAATTTCATCGTTTCAAACCACATTGACGGTCCGCCAGAACACTCTCGCTGAGACGCAACGCGCATTGCGCCAAGAGATGATGCAAAGTGATTTATCGCCAGAAACACTGGCAAGTCTGTTTGAAATCCAACAAGAGGCAGACATTGCACAACGTCAGTATACAACGCTTTTGTCGCGCGTGCGCAGTATCGAAGCACAAGCATTGGTCCAAGTTGCCGACAGTCGCGTGGTGTCTGACGCGATTGCACCAAGCTTTCCCAGCGCCCCAAATTACAAAATATCGCTCGCAATTGCGTTCATCATCGCAAGTGGCGTGGCCTTCGGATTGGCGATCATAAACGAGTATTTTGTGGGAGGGGTGAGTGCTCTTAGCCAATTGCGTAATCTGGTGTCTGGCCCAGTGATCGGCCTCATTCCAAATGTAAAGATCACCGACACACAACTCGGCATAGCCGATTTAGTCACGGATGCGCCTATGTCTTTGTTTAGCGAGGCCCTACGCCGCGCACGCGCCCATATTGATCAAGGTCTCAGGGATCGCACATTACGAAGTGTCGTCATGATGGTAACATCTGCCAACATTGGTGAGGGAAAATCCTCCGTATCGCTCGCCTTGGCCCGCACCTATGCAAATGCTGGCAAAAACGTGTTGTTGATTGACGCCGATCTGCGTCGCCCCTCGCAACACAAATACATCGGGTTCGAGCCAGACGAAGGTTTTTTGGAGTACCTTAGAGATAGCCGCGACAAAAAAGAGGTTGGGCGCAGCTTTTATGTGGCCGATCCAAAATCGCAGGCGGCCATCATACTTGGGCGCGGCAATGCGGACCTACCCACGGACCAATTGCTACAGAGCACCGCCTTTTGCGATCTGATTGAAAGCGCGCGACAAAGTGTTGATATCGTCATCATAGACACGCCACCGGTTTTGCCAGTTGTTGATGCCCGCTATATAGCACCCTTGGTCGATGCAATTGTATTCACGGTGCGATACGGCACAACATCACAAGGTGACGTGCGTGACGCCATTGCCCAACTAGAGGCCGCGAAAAAGAGCGAGACGCCTATTTTCGCGACACTCAACGCCGATGAGGCCCAATCTATC
>NZ_CBFHKW010000002.1:48008-80799 GCF_965656515.1 Celeribacter marinus
ATCCTAACGGGAGGGGGCAATCAATGCCTTCAAATAATCACCGTATTCGGTTTTCTTGAATGTCTCGACATGTTCAGCCATTTTGACGTCATCGATCCATCCGGCATTATACGCAATCTCTTCGGGGCAGCCCGATTGCATGCCTTGGCGCTGTGACAGCGTACGTACAAAGTTTCCTGCGTCCAACAGCGAGGCATGCGTGCCCGTATCAAGCCACGCATAGCCGCGCCCCATACGCTCGACGGTCAGCGTTCCATCTGCCAAATAAGTTTCAAGCAAGGTGACAATCTCGACCTCACCGCGCGCGGACGGGGCTATCAGCTTGGCGCGGCGCGGCGCGTCCCCATCGAGGAAATACAACCCCGTCACTGCATAGTTCGACGGCGCGACATTTGGCTTTTCGACGATCTGCTCAACTGTTCCATCAACGTCGAATTTCACCACACCGTAGCGCTCGGGATCGGCGACGTGATAGCCAAAGACAGTGCCGCCCTCCGACTTTTGATCTGCAGCCACCAGCATTTCGGGCAAGCCATGGCCAAAGAAAATGTTGTCCCCCAAAACCATCGCGGAGGGCGCCCCGTCCAAGAATTCTTCCGCCAACACATAGGCCTGCGCCAATCCATCTGGGGAGGGTTGTTCAATGTAGGTCAGTGACACCCCCCACTGGCTACCATCGCCCAAAAGGCGTTGAAACTGCGCTTGATCCTGCGGCGTTGTAATCACTGCGATCTCACGAATGCCCGCCAGCATCAGGACCGAAATCGGATAATAGATCATCGGCTTGTCATAAATTGGCATCAGCTGCTTTGAAATGGCCATGGTCAACGGGTAAAGGCGCGTGCCTGATCCGCCAGCGAGAATAATGCCCTTGCGCTGTGTCATCTCGGTGTGTCCAATTCTGTCATTAAATCAATAAGGTGCGCCCGCCAATCGGGACGCTCAATGCCAAATGTTGCAACCGTGGACGTACAGTCCAATGTTGAGTTTTGTGGCCGCTTCGCCGGAGTCGGATAATCAATCGTTGCGATGTCATTGACAGTTACAGCGCGGCGTGCGGTGTCAAAGACCGCGCGCGCAAACTGTGCCCAACTGACGTCAGGCGCACCCGAAAAATGATAGGTTCCACTTTTGGATGGATCAACGCGAAGCGCCTCGGCGATGTGCACGCAAGCCCGTGCAATGGCGCGTGCCGGAGTTGGCCCGCCAATTTGATCGGCAACAACGCTCAACGCATCACGCGTTTGCGACAGCCGCAGCATAGTTTTCACAAAGTTGGCTCCATACGGCGAGAACACCCATGATGTGCGCAAAATAACATGCACGCCACCCGCGTCACGCACACCGTGCTCCCCCGCAAGCTTGCTGCGCCCATAGGCCCCAAGAGGCGCGGTGGGATGATCAGGGGCAAACGGGGTATCGCCCGCACCATCAAACACATAGTCGGTCGAGATATGGACAAACGCAATCCCCAGCGCGGCACAGGTCTGAGCCATTTGCGTGGGCGCGTGCCCGTTGACCGCCATGGCCGCCGCTTCGTCGTCTTCAGCCTGATCCACAGCCGTATAAGCCGCCGCATTTATAACCGCGTCAGGCGCTACGGCACGGATCACCGCGTCACATCGCTCGGGATCGCTCAAATCGACATCCGCACGCCCCAAAAACATCGCATCCGGTAAGAGTGATTTTAGCTCGCTAGCGACCTGACCCGATGATCCGAACACAAGGATCATTGCGACACACCCAAACGCGCACCAACGCCCGCCCGCTCTTGCAAGGCCCGCCACCACGGCTCATGGTCAAGATACCATTGCACCGTCTTCTCCAAACCCTCGTCGACCGTCACAGACGGACGCCACCCCAACTCCTTGCGCAGCCGTGTCGGGTCAATCGCATAGCGGGCGTCATGGCCAGGTCGGTCGCTTACAAACGTGATTTGATCCGCATACGTCCCCGTAGCCTTCGGCCGTTTTTGATCCAAAATGGCGCACAGTGTCTCTACCAATTCAAGGTTGGTACGCTCATTCTCACCACCCACATTGTAGGAACGCCCAACAACGCCACGCTCTAACACCAGCAAAAGCGCATCAGCATGGTCCTCAACATAGAGCCAGTCGCGGATGTTGGACCCATCGCCATAAATAGGCAACGACTTGCCAGCCAAGGCGTTCAAAATCACCACAGGGATCAGTTTTTCAGGGAAATGAAACGGGCCGTAATTGTTTGAGCAATTGGTGACAACAACAGGTAGCCCGTAAGTCTCGTGCCATGAGCGCACCAAATGATCGGACGCCGCTTTGGACGCCGAATATGGACTGCGCGGATCATAGGGTGTGTCTTCGGTGAAGAGCTGTTGTGGATCGCGCGGCAACGAGCCAAACACCTCATCCGTCGAAATGTGGTGAAAGCGAAACCCCTCGGGCTTTCCCGTTTTGGTCCAATAGGAGCGCGCCGCCTCCAACAGGTGAAACGTGCCGGTAATGTTGGTTTCAACAAAATCTGACGGACCATCGATAGAGCGATCGACGTGGCTTTCGGCGGCCAAATGCATGACGGCATCGGGGGCGTGCGTATCAAACACGCGGTCCAACGCCGCACGATCACGAATATCCACATGCTCAAAGGCATAGAGCGCGCTATCGGCAACATCTGCAACGTTGTCCAAGCAGGCCGCATATGTCAGCGCATCCACGTTCACAACCTGATGCCCACGCCCGATGGCTTGGCGTACAACGGCGGATCCGATGAACCCCGCCCCGCCCGTCACAAGTAACTTCATCGTCTATTCCTCAAACTCGAATGGCGAGACAAACGCATGCAGGGGGTGCGCATGCTCGTCTTTGTCGGAGATGACGGGTGTCAGGTTTTCCACCGGCCATGCAACTCCAGCACTATCCCATTTAACCGCACCATCGCATTCCGGCGCATAATGATCGGTACACTTATAAATAATTTCGCTGTCCGGCTCCAAGGTCATGAACCCATGCAAAAATCCCTCTGGCACCCACAGCTGCTTTCCGTTGGCATAGGACAATTCCAACCCAAAGGACTGACCGTAGGTGGGCGAGCCTGTTCGTACATCGACCGCGACATCAAAGATTGCGCCACGCCCGCAGCGCACCAACTTACCTTGAGCATGTGGCGGACTTTGAAAATGCAAACCGCGCACCGTTCCAACATCGCGCGACATCGAATGATTGTCTTGTACGAACGCAGGCAAACGCACACCAGCCGCCACCAACGCAGCCTCGTTCCAGCTTTCACTAAAAAAGCCGCGGTGATCACCGTGGCGTGGCGGTGTGATGATCAACACATCGCGCAATGGCGTCGTTTCAATATGCATACAGATATTCGCCTCAAAAACTTGCTATAAAATTTCCCGCAAACTTACTAAATACAGCGCGGATTTGGTCGATGGTTCAACTAAGTCTAAGACTGGGGAAGGGCCCGCACAAGCAATTCGCCGCACATCCTGATTCTTTGCCGATAGCGCGGCAGATTTGCGTCTCCCCCATTTGAACATTGTGCATTGTGTTGTAGGATTATGTTTTACGATGCGGCATTTACAGAAAGTATTTATATGGCTCCTTCGTTTGGCACTAGTGGATTGCGCGGTCTTGTTGTGGACCTCACCGACGATCTTATCACAGATTACGTTCATGCGTTTTTGACGACAATGCGCACCTGCGAAACGCTCTATGTCGGACGTGATTTGCGACCATCGTCACCTGCAATCGCCGCAACGATATGCCGTGTCGCGCAGGCGGCGGGTGTCGATGTCGTGGATTGCGGCGCACTTGGCACCCCTGCCCTCGCCCTCGCGTCCATGTCTGCGGGCCATGCGGCGATCATGGTCACAGGCAGCCACATTCCCGCAGATCGCAACGGTTTGAAATTCTATCTGCCGAACGGTGAAATTTCGAAATCCGACGAGATGTCTATTGGTGACGCCTACGCGCGACGGGCCCGCTATTCGGGCCACCAAGGCGGAACATACACTTACGATGAGGCGGCCGAGACGCGTTATATCGCGCGGTATATAAACGCCTTTGGAACCGATGCTCTGAGCGGTTGCCGCATTGGCGTCTATCGTCATTCCTCCGTTGCGCGCGACACAATGGAGCACATTTTCAAAGGCCTCGGCGCACAAGTCATCCCACTGGGCAACTCGGACACATTCATTCCCGTCGATACCGAGGCGGTCGATCCAGCCACCAAAGATATGCTGGCGCGATGGTGCAACGAGCACGCTCTCGATGCGATTGCATCCACAGACGGGGACGCCGACCGCCCGATGCTCACGGACGCTACCGGACAGGTCATTGCGGGAGATGTGCTTGGTGTTTTGACCGCACGTGCGCTACGGGCGCAGGCCGTCGTCACGCCGGTCTCCTCGAACGATATGGTGCGCCGCATGCCGGAATTTACAGCCGTACACCTAACGCGTATCGGGTCGCCGTTTGTTATTGCAGGCATGGATGCGGCCCGCGCGGCGCATGCAGCCGTTGTTGGGTTTGAGGCCAATGGCGGGTTCCTTTTGGGCTTTCCCGCACAAATCAACGGCCCGCTTTCGCCCCTGCCGACCCGCGACTGTATGTTGCCAATTCTTGCACCATTGTTTGCCGCGAAATCCACAAACCAAAGCCTCGCGGACTTAGTTCAAAACTTACCTGCATGCTTTACCGCGGCGGACCGCCTTCAAAACATTGACCGCGCAAAGGCCGGGGTGTTTTTGTCAAACCTTATCGATGATGCAACCGAACGATCTGCGTTTTTTGCATCTTTCGGTGTGATCCATTCTGTCGATTTGACGGACGGACTGCGGGTTGATTTTGAAAGCGGCGATGTGGTCCATTTACGCCCGTCCGGAAACGCACCGGAGTTTCGCATCTATGCGCAATCCGCATCCGAAGCCCGCGCAATTGAGGTCATGGAACACGCAAAATCGGCCGCGGCCACACAGATCGGATGATACCGAAGCCAGCCCCTAAACCCTGCCGATTTTAAAGCCCCGCGAGAGGTGGTTGCGCATCACAAAGACCAAGATCGCACCGGGGATCATCGAGGCGACCGTGACGGCCATGACCAACCCAATATCGGTTTGAAACCCGAATAGCGCATTGATTGCCATGCTAATCGGTTTGCCATTTGTCGTAGTCAAAATGCGTGCAAAGACCACTTCGACCCATGAGAACATAAAACAAAAGAAGGCTGTTACAGCGATCCCTGGCGCAAGTTGCGGCACCAAAATGCGGCGCATAAATCCCGCGCGGGAATAGCCATCGAGAAATGCAGTTTCGTCCATTTCTTTAGGAATAGCCGAAATGAAACTCTGCAAAATCCAGATCGAAATCGGCAAGTTGAACAGGCAATGCGCCAACGCGATTCCGAACACAGAGTTGACGATCCCAAGGGCCGAAAACAGTTGAAATATGGGCAGGGTCAACACAACGGGTGGCGTGATCCGAAAGGCGATAAAGGCGAGGAAAAGATGCCTGTCCCCCACAAATGACATACGTGAAAATGCATAGGCTGCAGGCAAGGCCACTGGAATTGTGATCAAGATATTGATCATGACATAAGCGATGGAGTTTACAAAGGCCGATCGCAAATTCGGATCCTTAACAATGTTGGCGTAGTTTCCAAACGTGAGGGTGCCCACCTCGACCTGCGCCGTGGGCAGTGTTGCAACAAAGCTGATCAATGTCATCTGGACCAACGGCAAACAGGCAAAGGCGATGAAACTCCACACCACAATGGATTTCAAAATAGACACAAGGCGCGGCGATAGACTCATGGCCCCGCCCTTTCGGAGGGATCATCGAGCTTGGCTTGGGCCTTGCTAAACATCCACGCCACGGCAACGATAATCAAAAAGTAGATCACAGAGCGCGCGGCGGACGGCCCGTAGTTAAACGCCTTAATCTCCTCGCCCAAATCAACCGCGAGAAACAGCGTGGCGTGATCTGGCCCGCCCGCGTTGATTGGAAACGCTTCAGTATAAATCATAAACGAATCCATGAACCGAAGCAGGATAGCCATCAACAAGACGTGGCGCAGTTTGGGCAATTGGATATAGCGAAACACCTGCCATGGCCCCGCCGAGTCTATTGCGGCCGCTTGATAGTGCGCGGCGGGAATTGTGGTGAGCGCAGAGTAGCACAAAATCACCACAAGGCTGGTCCAGTGCCACACATCCATCACAACCAGCACCGCCCACGTGTGCCCGACCGAATCCTTCCAATCGGGGGGCCATCCGACAAACACCAATACATCCGCGATGATGCTGCGTGCGGGATTAAGCAGGCTCAACCAGAGCGTGGGGATCATGTTCCAAGGCACCAAAAGCGGTAACGCAATAAACGCAAGCGCCACCCCGACCCAAATCTGGCGCTGCGGCATACATAACGCAATCGCGACCCCAAGCGGAATTTGAACGCTCAAAATGAGGGTCGAGAACAACGCACTGCGCGCGAAACTTTCCCAGAATCTGGCTGAGGTGATGAGATCGGCATACCATTCCGCACCGATCCAAAACCGCGAATCCAGAATGAAAATCTCAAAAAACGAATAGTTTACAACCGTCACAAGCGGGATCAGGCCAACCAAGCCCAAAACGACGACAGCGGGCAGAACGTAGAGCCAACCAACGTTGGTGCGCTCTTTCATACCCCCACCCTCACCGCCCTGTCACATTCACGCGGGTGCCCCAAGTTGTACATTTTTCACCAAGGCCTGATGACAGCGGCGCATCGGTAAAGAGGGTATCCACATCACAAAGAGAGCAAATTGTAAGGGGGGCTTTGCGTTGAAATTTATGGTGATCCGCGACAACCATGACCTCACGTGATCGTTTGATGGCCGTGCTACTCACCATGATTTCTTGACCGTCAAAGTCCAATAAATCCCCATCGTCATCAAGGGCAGAACAACCCAAAACCGAATAATCAAACTTGAATTGCTTTACCATTTCAACGGTCAGCCCCCCAACGATCCCACCATCAGCACGGCGCAAAACGCCGCCCGCAACAATGATCTCACAGCTTTTGTTGGCCGCTAAGATATTGGCAATGTTAATATTATTGGTAACGACCAGCAGGTTTTCATGATCCAAGAGAGCACGGGCGACCGCTTCTGTACTGGTGCCGATATTCATAAAGACCGACGCGCCATTCGGGATATGCCCAGCGCACGCCTGACCAATCGACCGTTTGCCAGCCTCGTTCAGACGTCGACGTTCATCGTATTCGATGTTGATCACTCCGGACGGCACAACTGCCCCGCCATGAACGCGTTTGAGCCGGCCCGTTTCGGCGAGATCGGAAAGATCGCGGCGTATGGTTTGAACCGTTACATCATAGCGTTCGGCCAACCCGTCAACGGTCACCTTGCCCTGTTGGCGCGCCAGCTCCAAAATCTCTTGCTGTCTGAAATTCGATACCATCTCGTCTTTTCTCTCCCCCGCATCAGCGCGCGACCATTGCGTCCGCGCACCGAGTGCCCTCGGCCCAAGCAAACATACAAGACACTGCATTCGTCAAGTGTTCGAATCGATGCAATCGAACACATTGCGGCGACAAGTGCGCATTTTTAGCAATAAAGCTCTGTAAAATCATCCACTTGGATAAAAGCGAAAGAAAACGAACTTTCCTTATTGATTTCGAGCATGCTTTCGTATTGTCTGAGTGAAGTTGTCGCACCCATGCGGCAACGGGACATGAATGCGGGGAGGCTTCATTGGACCACACCGATCCTCAAAACGTTATCGACCTGTTTGTCATCGGCGGCGGCATCAATGGATGTGGCATTGCGCGCGATGCGGTTGGACGCGGTTTGAGTGTCGAACTGGCCGAAATGAATGACCTCGCCTCCGCGACATCCTCCGCCTCGACAAAGCTGTTTCATGGCGGGTTGCGATATCTTGAATATTGGGAAGTCCGATTGGTGCGCGAGGCGCTTATTGAACGCGAAACGCTTTTGCGGGCGATGCCCCATATCTCTTGGCCGATGCGATTTGTTTTGCCCTACCACAAAGACATGCGGTTTGAGAGCGACACGCCGACGTCCAAACTACTGAGTTTTATCATGCCTTGGATGAAAGGGCGGCGTCCGGCGTGGCTCATCCGTCTTGGCCTGTTCATGTATGACAACCTTGGCGGGCGGAAAATTCTCAAGGGCACGACCTCTATCGCCCTGTCGGGAACTCCCGAAGGTGCGCCATTGAATGACCGCTTCAAAACGGCCTACGAATACTCGGATTGCTGGATCGAAGATAGCCGATTGGTTGTGTTGAACGCCCGTGACGCCGAGGCGCGTGGTGCTAAAATCAACGTCAGGACGAAAGTGTTGTCGGCAGAGCAATCGAACGGGCTTTGGGTCGTCACACTCCAAGACACCGACAGTGGCGACACGCGTACTGTACATGCCAAAATGCTGATCAACGCTGGCGGTCCGTGGGTTGAGGACATCATTCGCAACGCCGTGCGGATCAACTCCTCCGATGGCGTGCGCCTCGTGCGCGGCAGCCACATCGTGACACGCAAACTCTATGACCACGACAAATGCTATTTCTTCCAAGGCGAAGACGGTCGGATCATTTTCACTATTCCCTATGAGACCGATTTCACACTGATTGGCACCACCGACATGGACCACACGGCGCTCACCGATAAGCCCGTTTGCACCGACGAAGAGCGCGACTATTTGTTGGCCTTTGTGTCGAACTACCTCAAAGAGCCTGTCACAGTTGATGATGTGGTTTGGAGCTATTCGGGAGTGCGCCCATTGTACAATGATGGTGCGACATCGGCCACGGCGGCCACCCGCGACTATGTGCTTAAGGTGGATCAATCGACCGGTGCGCCGATGCTCAATGTCTTTGGTGGCAAGATCACCACCTACCGCAAACTTGCGGAATCAGCCCTCGAAAAAATCATGCCGTTCTTTGATCATGCGGGCAAACCATGGACGGCGGGCGTGGCCCTTCCCGGCGGGGATTTTCCCGTCGACGGTGTGGCGGCCTTGACGCAAAAGCTCGCAGACGCCTATCCGTTTTTGTCGCGCGCATGGGCAACACGCCTCACCAAGGCCTATGGAACCGAAGCCTTCGAGGTTCTCGGACAGGCCAAAACGAAATCCGATCTGGGGCACGATTTCGGCGCAGACTTAACCGAATGCGAAGTCGCTTGGCTCATGGCCTGCGAATTTGCCTACACCGCAGACGATATTGTTTGGCGGCGCTCCAAATTAGGACTGCGCCTGTCACAAGATGAGATAAAGGCGCTCGACGACTGGATGTCGAATGCAAAGAGTAAGCCGGAGCAGCAAGGCGCAGCCTAAGCTGTGAAGAGGGAGGACGAGATGTCATTAATACTGGAGGGGGTGTCAAAGGTCGTAGCGGGCCAGACACATATTTACCCGACCAACCTAGAGCTAAAATCAGGCACAATGAATGTGCTCCTTGGGCCAACCTCGTCGGGGAAAACGTCGCTGATGCGCCTTATGGCGGGGCTGGATGTGCCCAACACCGGCAAGGTGATTTGGAACGGTGAGGATGTGACGGGCGTGCGGGTCCAAGATCGCGGCGTGGCGATGGTTTATCAGCAGTTTATCAACTACCCTTCGATGACCGTCTATGACAACATCGCGAGTCCTATGCGTCTGCTTGGAAAATCCGCGCAAGAGGTCGATGATGCGGTGAAATCCGCGGCGGATCTGATGAAACTCTCAGAGATGCTTGAACGCAAACCCCTTGAGTTGTCGGGTGGGCAACAACAACGCTGCGCGCTTGCGCGGGCCTTGGTCAAGGATGCGGGTTTGGTGTTGCTTGATGAACCTCTTGCCAACCTTGACTACAAACTACGCGAAGAGTTGCGAGCCGAAATTCCACGTATTTTTGAAGAAGCCGGATCAATCTTTGTCTATGCGACCACCGAACCCGAAGAGGCGCTTTTGCTAGGTGGCAATACAGCAACGATGTGGGAAGGACGGATCACACAGGTCGGGCCAACGCCAACCGTGTACCGCAAGCCGGTTGATGCAACGACGGCACGGGTGTTTTCAGATCCACCGATGAATTTCCTGAACATTCAGAAATCTGCGGGCAACTTGGTGTTTGGCGACGATCAAACAGCCCCTGCAACGGGCGTCTTTGCCGACTTGGCCGATGGCGCATACATCGCGGGATTTCGCCCCAACCACCTAGAACTCGAACACCATGCCGAGGGCGCGTTGGCGTTCACTGGCACCCTCCAAGTGACTGAAATCACAGGGTCAGAGACTTTTGTGCACCTTGATCACCACGGCGATAAATGGGTGGGCCTCATCCACGGTGTGCGGCAATTGGAGATCGGCGCGTCCCTGACCGTCTACCTAGATCCCAAACACGTCTACATCTTTGCGCAAAACGGGGCATCTGTCGCGTCAGCCGCCTACGCAACGGCGGCATAAGGGACAGTATCATGGCAAAAATCACCCTCGACAATCTGGCGCATTCCTACCAGCCCAACCCTAAAAGCGACGACGATTACGCACTCAAAGAGCTCAATCACGATTGGGTCGACGGCGAAGCCTATGCTCTGCTCGGATCATCCGGCTGTGGGAAATCGACGCTTCTCAACATCATTTCCGGCCTCTTGCATCCAAGCCAAGGCCGTATCTTGTTCAATGACCGCGATGTGACCAGCGAGCCGACAACACAGCGCAATATTGCGCAGGTCTTTCAGTTCCCCGTGGTCTACGACACGATGACGGTGCGCGACAACTTGGCCTTTCCTCTGCGCAATCGCGGTGCCGATCCTCAATACATTCAGGACCGCGTCCAACAGATTGCCGCGATGATTGGTATGGAGGCAACGCTCAACAAAAAGGCGCGCGGCCTGACAGCAGACGCCAAGCAAAAAATATCGCTTGGGCGCGGCATGGTGCGCGAGGACGTCAATGCGTTGTTGTTCGACGAACCCCTGACCGTGATCGACCCCCACATGAAATGGGAGCTGCGCACGCAGTTGAAATCCCTGCACCACGAGTTCGGTCATACGATGATTTACGTGACCCACGACCAGACCGAGGCGCTCACATTCGCGGACAAGGTTGTCGTCATGTACGATGGCCGCGTGGTTCAAATGGGCACGCCACAAGAGTTGTTCGAGACACCACAACACACCTTTGTCGGCTACTTCATTGGCTCGCCGGGCATGAACGTTTTGGACGCATCCGTTACCGGCGACACCGCCGTGATCGCAGGCCATGAGATCAAACTTGGCAAGGGCTACGGTACACCGTCTGGTAAGGTCGAAATCGGTGTGCGCCCCGAATTCACTCAACTGGCTGCGGGTGACACCGGCCTTCCCGTAACGATCAAACGCGTCGAAGATGTGGGACGCCACAAGATTGTGCGCGTTGATCTGAACGGCACCGAAGTCAACGTGATTGCTGGCGAAGGCGACACAATTTCACCCGATATGAACCGGATCATTTTTGATCCCGCGGGCATCAACATCTACTGCGACAGTTGGCGCGTGCCGCCGCAAGGGGACGTGACATGAATAAGACCGTAAATCAAAAGGCCTGGTTCCTGATTTTACCCGTGCTGTTGTTGGTGGCGTTTTCCGCCGTCATTCCTCTTATGACCGTGGTGAACTACTCGGTTCAAGATACGTTCGGGAACAACAAATTCTTCTGGGCGGGTCTCGATTGGTTCAGAGAAATGCTTGAGTCTGAGCGGATGTGGGATGCGCTTGGGCGTCAGATCGCCTTTTCAGCCATCATCTTGGCGATCGAAATTCCACTGGGCATCTTCGTCGCGCTCAACATGCCAAAGAAAGGCGTTTGGGCCTCGGTCTGTTTGATCTTGATGTCCCTGCCATTGCTTATTCCGTGGAATGTGGTCGGGACTATTTGGCAAATTTTCGGGCGCGTCGATATCGGTCTTTTGGGTTATACCCTCGCCGCACTCGGGATCGACTACAACTACACGCAAGATTTCTACGCTGCTTGGGCAACCGTCATCGTTATGGACGTCTGGCATTGGACATCATTGGTTGCACTGTTGGCATACGCCGGCCTGCAATCCATTCCTGACGCGTACTACCAAGCCGCAAAGATCGACCAAGCCAGCCGTTGGAAAGTGTTTCGTTTTATCGAACTGCCCAAGATCATGGGCGTGTTGATGATCGCGATCTTACTGCGGTTCATGGACAGCTTCATGATCTACACCGAGCCATTCGTGGTGACAGGGGGCGGGCCCGGCAACTCGACCACGTTCTTGTCCATTGACCTCGTCAAAATGGCGCTCGGGCAGTTTGATCTTGGACCCGCTGCGGCCTTCTCGATCATGTACTACCTCGTGATCTTGTTGATCTCATACGTGTTCTACACCGTGATGACGAACCTCGATAAAAGGGATGGCCACTGATGTCTGATATCGCACACAAAGGCGGCATCCGCGCCAAAATCAACGGCAGCGCCATCGTTATGGGTCTGTATCTGTTGTTCTTGCTGCTGCCGATTTACTGGCTGCTCAACATGAGCCTCAAGACCAATACCGAGATCCTTAACAGCTTCACGCTGTGGCCCGCAGATCTCACATTGGAGAACTACAAAACCATCCTGACAGATGCCTCGTGGTACACGGGCTACCTCAACTCGATGGCCTATGTGGTTATGAACATGGTGATCTCTTTGGCCGTAGCGCTGCCCGCAGCCTACGCGTTCAGCCGCTACACGTTCTTGGGCGACAAACATCTGTTTTTCTGGTTGCTGACCAACCGCATGGCGCCGCCCGCCGTGTTCGCGCTGCCGTTCTTTCAGCTGTATAGCTCGGTTGGCCTGTTCGACACGCATATCGCCGTGGCTTTGGCCCACTGTTTGTTCAACGTGCCGCTTGCGGTTTGGATCCTTGAGGGGTTCATGCGCGGTGTGCCCAAAGAGATCGACGAGACTGCTTATATCGACGGCTATTCGTTCCCACGGTTCTTTATTCGCATCTTTACGCCGCTTGTGGCCTCTGGAATCGGCGTTACCGCGTTCTTCTTGTTTATGTTCAGCTGGGTTGAGCTGTTGCTCAGCCGCACCCTGACCAGTGTCGAGGCCAAACCGATTGCAGCCACGATGACACGCACCGTCGGGGCCGCAGGGATCGACTGGGGCGTCCTCGCCGCCGCAGGTGTGCTCACGATCGTACCAGGCGCATTGGTTATCTATTTTGTCCGCAACTACATCGCCAAGGGCTTTGCCTTGGGGCGCGTGTAAAAAGCAAAGAACAGGAGAAAACATCATGGATTGGATGGCTTGGACTTGGCCCACAGCGGTATTCTTTTTGATCATTGCAGGAACGTTGATCGTCTTTACGATCCTCGCAATCAAATATCCCGAAACGCCGCGCACCGGCGTGCTTCGGATCGAAACAACACGCGGTGATCGGTTGTTCATCACGCTGTTGGGCTCGGCCTTTATCAATCTGGCTTGGCTCGGACTACTCGGCGCACCCCAATGGGGCGCGTTGATCGTATCTTTCTTTTACGCCATCGCGGTTTTCCGCTGGGTTTAGAGGAAGGTGGCATCGGGCCGCGCAAGAGCCCGTCAGCCTAAAATGTTCTTATTAAGGGAGGAACACTATGAACTTGCGACTAAAAGGAACGACCGCTCTCGGTCTGGCAGCCTGTATGTTTGCTGCCCCTGCGTTCGCCGACATGACTGCCGCAAAGGCATTCTTGGATAGCGAAATCGGGGACCTGTCCGTGCTTGACCGCGCGGGCCAAGAGGCCGAGATGCAATTCTTTATCGACGCGGCACAGCCTTACCAAGGCATGTCCATCAACGTTGTGTCCGAAACCATCGGCACCCACGAATATGAGGCAAACGTGTTGGCCCCCGCATTCGAGGCCATCACAGGGATCAAAGTCACCCACGATCTGATCGGTGAGGGCGATGTTGTCGAAAAACTGCAAACACAAATGCAGTCGGGCGAAAACATCTATGACGCCTATATCAACGACTCCGATCTGATCGGCACGCATTGGCGTTATCAGCAAGCGCGCAATCTGACCGACTGGATGGCCGGAGATGGTGCGGCGGTGACCAACCCCAACATCGACCTTGAGGATTTCATCGGCCTGTCGTTTACGACTGGTCCAGATGGGAAAATCTACCAGCTTCCCGACCAGCAGTTCGCGAACTTGTACTGGTTCCGGTATGATTGGTTCAACGACGACCAAAACAAGGCCGACTTCAAAGCTGCATATGGCTATGATCTTGGCGTGCCTGTGAACTGGACTGCGTATGAGGATATCGCAGAATTCTTCACCGGACGTGATTTGTCGCGTTTGGGTGTTGAGGGCGAAGTGTTCGGCAACATGGACTACGGCAAAAAAGATCCGTCCTTGGGCTGGCGCTACACCGATGCGTGGTTGTCGATGGCTGGAGCCGGAGACGTAGGTGAGCCAAACGGCCTACCCGTCGACGAGTGGGGTATTCGCGTCAACGAAAACTCCCAACCTGTTGGATCCTGTGTCGCGCGTGGCGGTGCCACCAACGGCCCCGCAGCGGTTTACGCTGTGACCAAGGCAATCGAATGGCTGGAAAAATACTCCCCGCCTGCCGCTGCCGGTATGACCTTCTCCGAAGCAGGCCCAATTCCTGCACAGGGCAATGTCGCGCAACAGATGTTCTGGTATACTGCGTTCACCGCGGCGTCCGTAGAGCCTGATCTGCCTGTGATGAACGAAGATGGCACGCCGAAATGGCGCATGGCACCTTCGCCACACGGTGCGTATTGGACTGAGGGTACAAAAATCGGCTACCAAGATGCCGGTTCTTGGACATTGATGGAATCCACACCTGTGGATCGTGCGCAGGCCGCATGGCTCTACGCACAGTTCGTGACATCCAAGACCGTCGATGTGAAGAAAAGCCACGTTGGTTTGACCTTCATTCGTGAATCGACGATCCAGCACGAAAGCTTCACAGAGCGTGCGCCTAAACTGGGTGGTCTGGTCGAGTTCTACCGCTCGCCTGCACGGGTTCAGTGGTCGCCAACCGGCACCAACGTTCCTGACTATCCAAAGTTGGCACAGCTATGGTGGCAGAACATCGGCGATGCAATGTCCGGTGCAAAAACACCCCAAGAAGCCCTTGATGCGCTTTGCGAAGATCAGGAAAAAGTGCTGATCCGTCTTGAGCGCGCAGGCGTCCAAGGTGAGTTTGGTCCAAAGATGAACGAGGAAAGCGATCCGTCCTACTGGCTCGATCAACCTGGTTCGCCAAAAGCCAAACTGGCCAACGAAGACGAAGAGCCCAAAACGATCGCTTATGACGAGCTGATCAAATCCTGGCAGTAAGCCCATGAGTTCGGGGCCGGATCACTGGCCCCGAACACCTTTCGATCTTTCACTTGAGAATCTGTGTGCGCATCCCCTAGGCTGTGCCAAACACAACACGGACGCCTGAGCCGTAGCCACTCTCATCGCCCACACGACCCTCCCAAATGACACGAGGCCGCACATGACCTATGTTCTTGCAATCGACCAAGGCACAACTTCGACGCGTGCGATTTTGTTCAATGATGCAATGGAGCCGGTGGCCCACGCTCAAGAAGAGTTCCCACAACACTACCCGCAATCAGGCTGGGTCGAACATGACCCCAAAGACCTTTGGGCCACGACCGCAGGCACCTGCCGAGAGGCGATTGAGCGCGCGGGCATTTCGTCCTCCAAAATTGCGGCCATCGGTATCACCAACCAACGCGAAACCGTGATTGTTTGGGACAAAACGACAGGTGAGCCTATTCACAACGCGATTGTCTGGCAAGATCGCCGGACGGACGAGACCTGTCAGGCGCTGCGCGCAGACGGTCATGCACAGATGATCAATGACCGAACAGGTTTGTTGATCGACCCCTATTTTTCCGCCACAAAACTAAAATGGCTGCTCGACAATGTTGCGGGGGCACGCGAACGCGCCCAAAATGGCGACCTGCTATTTGGGACCGTTGACAGCTTTCTAATCTGGAAACTCACGGGGGGCGCGGCACACGTCACCGATGCGACAAACGCTGCGCGCACCATGCTCTATGATATACGTAAAGGACGGTGGAGCCGCACGATTTGTGACCTGCTCGACATCCCGATCGCGATGCTGCCCGAGGTCAAAGATTGCGCCGATGATTTCGGCATGACCCGCGCGGATCTATTCGGCAAAGAAATCCCGATTTACGGCGTAGCGGGCGATCAACAAGCCGCCACCGTCGGTCAGGCGTGTTTCGAGCCGGGCATGTTGAAATCGACCTATGGGACGGGCTGCTTTGCCCTTTTGAATACTGGCGACACGCCAGTTGTGTCGCACAACAACCTGCTGACAACCATCGCGTACCAGTTGAACGGCAAGCCTACATACGCCCTTGAGGGATCGATTTTCATCGCGGGTGCGGTGGTGCAATGGCTCCGAGACGGATTGCAGATCATCAAATCGGCGGCTGAGACACAAGGCCTCGCTGAACAGGCCGACCCCCATCAAAACGTCATTCTTGTTCCCGCCTTCGTTGGCCTCGGCGCGCCCTATTGGAATGCGCAATGTCGCGGTGCCGTGTTTGGGCTGACGCGGGCATCAGGCGCGGCAGAGTTTGCAAAAGCGGCACTCGAGAGCGTTGGGTTTCAAACCCGTGACCTGTTGGATGCGATGTCTGCCGATTGGAAAGCTGAGGGGGTGCAGCCAACATTGCGCGTTGACGGTGGCATGTCGGCGAGCGATTGGGCGATGCAATTTCTATCTGACATTATCGCGGCCCCCGTTGATCGCCCTGAAATTCAGGAAACCACCGCACTTGGCGTTGCGTGGCTCGCAGGGATGCACGCAGGAATTTATCCCGATCAGGCGGAGTTCGCAAAACGTTGGGCGTTGCAAAAACAGTTCCTACCCACCATGAGCGATGAGGCGCGGGACGCAAAATACCAACCGTGGAAAAAGGCCGTTGAGGCGACCATGACGGTCTAACGTCACACCACACAGATACGCCCTGCCCGCCTCTGGCATCCTGCTCCCAAACCGCCTACACCTGATGGGCGATCAGGAGATGCTACATGCAGAAAATGACACTACCCGAACGGCCTCAGTGGCGGGACCATGCACGCGACGTGGGCTTTACCTTTGCCGACATGCACGGCGAACCCTATTGGGACGAGACATCGGCATACGCGTTCTCCCTCGCGCAAATCGAATCCGATATTGAGGATCCGGCAACAGAACTCCACGCCATGTGCCGCGAGGCCGTTGGGCATATTCTGGCAAGCAACACCTTAATGGACCGATTGGCTATTCCTGTCGCGCACCGCGATCTTATCATCGACAGCTGGCAGCGCGATGATCCCGAAATCTATGGTCGCTTTGATTTCGCATATGACGGCAATGGCCCCGCCAAATTACTCGAATACAATGCCGACACGCCTACCTCGCTCTATGAAAGCGCGGCGTTCCAGTGGCAATGGCTTGAGGATCAAATCGCGGCGGACGTCTTGCCCGAGGGCAGTGATCAATTCAACGGCATTCACGAGGCATTGGTGGCGCGCTTTGGCGAAGTCTTTGCCCCCGACACGCAATTGCATTTCACCGCAGCACAGGGCAACCCCGAGGACTACGCAACGGTTGAAGCAATGGGATGGGCGGCACGCGAGGCGGGTCTTGGCGCGCATTACTGTGACCTTGAAAAAATCGCGGTAAGTGATGAGGGTCAATTCTTGGATGACGAAGATCGCGTCATCGGCACATTGTTCAAACTCTACCCGTGGGAAGACCTGTTGCGCGACGACTACGCCAATCATATCACGGGATCGCAGTGCCAATTTGTTGAACCCGCTTGGAAAGCACTGCTCTCTAACAAAGGCCTCTTGCCCGTCTTGTGGCAGATGTTCGAAGGCCACCCAAACCTGTTACCCGCATTTTTCGAAGAGGACATTGCGGACGCGCTCGCAGGGACAGGTGAGCCCGCATCCGATGTCGCCGCCGCATTCGAGCGTGTCGCCGCACAGCTTCGCGCAGGCCATGTGACAAAGCCGATCCTATCGCGTGAGGGTGCATCCGTCTCAATCCTCAAAGCGGGCGAGATCGTTGAACAGGCCCAAAACACCGACTACGGTGAGCATCCCCGCATTGTTCAGGCCTACGCGCCCCTGCCAAACTTTGACGGGTTCCGCCCCGTGATCGGCGCATGGATTGTTGGCGCACAATGCGTTGGCATCGGCATCCGAGAGGATCGATCACGCATCACACAAGACCTCTCGCGGTTCAAACCGCATTACATAACGCCCTAAGCCGCGCCACCTCTGGCCTCGCTCTTTCGAATAAGGACCCACCTGTCATGACCAAACGCTCCAACCGCGTCGCAATTGCCATTCTTGGTGCCACAGCCTTTACCCTTGCTGGGTGCCGCGAAGACCAAGTGGATGCGCAAGCCTTCCCCGACCTTCAAAGCTGCACTGATCAAGCGACACAAGGCGGGATGTTTTCGGCCCAAGACTGTGAAATCGCCGTGGCCGAAGCCGAGACTCTGCACCTTGAAGCAGCGCCCCGCTATGACAGTCTTTCCGTATGCGAAGAACAACACGGCGAAGGCGCATGTGGCTCGGAGGCAAGTGCCACACAAAGCGGATCAGGCAGCATCTTTATGCCCCTATTGTCCGGCTACCTCATCGGCAGCATGTTGAGCGGGCGCGCGGGCATGTCTGCGGGTCAGCCTCTCTATAAAACCAAGGGCGGTCAATACACCAATGCGGCCCGCACAAGCACCTTTTCGGGCAACAGTGGGGCGACAAAACTCAACACATCGCAGTTCACCAAACCCGCAACAACCGCAGGCAAGGCCCCCATGACACGCGCCACCGCGGCTTCGCGCGGCGGCTTTGGCAAAAGTGCCAGCGGGCGCACGGGTTTTGGCGGGTGAGCCGCGCCCAGCTTAGCCGTTGTAAATGTTGATATTTGGGTGAAAACTGCGCAGGAATATGCAAGGTTTGAATGCGTTAAAAGTGTAAGGTACCAGATGATTACGCCAGTTATTCTATGCGGTGGCTCCGGTACGCGGCTATGGCCGCTATCGCGCCAGTCCTACCCAAAACAATTCGTGCCCTTGGTTGGCGACGAAACCCTCTTTCAAGCTTCGGCAAAGCGATTGAGCGGGGCATCAAACGGAGTGAGTTTTACCGCCCCGACGATTTTAACCGGATCAGATTTCAGGTTTATCGTGACCGAACAACTCGCCGCAATCGGGATTGATCCGGGAGCCATTTTAATTGAACCGGAAGGACGCAATACTGCCCCTGCGATCCTTGCCGCCGCACTCCATTTGGGTGCGTCCGATCCTGAGGCGATCATGCTTGTCGCGCCGTCAGATCACGTTGTACCGGACACACAGGCCTTTCACGCGGCGATTGAAAAAGGCCTTGCCGCCGTCGCGCAGGGCAAACTTGTCACCTTTGGCATCACGCCCACGCATGCGGAAACGGCCTATGGCTACCTTGAGTTGGCCACTCAGCCGGACGGGTCTGGCGCGGCCATAGATCTAAAGCAATTCGTTGAAAAGCCTGACGCCGCACGGGCCGAAACTATGGTCGCCGCCAATACATTTATGTGGAATGCAGGCATATTTTTATTCAAAGCAAAGGACATCATCGCCGCCTTTCACGCATATGCACCGGCCTTGGCCGCGCCGGTCAATGCGGCGGTTGAGGCCGCGCAAATCGACCTTGGGTTTTTACGCTTGGACCCCGCTGCGTGGTCACACGCCGATGATATCTCGATCGACTACGCGGTTATGGAGCGGGCGGACAATTTGGCCGTTGTCCCCTTTGACGGCGGATGGTCCGATTTGGGTGGCTGGGACGCGGTGTGGCGCGAAACCGGCCCTGATGCGAACGGGGTTGCAACCTCTGGTGATGCAACAGCTATTGACTGTGAAGACACGCTTTTGCGGTCTGAAAGCGAGCACCTCGAAATCGTCGGGATCGGCCTCAAAAACATCATGGCAATTGCAATGAATGACGCCGTTCTCGTCGTCGACATGGCGCGTGCGCAAGACGTCAAAAAGGCGGTTTCAGCCCTGAAATCAAAGGGTTCCGTGCAGGCAACCACATTCCCCAAAGATCATCGGCCGTGGGGATGGTTCGAAAGCCTCGTTGTGGGTGGGCGGTTCCAAGTGAAACGCATCCACGTGCATCCCGGTGCGGCACTTAGCTTGCAAAGCCATGTTCACCGCTCTGAACACTGGATTGTTGTGGAGGGAACGGCGCGGGTAACCGTGGACGACGACATCCGATTGGTGACGGAAAACGAGTCCATCTACATTCCTCTGGGCGCAAAACACCGCATGCAAAACCCGGGCAAAGTGCCAATGGTTCTCATCGAAGTCCAAACCGGATCCTATGTCGGGGAAGACGACATTATCCGTTACGAAGACCTCTATGCACGCGGGCAAGGCGCAAAAGGATAACGCGACATATGTTGAATTTCACCACCACCGGCACCGCCACCGACATGGCGCCCCTGTTGATCGTGCATGGTCTTTTCGGCTCTGCGCGCAACTGGGGCGTTATCGCAAAACGTATTTCAGATCAAAGGCTTGTCGTGTCCGTCGACATGCGAAATCATGGTGAAAGCCCGCGCCATGCGACCCAGTCCTACCCAGATATGGCGGCGGATTTGGAGCAGGTTCTGGACCACCTCACACCAACACACGGCGCGTTTCATGTGTTGGGTCACTCGATGGGGGGAAAGGCGGCGATGGTCCTCGCGCTGACACGTCCCGACCTTGTTAAGTCATTGATTGTCGCGGATATTTCTCCGGTTTCTTATGATCACGACAATACGCATCTGATCCACGCCATGCGCGATTTGGACCTCGCACAGATCGAGCGGAGATCAGAGGCGGACGCAGCTTTGACAGGTGACATCCCGAACGCGGGCGTGCGAGCATTTCTACTGCAAAGCCTTGTTACGAAAGAGAAAAAATGGCTTTTGAACCTTGATGTTCTAGAGGCAGAAATGCCCAAAATCGTCGGGTTCCCTGAGGTATCCGGATCATACACCGGATCTGCATTTTTCGTCTCGGGCGGCGAGAGCACATATGTGTCACGCGACCACAGGCCAACAACTAAATCATTGTTCCCAAACGCTAAATTTGCGTCCATTCCAGGCACGGGTCATTGGCTTCATGCCGAAAAACCCCGCGAATTCGAGGCAGCGTGTCGGGCATGGATGACCGCCATCGACACGCGCCCCTAATCCAAATGGACGGATAAATTGCGGCCTTTTAGAGGTCGACGATCTTTTTGGAAACTATCCAAGTGATTGGAATCGCTACCACAAATCCAATAGCTGCGGCCACAAGGATCGGTTTGAGCGTGTCCATTCCAATGGTCAATGCAACCACCACCGCCACCCCCATTAGAGTTGTTGAAATCAAGGAAAAGAGAATACCTGCAAGCCTGTTCATGGCCGCCTCCTATGTCTCACGTTCGCGCTAAACCACAGCTAGAGCGAGGCCGTTTCTGGCGCTTTGATCTGGGACAAGTGCGCGGCCAGATGCGTACGCCAATGTGACATGATGTTTAATCTTTTACACGACTTTGAGGCCTGACATTGCACAAGGGACACATCATCATGACCCACATTTGGATCAAATTGAGCGCGCTGCGCCCGCGTCTAACCGCGCTTTTGGCGCGCGTCGAACACGGCGATCACGTGATCATTCGCCGCCACGGACGACCCGTCGCGGCCCTCGTGCCAATGGTGGATTTGGAACGCATTTGGGAACACCAAGATGAGGAGGAACGCGGCCCCCGCAGCCCGCGCTCGGGCATGCGTCCGGGTCGCTCTCTGGGCGAATGGGGGGCGCGACTAGCGCGCGCAGACCAAGAGCGCGAGATGGCACGCAACACCGGCCAAGACAAAAAATGGGTGGCTTTTTGGGTTTGGGCGCGGTCGCTGCATAGCAGCGATTGAACCTGCGAGGCAGGTTCAAAGCGCCCAAACGCGTTCGCACACTTGCGAACGCTGGTTTATAGGAGAGGATGCGGCGCAGAAGTTCGGGCGGCTCCCACCCTCCCCAAAATCACCGGCACCACAGATGAAGGCACCGCGCTATCCACACCTCAGCGCCCGACACTGGGTGGGGGCTGAAAGCGCCCTCCCGTGGGGAGGGTCGGGCGCAAACGATGCGGAGCATCGGCCAAAGTTATCCACAAAACATACATTTTGACACATAACATGGTAAGCCGCTAAGTATAGTGGCAGACGTTCAATATTATACAAGTTGTAGGTTTTAGTGAAACACGCTAACCAAAAAATGAAAAGGACAGACTTTTTACAGCCTGCCCTTCCACTATTTTTGTCTTTCGGGGGTTTACTATTCCTAGCAGGGACCAAGTCCAAAAGCTCACCCAACCAAGTTATGTGTAAAAAGTAAAAAATGCAAGAATTATCCGAGCTCGATCCTACTAAAGTCAAAGACATGACCAAATCACTTGGTAGTGCGCGTTTCGCAAAATTTATTGATGATTGCGGAGGAAACGAAGAACTTGCCTTAAAAACTTATCTTTGGAACGCACAACTCTCTCAATCACTTTATATACAGATTCACTTCTGGGAAGTGTGCTTCCGGAACAAGGTTAATGCCTTCCTTTGCTGGAAATACAACAAAAACTGGCCAAAAGACTCAGGGGCGCTAAGAAATTTCAAAGGGCACGATCGTGGGAAAATCGAAGATGCGATCCGCAAACTTCCCTCCAGGTCTCCTTCAACTGATCAAATCGTAGCAGAACTGACCGCTGGTTTTTGGGTATCTCAAATTAGTAGAAGCTACAAAGCTCAATATGCTTGGCGACACAACATCCACCGAATATTTCCACACAATACATTTGAAGACATAAAGCATGCGCACACGTCCGCCGAACGCTTGTTGGATTTAAGAAACCGAATTTCCCATCAAGAACCAATTTACTCCAAGGATCCTGAAACATCACACTCAAACCTACATCAATTTATCGCCGCGATGTGTGGTGGGACTGCCCATTTTTCAAAAGCGTATTGCAACTTTCAGAAAGTGTTCGAAGAAAAACCACATTAGTCACTTCTCGGGGTATCTCTTCACCCTCTTGCATACCCGCAACGCTACCAAGCGCAACGGGGTGTCCCCGTGCTCTTTTCCTGCGGAAAAGACACTGTCACCCACTCGCTTTAAAATGGACGATCAATTATCCATCTTCAACGCGCTAATGAACGCTTCTTGCGGGATTTCTACGCGGCCGAACTGGCGCATTTTCTTTTTACCGGCTTTCTGCTTTTCGAGCAGTTTTTTCTTACGTGTCGCGTCGCCGCCGTAGCATTTGGCGGTCACGTCTTTGCGCAGCGCGGACAGGGTTTCGCGGGCGATGACTTTGCCGCCGATCGCCGCTTGGATCGGGATTTTGAACATGTGGCGCGGGATCAGATCCTTGAGCTTTTCGCACATGGCGCGGCCACGGGTTTCGGCGCGATCACGGTGCACCATGGTCGAGAGCGCATCGACGGGTTCGTCGTTCACGAGGATGGACATCTTGACGAGATTGTCCTCGCGGTAATCCATGAACTGATAGTCGAACGAGGCGTAGCCCTTGGTGATGGATTTGAGGCGGTCGTAGAAGTCGAACACAACTTCGTTGAGCGGCAGGTCGTAGACGACCATCGCGCGCGCGCCCGCATAGGTGAGGTCCATCTGGATGCCACGGCGGTCTTGGCACAGTTTGAGCACATCCCCGAGGTAGTCGTCGGGAACCATGATCGTTGCCTTGATCCGCGGCTCTTCGATGTGGTCGACAAAGGTCAGATCGGGCATGTCGGCGGGGTTGTGCAGCTCCTTCATCGTGCCATCGCGCATAAAGATGCGGTAGATCACGGATGGCGCGGTGGTGATGAGGTTGATATCGTATTCGCGCTCAAGGCGGTCACGGATCACCTCGAGGTGCAACAGGCCGAGGAAGCCGCAGCGAAAGCCGAAGCCAAGAGCGGCGGATGTTTCCATCTCCGAGCTGAACGAGGCGTCATTGAGTTGCAGTTTTTCGATCGCGTTGCGCAGGTCGTCGAAATCGTTGGCGTCCACGGGGAAGAGGCCACAAAACACCACGGGCACAGAGGGCGCGAACCCCGGCAGAGCCTTGGCGCAGGGCTTTTTGTCGTGGGTGATCGTATCGCCGACTTTGGTATCACGCACCTGTTTGATCGACGCGGTAAGGATACCGATTTCGCCGGGGCCAAGCTCGGGGAAGTCGACCATTTTTGGCTTTAGGACCGCGAGTTTGTCGATTTTATAGGTCGCGTTGGTCTGCATCATCTTGACCACATCGCCCTTTTTGACGGTGCCGTCGATCACGCGGATCATGACGACAACGCCGAGGTAGGCATCGTACCAGCTGTCAACAAGCATGGCTTTGAGGGGCGCGTCACGGTCGCCTTTGGGGGCGGGAAGACGGGTAACGATGGCTTCCAATACGGCGGGAATGCCCAAGCCGGTTTTGGCGGAGATTTCAACGGCGTCAGACGCGTCGATACCGATCACGTCCTCGATGTTGGTGCGCACGGCCTCGACATCGGCGGCGGGCAAATCGACCTTATTGAGGACAGGCACGATTTCGTGGTCGGCGTCGAGCGCGTGATAGACGTTGGCGAGGGTTTGCGCCTCGACCCCTTGGGAGGCGTCCACGACCAGCAGCGAGCCCTCAACGGCCTGCATCGAGCGGCTGACCTCATAGGCGAAATCGACGTGACCGGGGGTGTCGATGAGGTTGAGGATGTACAGCTCACCATCATTGGCCTTGTATTCGATGCGCACCGAGTTGGCCTTGATCGTGATGCCGCGCTCACGTTCGATGTCCATGCTATCGAGCATTTGCGCCTTCATATCGCGATCCGCCACGGTGTTTGTGGACTGGATCAACCGGTCGGCAAGAGTCGATTTGCCGTGGTCGATGTGAGCGACGATGGAGAAGTTACGGATGTTTTTCAGCTCGGTCATGGAAGGCCTTTGGACTGATGCGAATGGAGCGCGTGGGCGCCCCGCAGGTGGAACTCGCGCGCGCGTGAATTTAGCTGATTTCTATGGGGGCAAAGGGCGGGAATGTAAAGGTTTGTTGGCGTGGATAGCGGTTACACTTATGGCTTGTCGCGAAGTACGGACATAACCCGTGAGTAGGGTTTGATCCATATTGACTTTTCAGGGCTCAGCCACTCAATCAACTGCATTATATTTCTGAATTCAAAAGATATATCTCGCTCGAATATCGGCTCGTGATGAAAAATTCTATTCCTAAATTCACGCACACTATCGCAACGCTCGAATAGCTCAAGGTAAGACACCGTTGCAGGCAATGAATAAAACGGCTTTGGAAAGTCGGTCCAAAACACAGGCTCATGCTTCTCCAACAACATATTGACCCAAAACCCGAAGTTCAGTTCCGCCGTCATTCGGCCCGACGTTACAGTGCCCGTTTTCTTAAGTTTGTCTTGGGCGGTCTTAACAATCCTCTTTCCTCGTCCAATTTGGTCAAGAAATTCTCGGCTTTCCCACCAACGCTCACCATATAGCTCAGTTAAACGTTCAGATATTGTATTCCGCAAGCATACTTCCGATGCACTTAAGACTGGATAAAATGACTCGCTTATTTGTATATTCCAACCATACAAAGCTAGCGCTCTGCTTTCATGAAATCCTACAGCCTTTAAGTACTTTGTAAGTCGCTCTTGAGAGATTATATTTGAAACCACTTATTTACACCTTTCAGAGACCGTGCACGACCTTAAGCATCAATTCTTGACAATACCTACTATTTCAGGTACTCGTAACTCAATCGAGGGTAAATATAGACCTTCAACCTTTAGAGACCCGCGACAGCCTTAATTGGTCCTCGCGGGTTTTCGCTTTTACACCTTTTACCGGCACGCCCCCCACCATGCACGAGTTCGTGCTTTTGTGCGTGCTCTACAAACCCGTGAATTGCCCTTCGTCGCCAATTCCCGCATAGTAGGGCAAATCACTCTCGTGCGGCAAAGCGCGAGGGATTGCGACAACGTTCGCGGGCAAGCGGTAGGGTACAAAATGACAGGCAAATTGACAGGTCACATGGCAGAAAACACATCGGGCAACGGGGTGTCTCGCCTTTCGATGTCGCGCAAAACTCTGATGGCATCCGTGGTCGCGGTGGGCCTTGTGGCCACGCTTGCGGGCTGCGGGGGGGGGCGCGGCTATTCGGGGTCGTCCGCGTCGCACGCCTTCGCCACGGGGCCGATTTATTCGGCGTGTATGGCGGCGGACCGCAAGGCTGCGACATCGTCCACCTGTGGCTGTGTGCAAGCCGTAGCCAACCAAAAACTGTCGGGCAGCGATCAATCCAAGGCGGTGGCCTTTTTCAAAGATCCGCACAAATCACAAGAGACGCGGCAATCCGACAATCCGCTCAATGAGGCATTTTGGAAGCGGTACAAGGCGTTCGGAGACTCGGCGCAAGCCACCTGTGGCTAGGCATCCCAGTCGGGACAACCTCGCCCGCGCGGATCTCTGACATCGTGCAGCTTATGGGCATGATCAGCGAAACGCGGGGCCGTGCACCCATGTGGATAGGGAAAACCGCTCGCCCTGCGTGACGGGGGTCACACGGTGCAAAGTGAAGGACGGGAACAACACGCCCGATCCGCGCGTGCGGTTGGCGGCATGCACACCGGCGTCAGGTTGCAATTCGAGCGCGCCCCCCTCGTAGTCGACAGGGTCGGACAATTGGATGACCATGGTCAATTTGCGGCGCGCGGCGAACACCCCGTCTCCAATGTCGGAATGCCATGTAAAATGGCCTTGGCGTTCAGCACCATAGCGCGCGATCTGCGGGCTTTCGCCAAACTCGGTGAGCGAGAAATCGAAATGGGTGCGATTGGCCTCGGCTACAATATCCATGATCCGCACCATGATCCAATCAGTGCCCTCTCGATCGTCGAGCCACGCAAGGTCGGCACGGCGCAGATTGTGATTGGCACCGCCACGCACAAGCCCCGCATCGGCAAGCGCGCTGTCGCGTGCCAACCCGACAATCACATCACATTCGGCAGGCGAAAACGCCGCATCAAACGCATAGACACTTAGCATGATCCATCTCCAACGCGTCTAGGCGCGCCGTTCTATTCAATTGTCAAAAGAGAAGAGAATCGGGCAGAAATTTCCAGATGTCTCGCATGCGGTTTATCCGATCCGCGGGATCGATCAATGAAAAATGAAACACCCGCCACGTGGGGTGCACGGGCGGGTGTTCGGTCTGTCACCAAGCTAGGAAAGCGTGGCTTATTTTTTGGCCATGTTGCCGTGGTCCATGTTGCCGTGGTCCATTTTCCCGTGGTCCATCTTACCGTGCTGCATCATCGGCGCGTCTTTGCGTTCCAGATCGACGGGGATGTCAACGGTGATGTCACCCGCTTTTTCAAAGGTGAGCGTCACGGTCAGGATATCGCCCTGCTCAAAGCCCTCATTGATCCCCATGAACATGACGTGATCACCGCCACGCGCGAGGGCGTGTTCGCCGCCTGCGGGGATGGTGAAGCCTTCGGGGACGTGCATCATTTTCATAACGCCATCGCCCATATCTTTGTGGGTGTGCAACTCAACGACTTTGGACACATCGGAGGTCGCGTTGATCAGTTGATCATCCTCGGCGCCTGAATTGCGGATAACGAAGAAGGCCGCGCCGGCCTTGGCCGACATGCCCGAGGACCGCGCATAGGCGTCGTCAATGGTGATGTCTGCGAATGCGGGCATGGCGAACGCGAGAACGGAGAAGCCGGCCAGAAGAGTGGATTTAAGTGTCATGTGAGTGATCCTGTTTGATCGCCGCACCTACCCCGTTTCGAGGCGGCTTACGGCATGTCTGATATCTGTGTAAATGTGTGTGGTCGTCGGATCAAACGATGGGTGGCCCGCGTGCAGAGGGGGTAAGGGTCTGCGCGGTCCGACGCGTAGAGACCCATGGCGCACTGTCGAGCGCAGTCACCCGCGCGATGAAAGGGCCAAGGGCGAAGGCACTTCCAACATCCGCGATGACGCCCATCGCGCATTCGGGGCAGATATGCGAGGGGCCAAGGGGCGCGCCGTCCTCGCCGATCAAGACCGTGATCGGCCCTGTGCCGGTACACAGTACCATCGCGCCGGTCGCATCGCGCATGGTCCCGCGCGTCACGGCCAAGGTCTGGCTCGTGGCGAACAACAAGACCGCAAAGACAACGGCTATGAGAGGGCGCAAAGATCGCATGGCGGTGACTTTACGCCCGCCCCTACCCAAAGGAAAGAGCCAAGAGATGCGGCGCAATGTTGCAGGTGGCGCGCCTCATGCGGCCAGTCTGAGGACAGTCTGCGGACAGTCTGAGCACAAGCGAAAACCCCGCGCGGAAATCCACACGGGGTCTCGTGATAGTCTAGATCGAAAAAGACGGCTTAAGCAGCGACTGTTGCTTTAGCGATGTCTTTTTTGATTTTCAGCGCAGCATCGGAAAGCTCAACGTCTTTGGCTTTCGCAAGGAACGCGTCGAGGCCACCACGGTGGTCTACGGTGCGCAATGCAGCAGCAGAGATTTTCAGTTTAAACGTGCGGCCGAGTGCTTCGGACATCAACGATACATCGTTGAGGTTCGGCAAAAAACGGCGGCGGGTACGGTTTTTAGCGTGGCTGACATTGTTGCCAGTCATTGGGCCTTTACCAGTCAATTCGCAACGGCGTGCCATGTGGTCATCCTCGTCTTACAGTCGGGGGGCAGCAAGGCGCGGCCCGCGGGTTCTCAAAAGTCCTGTATGGATCGGCGCTCTCTATGAGCGGCAAACGGGGGGAAATCAAGCGCAAAGACGCTCAACATAGCCCGAAAAGACCGATTTTAACAGAAATAGACACGGCAAAGGTGCAGCGCCCGAAATTCAGTTCGCGGTGGATAGGCGATCATAGGAGAATCGTCAAGGCCTCGCGGCATGGCTTGCGGTGGATTCGCACGCACATGTGCGCCCAACCTCGCGCCGCCCCTGCCCCTCACCCGTGACGCAATGCCGTCAATACATCATGTGCCGCATGACTTGGCGTGATGTCGCCCGAGGCGACCTGTCCCGCAAGCTGTGCGATCATGGATTTGAGCGGTTCGCGGTCAAGCTGTCCCAAAAGGCCAAACCGGATTTCTTGGGCAAACCAGTATTCAGCTTGGCGTGCGCGGCGCGCATCGAAATGGCCATGCGCGCGCCGCCAGTCGATCAAGGTTTGCATATCCGTCCATGCCTCAGCCAATCCATTGTCTTGCAACGCCGAGACCGTCATCGCCTTTGGGTAGCCCTCTGGATCATACGACCGCTTGCGGATCAGGCGCAGCGCACCGGCGTAATCGGCACAGGTGCGGTTGGCTGCGGCTTTGAGATCGCCGTCCGCCTTATTCACCAAAATCATATCCGCGATTTCCATGATGCCGCGTTTGACGCCTTGCAACTCGTCGCCGCCCGCAGGGGCAAGCAGCAACAAGAACAGATCGGACATTTGCGAGACCACGGTTTCGGATTGGCCCACGCCAACCGTCTCGATCAAGATAATGTCGTATCCCGCCGCCTCGCACAGGCTCACGGCCTCGCGGGTGCGCCGCGCCACGCCGCCCAGCTCCAATTGGGAGGGAGACGGGCGAATAAACGCGTGGGGTTCGCGGCTCAAAAGCTCCATGCGGGTTTTATCACCCAAGATCGACCCGCCAGAGCGTGAGGACGATGGATCGACGGCAAGCACGGCCACCTTGAGCCCCTCACGGATGAGCATCATGCCAAAGGTCTCGATAAAGGTGGATTTGCCAACACCGGGTGTGCCCGAAAGACCCACACGCAGGGCCACGCGGTTTGACGCCTTGAGCGCGTCCATCAGTATGATTGCCTGTTCGCGGTGATCGGCGCGCGCACTTTCCACAAGTGTAATAGCGCGTGCGAGGGCGCGGCGATTGCCATCTATGACCTGTTGGGCCAGTTCTTTGGGGTCCATCGCGGCCTCTTCCTGTCTCGTATATCTCTCGAACACTGGGGTGGTGCAGGAATGCCCGATGGCACCGCGTGTGTCCAGTGTGGCATTTTGAGCATTTCGCACACACGTCCATCGCGACACTTTTTCTTTGGACCGCAATGGGGGATAAGGGCGCAATGGATAGATTGCCGATAGATGATGTATTGGACGATGTGGTGGCCGCCGTCATGTCGGCGGGCCGTGTGGTTTTGATGGCGCCACCGGGTGCGGGCAAAACAACCCGCGTGCCGCTTGCACTATTGCCTCATGTTACGGGCCGGATTTTGATGTTGGAGCCGCGCCGCTTGGCTGCGCGCGCCGCCGCCGAACGCATGGCGCAAACACTTGGGCAGGTGGCGGGCGAGACCGTTGGCTACCGGATGCGCGGGGCGAGTAAAGTGTCGAAAGCCACCCGTATCGAGGTGGTGACCGAAGGCATCCTGACCCGCATGTTACAAAGCGACCCCGAGTTGCGCGGCGTTGGCTGTGTCATCTTTGATGAGTTCCACGAGCGGTCTTTGAACGCGGATTTCGGGTTGGCGTTGATCCAAGAAGTGCGCGGGGCGTTGCGCGACGATCTGGCCGTGGTGGTG
This sequence comes from Celeribacter marinus, assembly GCF_965656515.1. Classification (GTDB taxonomy): domain Bacteria; phylum Pseudomonadota; class Alphaproteobacteria; order Rhodobacterales; family Rhodobacteraceae; genus Celeribacter; species Celeribacter marinus_D. Next base: position 78,664 of record NZ_CBFHKW010000002.1, read on the forward strand.
ATGTCGGCGACACTGGATGCGGATCCTGTGGCCGCGTTGCTCGACCGCGCCCCTGTGGTGGTATCCGAAGGCCGCGCCTATCCCGTGGAGACACGGTGGCTCGACGCGCCTGTCCCCAAAACCACGCGCCTCGAACAGGCTGTCGCGGATTTGGTCGTGGAGGCTGTGGGTGCGGAGCATGGATCGGCCTTGGTGTTCTTGCCCGGTGAGGGTGAAATACGCCGCGTTGAGGCCTTGCTCAAGGGGCGCGTGCCCGCGGATTGCGCAGTGCGGCCCCTGTTCGGAGCGATGAAATTTACCGAGCAACGCGCGGCGATTGCGCCGTGCGAGACGGGGCGCAAAATTGTGCTGGCGACCGCCATCGCCGAGACGTCCCTGACCATTGAGGACGTGCGTATTGTGGTCGATGCAGGACGCGCGCGCCGAGCACGCTTTGATGCCGCCTCCGGCATGTCGCGGCTCGTGACCGAACGGGTGTCAAAGGCCGAAGCCGAACAACGCCGTGGCCGTGCGGGGCGCGTGTCGGCGGGGGTGTGTTACCGGCTGTGGACCAAGGGCGAAGAGGGCGCATTGGCCGCCTTTCCGCCCGCCGAAATCGAGACAGCGGATCTGACGGGGTTGGCGTTGGAACTGGCAATGTGGGGCGCCAACGAGAGTGATCTGGCGTTTTTGACAGCCCCGCCTATTGGGGCCTTGGCCGAGGCGCGGGCGTTGCTGCACGGGCTTGAGGCCTTGGACGCGGGCCACCACATCACAACTCACGGGCGGGCATTGGCGGCGATGCCGCTGCACCCGCGACTTGCACATATGCTCCAAAACGCAGGGACAAAGGCGGCGGATTTGGCTGCACTCTTGAACGAGCGCGATCCGTTCATTGGCGGGGGGCGTAGTGCGGGTGTGGATTTGGCCGCGCGGATTGCGGCCCTGACGCGCGTTGATAGCCGTGCTGATCGCGGTGCGGTGGAGCGGATCAAACAAGAGGCGAAGCGGTTGCGCCCGATGGCGGGTGACGCCGAGTTGCATGATTTGAGTTTGGGCGCGATGGCCGCGCTCGCCTACCCCGACCGTGTGGGATTGCGCCGCAAGGGCGACCAAGCGCGCTACGTCATGTCGGGCGGAAAAGGCGCGATGATGGACGATGCCGATGCGCTTGCGGGTGCGCGGTTGATCGTGGTGACGGACACCGATGGCGCGCCACGCGAGGCGCGGATAAGACAGGCGGCACAGATCAGCGAGGCCGATGTGCGCGCCTTGTTTGCCGATCAGATTGCATGGGTGGATGTGTGTCAGTGGGACAAACGTGCGGGTCGTGTGGTGGCGCGCAAACGCGAGATGTTCGGCGCGCTTTGTCTTGATGACCGCCAATGGCCGGATGCCCCAAAGGAGGCGGTGGCGCGCGGTGCGTTGGACGGGATCCGCCAAATCGGATTGCCATGGAGTGCCGCCGCGAAACGGTTTCAGGCGCGGGTCATGTTGATGGGCGACGATTTTCCTGACGTGTCGGAAGCGGCATTGATGGACAGCTTGGAGACGTGGCTTTTGCCTCATCTCAAAGGCGCGAAATCGGAGGCCGCCCTGCGTGCGCTCGACACAACAGAGGCACTACGCGCGATGTTGGATTGGGACCAGATGAGCCGTTTGGACCGCGCAGTGCCCGCCGCGTGGACAAGCCCGATGGGACGCAAGTTGCCGATTGACTATAGTGGTGAGAACCCTGAGATCACCGCGCGTCTACAAGAGATGTTCGGCACCACGACCCACCCGACCGTGGGGGCGCGGCGCGTGCCATTGCGCGTCACACTGACCTCGCCCGCGCACCGTCCCGTGCAGGTGACGATGGATATCCCTGCGTTCTGGACCACCTCCTACGCCGATGTGCGCAAGGACATGCGGGGCAAATATCCGCGCCACCCGTGGCCGGAAGATCCGACACAGGCCGATCCGACATTGCGGGCCAAACCGCGCGGCACGTGAGATGTTGCAAACAGACAAAAAAACGGCGCTTGGAGGTCTCTCCCAGCGCCGTTTTTGTTCGATTTGTATAAGCCGTGATTAGTCGGTAAGCGCCGCCGAGTGCGCCACATCGGACGCCCACGGACCGTGATGACCCTTACCGCCATCTGTGCGTTCAAAGCT
>NZ_CBFHKW010000002.1:80897-90193 GCF_965656515.1 Celeribacter marinus
CGGTAAGCGCCGCCGAGTGCGCCACATCGGACGCCCACGGACCGTGATGACCCTTACCGCCATCTGTGCGTTCAAAGCTGTGCGCGCCGAAAAAGTCGCGTTGGCCTTGGATCAGATCGGTGGTGCCACGGCCCATGCGCATGGTGTCGAAATAGGCGAGCGCATTGGAAAAGGCGGGGGTCGGCAGACCGCGCAGCGCAGCGGAGGCCACAACGCGGCGTAGCGCCGACGAGCCCTCGCGGATGATCTGAGCAAAGCGGGGTGCAAAGATCAGTTGGGTGTGCGGCAAGCCCTCGCGTACGGCGGATGCCATGTCATCAAGGAGCGCAGAGCGAATGATACAGCCTGCGCGCCAAACCTCGGCGCAGGACGCCAGATCGAGATCCCATTTGTATTCCTCGGAGGCTGCGGCCAAGAGTTTGATCCCTTGGTCGTAGGCGATGATTTTCGCGGCCAAGAGCGCCTTTTCCAAATCGGCATCAGACAGGGTTTCGGCCCCTGCTTGTGGTTGGATGTCGGCGAAAATCGCCTCGCCTGCTTCGCGCGTTTCTTTTTCAGACGACCATGAGCGCCCCGCAACAGCGGCCTCGATGGTGGAAGGCGATTGGCCGAGTGACAACGCCTCGATTGCGGTCCAACGTCCCGTGCCTTTTTGGCCCGCTTTGTCGACGATCATATCAACAAGTGGGTTGCCGGTTTTCTCGTCGACCGCCTGCAAGACCTTGCCAGAGATTTCGATCAGGTAGGAATTGAGCGGCCCTTGGTCCCATGCCTCGAACAGCTTGCCAATCTCGGCGGTGGGGCGTTTGTCGCCGTCACGCAAAAGACCGTAGACTTCGGCGATCATCTGCATATCAGCGTATTCGATGCCGTTGTGCACAGTTTTCACAAAGTGGCCCGCGCCATCGGGGCCGAAGTGATCGGCACAGGGCTGACCGTTGTGTTTGGCCGAAATCGCCTCAAGGATATCGCGGATAACTTCGAACGAGGCGATGTCGCCGCCCGCCATAATGGAGGGACCAAATCGTGCCCCCTCTTCGCCGCCAGAGACGCCCATACCGATGAAATTCAAACCATCGTTTTTCAACGCGGCTTCGCGGCGGCGGGTGTCGTGGAAATTGGCGTTGCCCGCATCGATGATCATATCGCCTTTGTCGAGGTGCGGCTTTAGCTCGTCGATGACGGCATCCACGGCCCCTGCGGCGACCATGATGATCACGGCGCGCGGTGTGGTAAGCGAGGCCACCAATGCCTCAAGCGTGTGCGCCGGCGAGAGTTTGTCAGCCAAGTCCCCCGATGAGGCCACGAACTCGTCGGTGACAGACGAGGTGCGATTGTAGACAGCCACACGAAACCCGTTGTCGGCAATGTTGAGGGAAAGGTTGGCGCCCATGACGCCAAGACCGATGAGGCCAATACGAGCCTGTGACATATAAGGGGTCTCCTTTGTGCGCCCGTTGGGGCGTTGTGCGTCTTTGGTATACCAAGAATTTCGCCGCGAATTTGCCGTCAAAGCCAAGGGTATACAAGCGGATACCGCCACAAACGGACACTGATTCGCGCCATGGCCTTGATATTTACTGAAAATTACCTATATTGAGACAAAATCACACAGCGCAATAAAGCGCGAATGCACAGGTTTCACATGGTCACGTTGTTAAAATCCGCCTTAGGAGGCGTCTTCAATCCGTTTTTCAGACGCCCCAATCGGGTGCAGTCCGCCGCACTTTGCTATCGCAAAGGCGAGAGCGGCAAAGAGGTATTGCTTATCTCATCGCGCGGCACAGGGCGTTGGATTTTGCCCAAAGGCTGGCCCATTGACGGCAAAGACGGCGCAGGCACCGCCGCCCAAGAGGCATGGGAAGAAGCAGGCGTTCAACCATCCAAGGTGAAGGCCAAACCACTTGGCCAGTACAACTACGACAAATTGTTCGATAACGGAGCGAGCGCGCCCGTCACAGCCACGGTCTATTCTATCAAGGTTGAGGGCATGGCCGACACCTACCCCGAAAGTACGCAGCGGACACGCAACTGGATGCCCGCCTCTGAGGCCGCCGAATTGGTGGACGAGCCGGAACTCAAAGATATTTTACGCGCCTTTTGAGGCTCTTGGCCCGCTCAGGGCCGCCGCGTTCGTCGGAGCGGTTGTCGCGAAGACGCCCCAAAGACGGCCACACCATAGCATCGTTCGGGTGCGTATTCGCGCGCATCCCGACGTTTATCCCCCAATCTATCCTCAAGTAATGCTTGATCGCGCGGGCGTGGCACGTTAGCGCTTCGCGCGATTGTAACAGGCATGTGAATGTTTTGTGACGACGCGCCGCGCAGGTCGATTGCGACATGGCGCACCGAGACAGGGGACGGATATGAGCGACGACAACAACCAATGGGCGACACTGGACAAAGATCTCAATCGCATCAGTCAGGTTGAATACGGCCTGACAGTCGTAGCGCGCCCGATGGTCGGATTAGGGGTCGCACTGGCCTTTATCATTGTGGCGGGCATCGCCGCGGCGTTCATTTTCGGCGACCAACCCGGCAGCGCAATCATCATCGCAGCCGCCGCATTGGGCGCCTATATGGCCATCAACATCGGCGCAAACGATGTGGCCAACAACATGGGGCCGGCGGTGGGTGCCAAGGCTCTCACGATGGGCGGCGCAATTGTTATTGCTGCATTTTGTGAAAGTGCCGGTGCGTTGCTTGCCGGTGGCGATGTCGTCTCCACGATCTCAAAGGGCATCATTGATCCCTCTGCCGTCTCTGACACCCGTATTTTTGTCTGGGCGATGATGGCCGCGCTGTTGTCATCTGCGCTTTGGGTGAACCTTGCCACATGGATCAGCGCGCCAGTATCAACCACGCACTCCGTTGTGGGCGGCGTGATGGGCGCAGGGATTGCTGCGGCAGGGTTCTCTGCGGTCAACTGGAGCTCGATGTCGTTGATTGCGGCATCTTGGGTCATTTCACCTGTTCTTGGCGGGCTCGTCGCCGCTGGATTTTTGTCCTTCATCAAAGCCAAAATCATCTATCAAGACGATAAGATCGCAGCCGCACGCATTTGGGTTCCGGTTTTGGTGGGCATCATGATGGGCGCGTTTTCGACGTATCTCGCTGTGAAGGGTCTAAAGAAACTGGTAGAAATCGACCTTTTGACCGCGCTGATGATCGGCGTAGGGATTGGTGCGCTCTCTTATGTCGCCTCGGCTCCTTTGGTCCGAAAGCAGTCTGAGGGGCTGGAAAACCGCAACAAATCGCTCAAGGTGTTGTTCGGTCTGCCGCTTGTCATTTCTGCCGCACTGCTGTCGTTCGCGCATGGGGCCAATGATGTGGCCAATGCCGTGGGCCCCCTCGCCGCGATTGTGCATGCCCAAGAGTTCGGAGAGTTTGCGGGCAAGGTGACGATCCCGCAATGGGTGATGGTTATCGGCGCATTTGGCATCTCGTTCGGCCTGTTGTTGTTCGGCCCGAAACTGATCCGCATGGTTGGCAGCCAGATTACCAAACTCAACCCGATGCGGGCGTATTGTGTGGCTTTGTCAGCGGCGATCACGGTGATTATCGCCTCATGGCTTGGCCTGCCTGTGTCCTCCACGCACATTGCTGTGGGCGGGGTATTCGGGGTCGGGTTCTTTCGCGAATGGCACCTTAACCGCCGCGCACGCGAACACTCCGCCAAACGCGCCCCCGAAAAACGGATTGCCGCCGAAGAGCGCCGCCGCCGCAAATTGGTGCGCCGCTCCCACTTTATGACCATCGTCGCGGCATGGGTGATCACCGTTCCCGCCGCGGCAGGTCTTTCGGCCATCGTGTTTTACATGCTGACGCATTTGTTCGCATAAACTTGGCGTGTCTCAATGAAAACGGGCGCATCCTTGCGGGTGCGCCCGTTTTGTATCTGGCTGTCACTAAGGGCGTTTAATTACTCAACGCACCACCGCATCACGGCTTTTTGCGCATGCAGACGGTTTTCGGCTTCGTCAAAGATCACTGACTGTGGCCCGTCCATGACGTTGTTTGTCACCTCGTCACCACGGTGCGCGGGCAGGCAATGCATGAACAACGCGCCTTCGTTGGCCTTGGCCATCAGCGCGCGGTTAACACGGTAGGGCCGCAACTGGTTGTGACGCCGCTCGCGCGCGGAGGCCGGGTCATGCATCGATACCCATGTGTCTGTGACGATGAGATCAGCCCCCTCGACCGCCGCATCGGCATCGCGCGAAATCTCGATCTTTGACCCTTTCGCACGGGCCTCGTCGATAAACTCCATTTCCGGATCGAGCGGCTTTGGCCCCGCAAAGGTCATATCAAACCCGAACTGGCCCGCAGCATGGATAAAGGACGCGCAGACATTATTGCCGTCCCCGAGCCAAACAACCTTTTTGCCTTTGATCGGGCCGTTGTGCTCTTCAAACGTCTGGATGTCGGCCATGATCTGACACGGATGCGTGCGATTGGTCAGCCCGTTGATCACCGGCACTGTCGCATATTCCGCCATCTCCAACAGCGTTTGTTCCTCAAAGGTGCGGATCATAATCATATCGACATAGCGCGACAGCACGCGGGCGGTATCGGCAATGGTTTCGCCGTGACCCAGTTGCATATCGGAGCCTGACAGCACCATGGTTTGGCCGCCCATTTGGCGCACACCAACATCAAACGAGACACGGGTCCGCGTGGACGGCTTTTCAAAGATCAGCGCGACCATTTTATCCTTGAGCGGCAATTCGGCATCGAGCGCCGCTTTGGGCATGCCTGTACGTGCGGCTTTGGTCGATTTTGCGGATGCAATAATCGTGTGCAAATCATCTGCACTGGTTTTGTTGATATCGAGAAAATGTTTCATATTCTTATCTTTTCGTCTTTAGGGTCAAAGCGATGCGGCCGCCGCATCGAGGCGTTTCACGGCCTCGGCGATGTCCGCGTCGGAGATATTGAGGGCGGGCAAGAGGCGCACCACATTGTCGGCGGCGGGCACGGTCAACAGACCCTGTTCGTAGCATTTGCCCACCAGATCGGCAGGCGCGATTTTGAGTTTGAGGCCAAGCATAAGGCCCTGACCACGCACGCGCTCGAACACATCAGGATGTACGGTAATCAACCCCTCTAGATGTTGACGCAAAAGCGCGGATTTGCGGTTTACCTCGGCCAGAAATGCCGGATCGGAAACGATTTCCATCACCGTGAGACCGACAGCACAGCCAAGCGGGTTGCCGCCATAGGTGGACCCGTGCGTGCCCGCGACCATACCGCTGGCCGCGTCTTCTGTGGCCAAGACAACCCCGAGCGGGAAGCCCCCGCCGATCCCCTTTGCGACCATCATGATGTCGGGTGTCACGCCCGCATATTCATGTGCAAACAACTTGCCCGTGCGTGCAACGCCACATTGCACTTCGTCAAAGATCAGCAAGATGCCGTGAGTGTCGCACAGATCGCGCAGACCCTTGAGGCAATGATCGGGCACCACGCGAATGCCCCCCTCACCCTGAATAGGCTCAATGAGGATCGCGGCGGTTTTATCGCTAATCGCCGCGGTTAGCGCATCGTGGTCGCCAAAGGGCAAATGCACAAATCCGGGCATCAACGGGCCAAATCCCTTGACCATTTTCTCGGCGCCCGAGGCGGCAATCGCACCTGTTGAGCGGCCATGGAAACAGCCGTCAAAGGTGATGATCTCGACCCGCTCAGGCGTGCCTTTGTCGTGGTGGTATTTGCGCGCCATTTTGATCGCGAGCTCTGCCGTCTCAGTGCCCGAGTTGGTGAAAAAACAGGTGTCGGCAAAGGTTGTCTCAACCAGTTTATCCGCCAAGGCCTGTTGCGCGGGAATTTTATACAGGTTGGAGACATGCCATAGCGTGTCCGCCTGTGCCTTTAGGGTCGCGGACAGCTCCGGATTGGCGTGGCCAAGCGTGTTAACGGCGATCCCTGCGCCCATGTCCAAAAAGCGTCGACCATCCGCCTCCACAAGCCAGCTGCCTTCGCCTTTGACAAAGGAAAGCGGTGCGCGGTTGTAGGTCGGAAGAACGGACGTGATCATCGGAGTGGTCCTTTGGACTGCGAAAGCCTTTTGAATGCCGCACGGGGCAAGGCTGTCAACGATTGAGATTGATTTAAGGTGGATTTGCGCCTGTTTGGCGCGGGTTGTGCCATGCGGGTCACGCAAAACTGGCACAGATGAACGGACGGACGGGCGGCGCGTTAGCGTCGACGTCGAGCGATTGTTATATATGTGGTCACCGTGTTCATGAGACCGCGTTTACGCCCCTCACCCGCTGTCTGTCAAAGCTATTTTCAATTGGACGACAGGAATTTTGCGCCACCGACCGTGCGCGCGCCGATTTTGGTGTCGGAATTTGCCGCACCGACCGAGATGCGCCGCGTGACCACAGGTTTAGGGGGGAGTTGTGGCGATCCGAGCGCGATTTCGCGTCGCAGTACCGGAATAATATCGAGGATATCCATGCCCAAGCCGATCTTTTTGCTGCCCTCTTGGCGGAGCGCAGACACGACAGACACCACCGCCAAACGCCCGCCATCATAGGCCAGAACGGGTGCGCCGGACGAGCCATAAGTGATGTCGCAATCAAAGGTCATTACGCCGCTGCGGTATTTATCGAGCACATTACAGGCACGCTGCACCGAAAGGGTGGCGTTGCGACCACGCCCGTAGGAGGCCACCATAAGTTCGCCGCGCGAGGTGCGCACACGGTGGATCGGGAACGGCAGGATCAGGGCGCGGGCGACAGGTTTGTCCAACTGGATCAATGCCACATCACGCGCGATATTGTCGGGGCTAATCTGACCATCGGATTCTTGGGTGAACCCCGCAGCGTAGGCGACCGCACGCCCCTTGGAGGCGGCAATGAATTCGCCGTTGCGCAGTCCCGCGCGAAAGATGATTTTATCGGCATCAATTTTTTGGCCCGCATCATCGATCACACAGTGCGCCGCCGTGAGCACAATGTCTTGCTCAATCAACGCGCCCGTACAGGTGGTGCGACCCGCAATATCTAGGCGGCCAACCGCTTCCCACCCGATCAACTCGGCGCGCCGATCCACACGGTCCAACTCGGACGGCAAACTATCGGCACCGTGAGAACCGCCTGCTATCGAAGCTGCGATAAGAGCAAAAACAAGGTGAGCAAAGCGCATGAAAATCCCTCTGGCTAGACGTGTCGGCCAAAGGGAGTGTCATACAAAAATGCGGCAGGAGTGAGGACTGCGCAGGGCGAAGGTCGGGAAAACCCGATCAGGACTTTAGCTTTGTGCCGCGCTTGAACAAAACCCAAACCCAAAAAATCACTGCACCCGTCACCGACCCCAACACGGCAAGGCCAAGCCACGGCGAGCTATCCGATTGGCCGATCACGCCGTAGCGCACGCCGTCGATGAGATAGAACACGGGGTTCATGTGGGTGAGCACGCGAAACCAATGCGGCAGGTTTTCCACCGAATAGAAAGTACCCGACAGAAACGACAAAGGCGTGATCACGAAATTGGTGATCGCGGCCATCTGGTCGAATTTCTGGCTGATAATGCCCGCCATAATGCCAAGAGCACCGAGCAACAGCGCGCCAAGCGTGATAAAGGTTAGAGCGACCAGAGGATGTGCAAGGCCAAGGCCCACAAACAACGCCATTGCCGACCAGATCGCCACGGCAACGATCAACCCACGCACCAACCCGCCCGCGAGATAGCCCAGAACCAATTCGATGGGTGAGAGCGGCGGCATGAGGGTATCAACGATATTGCCTTGGACTTTGGAGATCACAATCGACGAGGAGGTATTGGCAAAGGCGTTTTGGATGACGGTCATGGTCAGGATACCTGGTGCCAGAAAGTGGATGAACGGCACGCCCATCACATCACCGCGCGTCGGCCCTATGGCCAGGGTGAAAATGGTCAGGAAAAGGCCCGCCGTGACCAATGGGGCCGCAAGCGTCTGTGTCCACACAGCCCAAAACCGGCGAATTTCGCGGTGCGCCAATGTTTGCAATCCGAGCCAGTTGACGCGACCGAAGCGCCGCACACCCATCGCAATATCGTTTGTGCCTGTTTCCATCGCTGAAATCCTCTGATAAACTCTAGCTCTGTTCCGTTTGCGTGCTTGTAACCGCTCACACGCCGTTTAAATAGAGGGACAAGAGAATTCTACAAACAGTGCGCGCGCACAGGTGCGTTGCGAGACTGGATGTGACGGGTCGCGAACCATTCGCGACTTTTGCAGATGCTAAGGAAGACACATGTCCTGGACCGATGAACGCGTCGACGTATTGAAGAAAATGTGGGGCGAGGGTCAATCCGCCTCGCAAATCGCCAAGGAACTTGGTGGTGTGACGCGCAATGCCGTCATAGGCAAGGTGCACCGTTTGGGCCTATCCAATCGCGCGGGCTCTGGCACCACAGCTAAAGCAGCCGCCCCAAAAGCCAAACCCGCCGCACCCGCCGCGGTGAAGGCCAAGTCCGCAACGCCCCCCGCCCCCAAGGCAAAGGCAAAGCCCGCCGCCAAAGAAGAAGAGCCATATACGGGTCCAAAGACGGAATCAGCGACACCAAAGGCCGTGCCGCACAACCGCCGTCAGATCATTCCCGCAGGCCAGCCCCTGCCACCGCAGCCCTCGACCAACGAAATCCCTGCCGAAGCTTTGGCAAAGGTGAACGAGATCGAGAAGAAGGCCAAGAAAATCTCTGTGATGGATCTTACCGAAAAGACCTGTAAATGGCCGATCGGTGATCCCGCGACCGATGAGTTCTGGTTTTGTGGTCTGCCATCGCAAACGGGCAAGCCGTATTGCGAGGCGCATGTCGGCGTGGCGTTTCAGCCGATGTCGGCACGCCGCGACCGCCGTCGCTAAGTTGCACGCACACGACCATGAGCAGGGCCGTCCTTTGGGGCGGCCTTTGCGTTTCTTGCCCTTGCCCGCACGGGTTCGCACACCCCCCTGTGCGCTATCGAGCCATTTCATTTGAACGAAACGGTTCAAAACACCCCTACCCCGCCTTATCTAGACGAGACGCATAGAACAGAAAGGCCCGCATATGGCCCCTATCATTTCAATTCAGAACATCACCAAGAGTTACGACAACGGGTTCCAAGCGCTCAAAGGCGCGTCCCTCGACATTGAAAAAGGCGAGATCATCGCTCTGCTCGGCCCTAATGGCGCGGGGAAAACCACATTGATTGGCGCGATTTGCGGCCTTGTTAAAATCACCTCGGGGACGGTCACCGTTGGCGGTTTTGATGCGGTCACACAGCCGCGCGATGCACGGCGCATGATTGGACTTGTGCCGCAGGA
>NZ_CBFHKW010000002.1:90288-105659 GCF_965656515.1 Celeribacter marinus
TCTCCTTGTGGGACAAAAAAGACGAAAAGAACCAAGCGCTATCGGGCGGCATGAAGCGGCGTGTGATGATCGCCAAGGCCTTGAGCCACAATCCGACAATCTTGTTTTTGGACGAGCCGAGCGCGGGGGTCGATGTGGCCTTGCGCCGTGACATGTGGGAGGTGGTGCGCAAGCTGCGCGAGGACGGGGTAACGGTCATTCTCACCACGCACTACATCGAGGAAGCCGAAGAAATGGCCGACCGTGTGGCCGTGATCAACAAGGGCGAAATTTTGCTCGTCCAAGACAAAGACGCGCTCATGGCGTCCTTTGGCAAAAAGCATCTGGTGATGGAGTTGAACGATCCTTTGGCGGCATTGCCCGCAGGACTTGAGGCCTACGATTTGAGCCTGTCAGAGAACGGCGCGCAACTCACCTACGCCTATGACACAAATGCGGAGCGCACCGGCCTGACGCGGATGATCGCGGAGTTGGCGGAACGCGGTATTTCCGTGCATGATCTGGCCAGTCGCGAAAACTCGCTCGAAGAGGTGTTTTTGACGTTGGTCGGTGACGACACCCTCGCGGCACAGGAGGCCAAAGCATGAACTGGCTCGCAATAAGTTCCATCTACCGTACTGAAATGGCGCGTTTTTTCAGAACACTAAGCCAGTCCATCATTTCGCCTGTGCTCTCAACCGTGCTCTACTTTGTTGTGTTCGGCGCGGCGATTGGCGGGCGGATCGATACCGTGAACGGCATTGAATACGGCGCATTCATCGTTCCCGGATTGGTGATGCTCACCGTGCTCCAAAACTCGCTCTCCAATGCGTCTTTCGGGATCTATTTCCCCAAGTTCACCGGCACTATATTCGAGCTGTTCACAGCCCCTATTAGTTACATCGAGATCGTCATTGGCTATGTCGGTGCGGCAGCAACAAAGTCGCTTTTCATCGCGATTATTATCCTGATTACGGCGAACTTCTTTGTCGATCTTCCGGTGGCGCATCCGGTGTGGGCCGCGGCCTTTTTGATCCTCACGGCGATTAGCTTCTCGCTTATGGGATTCATTATCGGCATCTGGGCGGGCAATTTCGAGCAATTGCAAATCTTTCCGCTGCTGATTGTCACCCCCCTCGTGTTCTTGGGTGGGGCGTTTTATTCCGCCGATATGTTGCCTGGTGTTTGGCAGATCGTGGTGAAATTCAACCCTGTTCTCTACCTGATTTCCGGCTTTCGGTGGTCATTCTTTGAGGTGGCGGACGTGCCCGTGGCGGTCTCTCTTGGGGCGATTTCGTTGTTCTTGGCCTTGTGCCTCGGGTTTATCGCGTGGATCTTTAAAACCGGTTGGCGCCTCAAGCAGTAGCGCACACAAGAAACAGATGACGTAAAAGTAATGTGCGCGGACGAACAGACTTTGTTTGTCCGCGTAGAATTGTGTGTCGCTGCAAACCAGCTCATTTTGGCGTCAATGCAACCCAACAACAAATGAGCTTTTCATGAAAAATCTTCTTCTCGCCTCGGTCGCTACACTGGGCCTCGCAACCGCGGCACACGCCGAACCAGCAGCCTACGTTTTTGACGCATCGCACAGCCAGATCGTGTTTGAATACAACCACCTTGGCTTCTCCAACACGGTTGGCGTCTACTCCGGTTTTGACGGAACTATCACTTTTGACGAGGCCGATCCCGCCGCGTCCTCCGTCGAGGTCTCTTTCCCAACCGATAGCCTCTATACAGGCTGGGACGAGCGCACCGCGCATTTCCTTGGCGGTGATTTTTTCGGGGCAGAAGAGAACCCGACAATCTCGTTTGTCTCCACTGCGATCGAGGTGACGGGCGAAACAACAGGTTTGATCACGGGTGACTTGACGATCAACGGTATCACAAAGCCTGTGACACTCGACGCCGTGCTCAACCAAAAGGGTGATCACCCAATGGCGGGCAGAGCATGGCTCGGTTTTGATGCCACCGCCACCGTGCTGCGTTCCGAGTTCGACATGGGCATGTTCACCCCGTTCGTCTCTGACGAAGTGGCCGTGAAAATCTCCATCGAGGCGATGCTCGCCGACTAAGTCGCACCTGCGAACAACGTTAAGGCCGCTCCTGTGAGGGAGCGGCCTTTTTGTTTGCGGGTGCGTGTGTGTTCGGATCAGTCGGCGCGGGTGGCCGTCAATGTCACCGCGACCGTGACGCCAAAGCCCACCGTGCTTTCATCGGCGTAGCCCGCGCCCATCGCGAAGTCGCGGCGGTCAAGCACAACTTCGCCCGACATCGTGGCCACATCGCCCTCAATCGCCAATTCAAACGGCAAAGTCACAGGGACCGTCACGCCCGCAAGCGTCAGCGTGCCTGTTGCCAGATGTGCGCCATCCGTGCGGGTAATGTCGGCCTCAAAGGTGGCCGTGCTATAGGCCGCCACGTTGAAAAACTCCGCGCCTTTGGCATTGTCTGTCACCGAGCCAAGCGTGAGTGTGGTGGTGTCGATCACGACAGTGACGGACCCGTTGCCAGTTTGGTCCTCATAAGCGATCTGAGCCGACCAATCGGCAAATTCGCCCTCAACATCAGCACCCATCTGGGCGACTTGAAAGCGGATATTCCCTGTGTCCACTGTCCAGTTTGCACCCGTTACGCTCGACACGATTTGGGCGGGCGACGCTACAGGCGTTACGGTTGTGTCGTGAGCCTGATCACCGGGGACCAGTGCGACCCCCAAGACCACCAGCCACAAACCCGCCGCCACGATAGGAGCCGCGCGACCGTGATGCGCCTCCGGATGACCCGCTGCACGTCCGTGGCTCATGCGCGCCAATGTCGCGTCTTTGTCGATGATTTGATGTTTGAGCGCGCCGCCGATATGTGCGGCAACCGTGGCGTAGATCACCCATGCCGCCAAGCTATGTACGGCCCCTGCGGCGTGCGCTACGGCTTCGGATTTTGGCACAAATGGCAGGCCTTGACCAAGCGGCCACCAGATTGGGGCAAAGCCACTTTCAGAGGCATGCATCACCCATCCCGACAGCGGCATGATGATAATTGCGCCGTAGAGCGCCCAATGCACCACCTCGGCGGCAAGTGTTTCGGCGCGCCGCTCAGGGTGCAGCGGCACGGGGCGCGGCTGTGTCACCGCCCAAATGATGCGCAGCACCGCGAGCAAGAGCACGGTAATCCCAATCGTCTTGTGTGCGGAATATAGCGTTTGAAGCCACGCCACCGTATCGGCCGTGCGTGGTGTACGGTCCCCGATCACGCCCAGCGCAAGGTCGGTCAAAATAAGGAGCGCGATACTCCAATGAAAGAAACGGGCAAGCGCGCCATAGCGCGTGGCAGTGTTGGTCAACATCAGGGCGATCCATTTAATGTGCGTTTGTCATGACGATACGCTGTGTTGCATGTGCCCGCACCCTTTGGCAGCGCACAGAACATGTGCAAATCGGCCCGCTTGGTGCGCAAGATACGAGATCACGCTCCCTTTCCGAATGCCCGCATTGCGGCTAAAAGCGATCCATGAGCACAAATCCCCCGAATCTCCGCCCCGATCTGGCCCCCAAAGCCACGTTTAATACCGCCCCTCGCGCAGGCCAGCCGACCATCGGCATGGTGTCGCTTGGCTGTCCCAAAGCGTTGGTCGATAGCGAACGGATCCTGACGCGCCTGCGCGCCGAGGGTTATCAAATCGGGTCCGATTATGCGGGTGCCGATGCGGTGATTGTGAACACCTGCGGGTTTCTGGATAGCGCCAAGGCCGAGAGCCTTGAGGCCATTGGTGAGGCGCTCAGTGAAAACGGCAAGGTGATCGTCACCGGCTGTCTCGGGGCCGATCCCGACTACATCACTGGGGTCCACCCCAAGGTTCTGGCCGTCACCGGACCGCACCAATACGAGCAAGTTCTAGACGCGGTGCATGGCGCGGTGCCGCCCGCGCCCGATCCGTTCATTGACCTGTTGCCCGCAAGCGGTGTCAGCCTGACGCCGCGCCATTTCAGCTATCTGAAAATCTCCGAGGGCTGCAACCACGCGTGTAAATTCTGCATCATCCCCGACATGCGCGGCAAGTTGCAGTCGCGCCCTGTTCATGCGGTGCTGCGCGAGGCGGAGAAGCTGGTGGATGCGGGCGTGCGCGAATTGCTCGTGATCTCTCAGGACACCTCCGCCTACGGGTTGGATCGCCGCTATTCGGAGCATGATTGGAAGGGCGAAAACGTCCGCTCCCACATCACCGATCTGGCCCGCGAATTGGGACAGTTGGGTGCGGTCGACGATCTTTGGGTGCGACTGCATTACGTCTACCCCTACCCCCATGTGCGCGAATTGATCCCGCTGATGGCGGACACATCAAGCGCGATTTTGCCCTACCTCGACATCCCGTTCCAACACGGCCACCCCGATGTGCTCAAACGCATGGCGCGCCCTGCGGCCTCGGCCAAGGTGTTAGACGAGATCGCGGCGTGGCGCGACATGTGTCCCGACATCACCCTGCGCTCGACATTCATCGTCGGCTATCCGGGCGAAACCGAGGCGGAATTCCAATACCTGCTCGACTGGATGGACGAGGCGCAACTCGACCGCGTGGGCTGTTTCAAATACGAAAACGTGGCAGGGGCGCGATCAAACGCCCTGCCCGATCACGTTGACGAGGCTGTGAAACAAGAGCGGTGGGAACGGTTTATGCAAAAAGCCCAAGCCATTTCCGAAGCCAAGCTCGAAGCCAAAGTCGGCACGCGCCAACAGGTGATCATCGACGACATCGACGAAGACGGCATCGCCACCTGCCGCACCAAAGCGGATGCGCCCGAGATCGACGGAAACCTGTTTATTGACGAAGGGACGGACGGGTTGAGTGTGGGGGATTTGGTGACGGTGGAGGTTGATGAGGCTGGGGAGTATGATTTGTGGGGGTGCATTTCGAAATAGCACCATCAAATGTTCAACAGTTAACTTGCCAAAACAATAAGAGTTAGACTTAATACCCCCTAGTTTTAACGAGGGGAACAAGATTTTGGAATTCAACGAAAAGATAGCCGCACTCGCCAAGAGATCAGCCACAGCGTCTCAAAAAGCACTGACCGAAGAAGCGACAAAAACGTCCGTAGTACTTCCCTTTATTCAAGCACTTGGGTTTGATCCGTTCAACCTAGATGAGGTCATTCCTGAGTTTGTGTCAGACGTTGGAACAAAGAAGGGTGAGAAAGTTGATTTCGCCCTAAACATTGATGGGGACTCACGAATTTTAATTGAAGTGAAACCTATAACGTCAACTTTGGGCAGCACCCAATATAGCCAGCTTTATAGATATTTTGGAGTAACAGAGGCCAAGCTCGCAATACTTACGAACGGCAAAGAGGCATGGTTTTTTTCGGATATAGATGCGCCGAACAAAATGGATAAAAAGCCATTTTTTAAATTCGATTTCCAGCAGCATGACGATGAAGATATTGACGAACTCAGCCGTTTTCAAAAAAATGAATTTTCAATTGAAGGCATTCTCGAAGCAGCGTCCGCGTTAAAGTACTCACATGCTGCGTCACAGTATTTGAAAAACCAACTTGAAGACCCTGATGATGAATTTGTGAAACTCGTGGGCCGAAAAATTCACGATGGAATGCTTACTAAAAACGTTGTTGAGCAGATACGTCCGGCTATTCAATCAGCTCTCGAAAGCATCATTCGAAACCGAATTCAAGACCGGCTCGACATTGCATTTCGACCGACAGCAGATTCTACCAAGCTGACTAAGGACGCCGAAAAAGCGGACGAAAACGGTGAGATTGTAACGACAGAAGACGAGCTACAGGCCTATATGATCATCAAAGCCATTGCCGCTCGAAGCATCGCCACTAATCGCGTGACAATTCGTGATGCCAAAAGCTACTGCAGTATATTTATTGATGACAACAACCGAAAGCCGCTGTGCCGCCTATATTTCAATGCGAAATCAAAAAATATGCTTGGCCTGTTTCATGTTGATAAAAGTGAAGAAAAAGTGGATATCGCTAGTATGGAAGACATTTACAAGTACGCTGACAGAATAGTTCAAACAGCCGAAAGTTATGCATGACCAAATCCTACACCGACCTTCTCGCCGAGGCCTATGACCAGATCACCACAATTCCCACCGAATTGGCCACGGCATTGGTGGGTGACCCCGACACCTTGATCGTTGATCTGCGGGATCGTCGTGAGTTGGAGCGCGAGGGCAAGGTTGCGGGGGCGTTTCATTGTCCGCGCGGGATGTTGGAATTCTGGATCGATCCCAGCAGCCCCTACCACAAACCCGCCTTGGCCGAGGCCAAGCAGATCGTGTTTTACTGTGCATCGGCCTGGCGCTCGGCCCTGGCCACCAAAACTGCGCAGGATATGGGGTTTGACAACGTGGCCCATATCGAGGGCGGGTTTTCGGCGTGGAAAGACGCAGGTGGCGCGGTGGAACAGGTCGTGGCAAAATAGCGTGGAATTTCAACCCGACCGCGCTACGTGATGCCCATGACACAGACACACCCCAACGCTAAGCCCGCGCAAACACCGACCGCAGACACCGCCGTATTGTTCAATGCGCAGTGTCCCGTGTGCGCGTTCGAGATCGGGCACTATGAGGGCTATGCGCGCAAAAACGCGCTGCCCATCCGGTTCGATGATCTCAATAGTGAGGCGGCATCTTGGGGCATTGATGCGGATCAAGCGGCGCAGCGGTTATATGTGTTGCACGCGGGAAAATTGGTCTCGGGCATGCCCGCGTTTCGCGTATTGTGGGCGCAGATGCCGCGTTATCACTGGCTTGCGCGGATCACGACATGGCCGGTTGTGCGGCCCGTAACGGCGTTCACCTATGACCGCATTCTGGCGCCGCTAATCTATCGGTGGCACAAGCGGCGTCAGGCGCGATTGGCGCGTCACAGCTGATCGAGGTAGTGACGCACCGCCGTTTGCACATGGCGAAAACGATCACCGCCAAGGTGCTTGCCACCGTACCACCGCGTCACGACAACGATGTGATCCGTGAGGCCCTCGCGCTGTAACATCCGCACAATCACCATGCCCGCGCCGCTTTCGCCGTCATCGTTTTTAACGGGACCATTCGCGCCAATAAATCCCCACGTATTATGGGTCGCTTTCGCGAATTTTTTGGTTTTGCAAAGCGTTTTGATAAACGCCTTGGCGTCATCACCCGTTGCACATGGCCCACCTGACACCGCGTATTTTGAGCCGCGATCCGTCACGATATTGTCGAAAATCTGCATGGGAATGATGTAGCGCGGCTAACCCAAAAGCACCACAGCCCACGCGACACCTGCGGCCAATGCGGTCACAAAAACGGCGGCGGATCCGGCATCTTTAGCGCGTTTGGCGAGGGGATGGTGATCGGTTGAGATGTAGTCGATGGCATCCTCAATCGCGGTATTGACCAGCTCGGCCGCAAGGACCAGCACGCCCAGCGCAAGGATCAACGCGCGCTCAGAGGTGGACAAATCCAGGGCAACGGCCAAACACGCGGATGCCAGATTGGCCCAGACCCATGTGCGAAACGAATGCTCGTTGCGCCATGTGGCGCGCAGACCCTCAAGGCTCCAAATCGTGCGCAAATAGAGCTGCGATCCTGTGTATTTGAGCTTGCTGATCATCGCGCGCGTCTCCGTCCGTATCTCATAATCATTTCCCGTTTGGCGAGGATCGTCGCGCTGGCCACGAGTGGCAAGTTTTTTCGTCATGTGCCGACGGAAGATGTGCCCGTGTGCGTTCAATGACCACAAAGTTTTTAAGAAGGGCCACAGCCATGTCCACCATTTCAACACTACGCAAATTCGCGACCCCGCTCACCGTTGGTACGTTTCTCGTCACAGGGGTGACAGGGACGCTTTGGTATTTTCACATTGTAACGGACATTGGTCGGTGGCTTCACGAGATTATCGGATTGGCCATGATGATCGCCGTAGGTTTGCACCTTGCGATCAATTGGCGGGCGTTTTTGAACTACTTCAAACGTCCTGTAGCCTTGGTCGTTATGATCGGATTTCTGGCCATGACCATCGGCGGCTATGTGATGCCCGAAGGTGAACAAGCGGGCGGTGGACGCCCCGGTTTGGCGGCGGTGCAATTGCTCGGCACCAAAGACCTCGCCACCTTGGCCCCTGTATTTGACATGACGGGCGATGATCTTGCCGCGAAAATGGTTGTCGCGGGCTATGCGAATGCGCAGGCGACAAGTACGGTGATCGACTTGGCAGGCGCACAGCCAAACGCGCTTTTGAAGGCCCTTGAAGTGATGGCAAAGTAGACGGTTGATCTGGCAAAGCTGCCCCTAGTCGGATGTCGCGCGCGATTGAGTGGCACGGACATAGCTTAGTTCTTGGGTATTGAGACAGTAGTCGGGAGCGGCGTCTTGTGGGCCGTGGTGTTCGAGCATCCACAAAATACAGGCATCATGTTGCGTACACTGGCCACACTGCGCAACCATTTGCGACACCTCAGACCCAGATAGGTCGCCCGAATTCACGGCCGCCGCGATATCCGCGCCAAGGCGCTCGGCCATGCCGTGCATCAAAGTCGCTTGGCCAGGTTTGAGGGTGTCGTTCATCATCATATCAATCTCCTTTGCCCACATGCCTCACCCGACTGTCGCGTCCACATCATATGTTGGACCAAGAGCTAAGGCCGCGCAGGCGGGCCATGTCTGACCACGCTCCACGTCCATAGGGTGAAAACACCACAGCTTTGGGCACGCGGACCTTGATCCGTGTCAAACCCGTTCGATTGCGCCCACTTCGCGCCTCTTTTCAAAGGATATGCTCAAAAGGAGTGCGACACTGCGCGCCGCACACACATCATGCAGAGTGGCTACATCGTGGCCATCGTCCGCTTTACCGTTTCAATTCGCTGTGCGTTTGGCGGGTGCGAGCCCAAGAATTGATCACCTGGATCAGGAATGCGCGCAAAATACTGCGCACCGCGCACGGGATTGAAGCCTGCACGTGCGGCAATGATTGTGCCCAGTTGATCCGCCTCCAGCTCATAGGATTTGGAATAGGTGCGCGACCCCACGCTGGCCCCAAGGTTTTGCAAGGTTTGCAGGCCTTGTGCATCCGCCCCGAGAGCCGCCCCGAGCAAGCTTCCAATCACAGCGCCCGCAACGGCCGTCTCTTGCGTCCGGCCAAGGTGGCCACGAATATGGTGCGCGGCCTCGTGCCCCATGACAAAGGCCAGTTCGTCGATGTTGTAAACATCTGCAATCAACGCAACGGTAAATGTAATGGTTGGCTGGCCGCTGTCCGTTACAGATTGATAAGCATTGGCCGGTTCTTGTACGCGCCGGTCGACCAAAATCTTATAGTCGCAATTGGCCTGTGGCGCACGCGCACGGCACTCCGCCTCAGCAATCGGCTCCATGCGTGCCACTACAGCGGCGAATTGACTAACCGATACACCGCTCGTTTGTGATTGCGGCACAGATTGCGCAGCCGGAACGGGGGTAGAGGGCGGCGTTGTGACAGGCGTCACGCATCCCGATAGTCCAAGTGCGGCACTCAATACGATTGCAAAGCGGGATGTGATCATGGGTCTAACGGCTCTGGTTTTGACGCTAAGAATTTACATTAGGCAGGTCGCAGGCCATTTGCCAATCGCGAAGTCGTGAAGAGCATGTGCGCTCCTTGTCTCCGCGCCCCGATGCATTCGCGCAGCATTATTGTGGGCAATTGACGTCAATGGCTTGAAATTGCCCGCGAAATCCCCAACTTGGGAGAGAAAACAAAACGCACGCCGAGCGCTTTACCTGCGATCACGTGTCATAACCTTTGCTCCTGATGGGATCGCTTCATGCCAACACCCAATAGTGCCGCCCTCGATTTTCTACAAACCCGCCGGTCGCGCCCCTCCAAAACCCTGACAACCCCCGTGCCCACGCGTGATGAATTAGCGCCGTTGCTCACGGCGGCGGCCCGCACGCCGGATCACGGAAAACTGGAGCCGTGGCGGTTTATCGTTTTGGAACGCGCCGCACTAACTCGTCTGGCGGACGCGGTAACGCAACTCGGGGGTGCGTTGAATATAGCGCCCGATAAGATTGAAAAGAATGCCAAGCAGTTCGCAGACGGCAATCTGGCGGTTGTTGTGGTGGCTTGTCCTGTGGAAAACGAGAAAGTGCCGCACCTCGAGCAACTCTATTCCGCAGGGGCGGTTTGTTTGTCACTGTTAAACGCCGCGTTGGCCTCTGGGTGGGGCGCAAACTGGCTTTCTGGATGGGCGAGCCACGAGCGGGAATTTTGCGCAACGCACCTTGGCCTTGCGCCGCACGAAATGGTGGCGGGCATTATCCACATCGGGACGGAGACGAGTGCGCCGCCGGAGCGCCCACGTCCGGATCTCGCGCGGATCACACAATGGATGAGCACCTGATGTTTTCCGACTTTGCCAAGGCTTTGGCCCAGTTGAGTGACCCGCGATTTCGCGGTGTGGTTGGCAGGGGGATCGGGCTAACACTGATCCTTCTCATCGCTATTTACATCGTCTTTGTGTGGGTGGCGGGCCTGTTTTTGCCCGATACAATTACACTGCCATGGCTCGGGGAAATCGGTCTTGGCCTTGTGCTATCCATTGGATCATTTTTTGTCATGATCGGCCTGTCCGCGTTCTTGATGGTGCCTGTGGCCTCGGCCTTCACCGGTATCTTTCTTGATGACGTGGCCGAAGCTGTCGAAGATCGCCATTACCCCGACCTTCCAGATGCGCCGCGCCAAAACATGTCGGATACCATCATGGATTCCCTTAGCTTTTTGGGAATTATGATCGGCGCAAACGCTATTGCCCTTGTGCTTTACCTATTATTCAACGTTGCGGCGCCGTTGATTTTTTGGGCGCTCAACGGGTTTTTATTGGGGCGCGAGTATTTTCAAATGGCAGCTATGCGCCGTTTGGGCCGTGCCGGAGCCAAGGCTGCGCGCAAACGCCATGTGGGTGAAATCTGGATCGCGGGCGCACTGATGGCTATCCCGCTTTCCATCCCGCTTGTGAACCTGTTGATCCCAGTTTTAGGGGCGGCCACATTCACACATATGTTCATGCGTCTTGAGGGGCGACAGTTGCAAAAGTAGTGTGTTAGCTCTCACCAACGGGTGGGAGTTTTGATGTCCAGTCGAAATCATGCCATGTCAGATCTGTCTTGATAATGGCCGTGAACAATATCGCCCAAATCACGACAGACACGAGCGTTACAATCACCGCTTTGCGGCGAGGATTGTAGTTAGCGGGTGCACCAAAATGCGTTCCCTCGACTTTTTCTCCCATGTCGCCTTGTGTTTTCAGGCCGATGGGAAGGGCGACGAGCATGGTCATAAACCATGTCACCGCGAACAGGACTATTGCGGATGTAATTGCCATTGCGCGTCTCTTTCGTGATTATCTTAGACTTGTTCTAGCTCGATCAGGCAGCCGTTAAAGTCTTTGGGGTGAAGAAACAGCACGGGTTTGCCGTGTGCGCCTATTTTTGGCTCGCCCGTGCCCAGAACGCGCGCGCCATCGGCCTTTAGCTTGTCGCGCGCCGCGATGATATCGTCGACCTCATAGCACATATGGTGGATGCCACCGGCGGGGTTTTTAGCCAAAAACCCGTTGATCGGAGAGTCGTCGCCAAGCGGATAGAGCAATTCGATTTTGGTATTTGGAAGCTCGATGAACACCACAGTCACGCCATGATCAGGCTCATCTTGGGGGGGATTCACCTTGGCGCCCAAGGTGTTTGCGTATTGCGCGGATGCCGCCGCGAGGTCGGGCACAGCAATCGCGACGTGGTTGAGACGGCCAATCATGTCTCTCTCCTCTAAATGAATGCGCTTTTGGCGTTGTTATCGCCCCTCCCCGCCCCCCTCGCAAGCGACAAAGCCGCGCAGGTGACGAAATCCACGCGGGGTTAACGGAGCCTTCACCAATACTGCGCTTAACTCAGAGACCACATTCGGAGATCACACCAAATCGGAGACCACATAATGCCCCTCGCCCTTGATGATCTAATGCCCCCGCCAAAGCCGACATCACAGCGTCCGTTGCTCGGACTGACAGTTCTTGTGGTCGAAGATAGCCGCTTTGCCTCAGAGGCTGTGCGGCTGTTGTGTTTACGCTCCGGTGCGCGCATTCGTCGTGCCGATAGTCTTTCGGCGGCGCATAAACATCTGGCGGCCTACCGACCGAATGTGGTGATTGTTGACATCGGCCTACCCGATGGATCGGGGGCGGCTTTAATCGACGAGCTGACACATCTGCATTCGCCCGTGGACTGCGTCATCGGCATGTCGGGTGATAGTGGAGCGCGTGCACTATCGACCGCCGCAGGCGCGCACGGGTTTATCGAAAAACCCATATCAAACCTTGGTGCCTTTCAAACGATGGTCTTGGACGCGCTTGCGCGCGATGATCGCCCAACCGGTTTGCGCATGGTAACGGGCGAACACATTGATCCAGATCTGGCAGCCCTTCATGATGATTTTGCGCATGTCGCCGACATCCTGACCGCCCATGATGGCGAGGGTATGCTGGACTACATCGCCCAATTTTTGGAAAGCGTGGCGCGAACGGCGGGCGACGCCGAAATTATCGAGGCGGCCCAATCATTGGCGCGCAACCGCAACGTCGGCCATACACACCGCGCCGATGTGGCGCGTATCGCGGGTCTTGTGCAAAACCGTATTGCTATGGGTGCGACGGGCTAAGACGCACGCACAACATACAAAAGGGCGCAAGAGTTTGAACTCCCGCGCCCTGTTGTGATCTCAAGACCTGCGACAAACGCAGATCAGTCCTCGCGCGGGATGACGCGCAGGCTCAATTCGCGCAACTGTTCGTTTTGCGGATCGGATGGTGCGTTCATCATCAGGTCTTCGGCGCGTTGGTTCATCGGGAACATGATGACTTCGCGGATGTTATCTTGATCGGCCAAGAGCATCACAGCGCGGTCAATACCGAGTGCACAGCCACCGTGGGGCGGGGCGCCGTATTGGAACGCATTGACCAGAGCGCCAAAGCGTTTGCGCACTTCCTCTTCGCCGTACCCCGCCAGTTCAAAGGCTTTGAACATGATTTCGGGACGGTGGTTGCGGATGGCACCCGACACCAATTCGTAGCCGTTACACGCGAGGTCATACTGGTAGCCGAGTACCTCAAGAGGGTCGCCCAAAAGCGCATCCATCCCGCCCTGAGGCATCGAGAACGGGTTGTGTTCAAAATCGATTTTGCCCGTCTCTTCGTCCTTTTCGTAAATCGGGAAATCCACGATCCAAGCGAATTGGAAGCTGTCACGCCAGTTTTCATCTTCGGGCGCTTTTGGTGTTTCTTCCCAGATTGTGGTGCGGGCTTTGCCGGCCACGCGCTCGAATGCTTTGGGTTTACCACCAAGGAAGAACGCGGCATCGCCGACCTCAAGGCCAAGCTGCTGACGGATTGCTTCGGTGCGCTCGGGGCCGATGTTTTTGGCCAGTGGGCCTGCGGCTTCCATGCCGCCGTCAACCTCGCCGGATTTCAGCTTGGCTTGGGCTGCATTAACGGTGATACCCAGCTCCTGAGCCACGGAATCGGCGGTCTTTTCGCGCCAGAAGATGTAGCCCATGCCAGGCAGACCCTCTTGTTGCGCGAATTTGTTCATGCGGTCACAGAATTTGCGCGACCCGCCTTTGGGGGCGGGAATGGCGCGCACTTCAGTGCCCTCATTTTCAAGCAGCGAGGCAAAGATGGCGAAACCTGAGCCACGGAAATGCTCGGACACGTCCTGCATCTTGATCGGGTTGCGCAGATCGGGCTTGTCGGTGCCGTACCACAGCGCGGAATCCTTGTAGGAGATTTGCGGCCAGTCACGGTTGGCTTTGCGGCCTTTACCGAATTCGTCGAACATGCCCGCAATCACCGGTTCCATCGTGTCAAAGATGTCTTGTTGCGACACGAACGACATCTCCATGTCGAGCTGATAGAAATCGGTGGGCGAGCGGTCGGCGCGTGGATCTTCGTCGCGGAAACACGGCGCCACTTGGAAATACTTGTCGAACCCCGACACCATAATCAGCTGTTTGAACTGTTGTGGCGCCTGCGGCAGGGCGTAGAATTTACCGGGGTGCAAACGAGACGGCACAAGGAAGTCACGCGCGCCTTCGGGCGACGATGCCGTGATGATCGGCGTCTGGAATTCGTTGAAATTCTGCGCCCACATGCGTTTGCGCAGATCGGCGACAACGTTGGAGCGCAAGATCATGTTCTTTTGCATCGCTTCGCGGCGCAGGTCGAGGTAGCGGTATTTCAGGCGGGTTTCTTCGGGGTACTCTTGGTCACCGAACACGATCAACGGGAGCTCTTCGGACGCGCCGAGCACTTCGAGATCGCGCACGAACACTTCGACTTCGCCCGTAGGCAGCTTGTCGTTGATCAGTTCGGGATCACGGGCTTTGACGTTGCCATCAATGCGGATACACCATTCCGAGCGCACCTTTTCCATGTCCTTGAACACAGGGCTATCGGGATCGCAAAGTACTTGCGTGACGCCGTAGTGATCGCGCAAATCGATAAAGAGGATACCGCCGTGGTCACGGATGCGATGCACCCAGCCCGACAGACGGACAGTATCGCCGACATTGGATTTATTCAGTTCGGCGCAGGTATGGCTGCGGTACGCGTGCATTTGGTTCATCCTCGAGTGTGCTCAGTATTTGCTAGCCGATACACTCGCCATGGGCCAAAAAGTCAAGGGGACGGTTGGGACGAACGGGCCGAAACGGGCTGTTCTTGCATAAATGGTGCAGCAACACGGCGCAAAACACCCGCACGCAGACCGCCAAGCCCGTAAAGGCCGCAAATTACAGCAATCGACATGTAGCCATCCACGGCGTAATGCCATCCCAGATAGACCGACAAAACAAGGTAGATCAAAACGTAAAGGATCGCCACACTTCGCGTTGCGATGACAACGCCGCGTGCCAAAGCCGCATGAATCGCAGGGCCTTGTGCGAAATCCACACCACGCCGCGCGACATACAAGGCCAGAACACTCGCCATCCCGACATGGACAGATGGGAACGCCGAAATACCCGCGCCAAGCATCTCACTTTGTCCCGAATAGGCCGCCCATAGGTTTTGTTTGATCATGAGCAAACGCGCGCCCTCGGGATCATTCAACAGGGCGAGAACGCCATGGTGATCGCGCATTGTGCCCGTTGCAACGAGATCGGCAAAGATTGGCCCCGCGGACATAAACATCACAGCAATGACATTCCCAAGAAGGACCCAACACGCCATCCACAGCACCGTAAAGACACGCCGCCGATGTGCGTTGTCGTCCACGACAAGTAGGAGCACAGGGAAATACGTTGCGAAAAACACCCATGAATTCAGATAGAACCGCGACAAATCATTGCCGTTAAACA
>NZ_CBFHKW010000003.1:0-22247 GCF_965656515.1 Celeribacter marinus
CAAACAGCGCGAAGTACAAGAGCAGGCGGACGCCATTGTTAAACAGGCTAAGCTGGACGCTGATGCGGCTGCCGAAAAAGCCAAAGACGACCTCAAAACGTCCATCGCGCGCCGCTTGGCCTCTGCTCAGGAGCAAATTGCTTCCGCTGAAGCTTCCGCGGTCCGCGAAGTACGCAACACCGCTGTTGCCGTTGCAATCGGCGCTGCGCAGGATGTGATCGCTAAAAGCATGACTGCTGCTGAGGCCAACACGCTTATTGATGATGCCATTTCCGAAGTGAGCGCAAAACTCCACTGATCGGACGCCCAACAGCGATTTGCATCAGATCCCGAATTGAGACAGCCCCGCCAGAGATTGGTGGGGCTTTTTCGTTTATGCGGGACGCTTTAGATGGAATAGCTTAGTGCCGCTCTTGTTCGTGATCAAATCGCAACTTGGCTATTTCTTCGTTTCGTTCAAAGCGTTGCTGGTCGTTGAGCGCTTCTTCGACGTAGTCGAGGTGATGTGTGACGGCGGTGCGGGCGGCATTCGGGTCGCGGGCTTGTAGGGCGATGTTGATCTCGCGGTGCTGGTCCAAAAGCTGTGCGCGGTTTGTGCGTTGCTTGAACATTACGGAACGATTGTAAAACACCCCCTCACGCAAGAGATCAAACATCGAGCGCATCATATGCAGCATCACAACATTATGACTGGCCTCGATAATTGACAGGTGAAACTCGGCGTCCAGGCGTGCTTCGTCGGCTGGGTTGCGTTTTGGGTGCGCCGCTTCCATTTTGTCGAATATTGTCTGAATTACGCGTAGATCGGTGTCAGACGCGTATTTGGCTGCGCGCTCAGCGGCCAAGCCCTCCATATCGCGGCGAAACGCGATATAGTCGAACACTGCCTCATCATGCGCTCCAAACAATTGGATCAAGGCCGGCGAAAAGGCGGAGCCCAGAACATCAGCGACGTAGATGCCCGCGCCCGCACGTGTCTCCAATAATCCCTTGTCCGATAGGGTAGCCACTGCTTCGCGAACGGATGGGCGAGAGACCCCCATGCGTTCCGAAAGATCACGCTCGGAGGGGAGGCGTTCACCCGGCCGCAGGATGCCGCGCAAAATCAAAAGTTCGACCTGCTGTACAACGGACGCGCTGAGTTTCGCTGCATCTATTTTCTGGAATGGCATGGCACCCTCGAGTTTGAATTGGTCAATTTATATGACCGGAACGTTGCAAGTGCCATAAAAAAGGGCCGGCACTGCGCCGACCCCTTTAGATTTCAAATCTATGTCTTTTAGCTCATCGGCGTGATGATGATCTCAACGCGGCGGTTTTGTGCGCGTCCTTCGGGGTTCAGGTTTGTACTGACAGGCGCATCTTCGCCACGGCCATAGGCCTGAATGCGCCCAGATGCCACGCCATTGGCAGTCAAGATTGTCGCCACTGATGTCGCACGGCGCGTTGATAACTCTTGGTTGTAGGTAGCCGACCCTGTGTTATCCGTATGTCCGACCACTTGTACGGTCGTGTTGGGATAGTCGCGCAGGTTATAGGCTAGGGTGCGCAGATCAGCCTGCAAGCTTGGCACAACCACGGCGCTATCAACAGCGAACAAGATGTCTTGGGGAAGTGTGACGATCAGTTCCGAGCCGGTGTTGACGATCTGAACTTGGTCATTGCCAAGATCATTGCGCAGATCATCCGCTTGACGGTCCAGCTGTTGGCCGATCGCCCCGCCGATGGCACCACCGATCGCTGCGCCAACGGCAGTTTTGACAAGCTTGTCATCACCGGACGACAGGCCCGCCAAGCCACCGATAAGCGCGCCCGCGATAGCGCCCTGTTTGGCGTTGGCGTTCGGGTTGTCGGATATCATCGGAGTACAGCCACTTAAAACGAGTGTGGTTACGAGCGGTGCGGCGATTAGATTACGAAACTTCATGGGACGGCCTCTTTAAAGTACTGCTGATTTGCCATGCTTTTATCGATGAGGGGCGGGCCCT
This sequence comes from Celeribacter marinus, assembly GCF_965656515.1. Classification (GTDB taxonomy): domain Bacteria; phylum Pseudomonadota; class Alphaproteobacteria; order Rhodobacterales; family Rhodobacteraceae; genus Celeribacter; species Celeribacter marinus_D. The sequence goes on from NZ_CBFHKW010000003.1 coordinate 1,989, forward strand.
GCACCTGTGAATGCCTGTGATCACGCGATTGTGGCGGGTTCCTGCTTATGCGCGTCATCGCGTGCGTCCGCTTGCGTGGCTTCGTACGCCAACAAGGCGCGCTTGACAGGCAGTCCCCAATGATAGCCTCCAAGTTCGCCTGATTTGCGCAATACGCGGTGACAGGGGATCAACCAAGACACCGGATTGCGTCCGACAGCGGTGCCAACGGCGCGCACGGCCTTTGGGTTGCCGACCGCATGAGCGATGTCAGAATAGGTGGTTACTTTGCCTGATGGAATGGAGAGCAAGGCCTCCCATACTTTGATCTGGAACGGTGCTCCGATCAGATGCAGGTTGGCGGACCCTCCGCCCAAAGCGGCGTCGACATAGGGAGCCACGGTGTCGTGCGCCTCTATGAACATCGCCGAGGGCCAGCGGTTGGTGAGATCGGCCATCGCCTCATCGCGTGAGGTTTCCGATGAGAACGCCAACCCGCACAATCCGCGCGGTGTCGCCATAGCGAGTGCCTCCCCAAAAGGCGTGTCGAACCATCCGAATGAGATCGTTAGGTCCGCGCCAGAGCGCGCGAATTCACCGGGGGTCATCGCTTCCCATCTCAAGAACAAATCATGCAGGCGTCCCGCACTGGATAACCCCGATGCATCAGCGGCCTCGACCAGTGTGCGATGGGTTTTGATGAGTGATTTTGCCGTGTCCAGAGTCAGGTATTGTTGATACCGCTTTGGCGATACACCTGCCCATTTCGAGAAGGTTTTTTGGAAATGGTGCGGGCTCATTCCCAAATCTTGTGCGAGCGCGTCGAGGGAAAGCGGAACATCCGAGGCATCAATGAGGTCGATGGCGCGTCGAATGACATTGTAATGATAGCTGTCTGATAAATCGGACGGGCGTATGCCCAATGTGGTTTCTCGGTGTGCAGTGTGTGTCACGGTCGGTCCCTCTAAGCGTTCGAGGACCATACCGTGAAAAAATCGAAACACCGACCCGAATCTTGAGCAAAGGCAGTTAGGCGACCATACGGCGCGCCGCAACATCTGTGCGGGGCTGAAGCAATGTCACCTCGCGCGTGTTCAAAACCATACGAGCCGTCACCATGGTGTCGACAGTGTTGCCAATTGCGTCCCGCATTTCGTGTTCCGCAGTTGCCCCCAAGAGGTCGAGGCATTGCGCGTCTGGAAACAGGCTTTCCAACCAAATCCCTTCTGCAAAGATCACTTCGTGTCGATCAAAAAGCATGTGACACAGCGTATGGTTTGAGTTTGGCGTGTCAAACATATCATCAATTTGCGCCGACATCGCACCGATAGGTGCCAGCACTTCGTCTTCTGCGAAATACAGCGGCATCAGCGGAGACGACATCAAAAGGTGGTGGTGAGGCGATAAAACCAGATCGTGTTCCGGACAGCCGTAGCCAAATGCATGTGCGAAAACACGGATCGGGGGTGTCTGGGCGGTCTCGCTGCGTCCGACCCACCTCACGCGCTGATAGCCATGGTCGCGCGTGAGTACGAGATCACCCGCGCGCATCCACTCAACGGGTTGTGGTCCCTCGTTTGTCTCAAGGATCACGCCCATTCCAAACCCCGAAAGACCTGCGCGGGGGTTTTGTCCTATCGTGTCGTGGTCATCGCCCATTTGCATGTCGGCCATCTGATCGTAAACCTTAGCTGTGTCCTGCATTCACGGCCTACCTTTCTCAATCTTTCTAAACAGCGGGTGAAATCCCTTTAGATCTTTTCAGAAAATTTGATGAAAATGGTGTGCTTCAATCCTGTGCTTGCTCTACGGCCCGCATCGGGGCATAGGGTGCCCCATGATAAAGCAACTCGATTACAAACCGATTTACGAGATTTTTGCGCGTTTCCGCGAGGCGGAAGCAGAGCCGAAAGGTGAGTTGGATCACGTGAACGCCTATACGCTTGTCGTCGCGGTGGCCCTGTCTGCGCAGGCAACGGACAAGGGCGTAAACAAAGCGACGGCAGAGTTGTTTAAAGTCGCGGATACACCACAAAAGATGCTGGATCTGGGCGAAGACGCGTTGATCGAGCACATCAAAACCATTGGGCTATATCGCACCAAGGCCAAGAACGTCATCAAGCTGTCGCAGCGCCTTGTTGACGCGTTTGATGGCGATGTCCCCTCATCACGTGCAGCACTTGAGAGCCTGCCGGGCGTGGGGCGCAAGACTGCGAATGTGGTTCTCAATATGTGGTGGCACGTCCCGACGCAGGCCGTGGACACGCATATATTTCGCTTTGGTAATCGCTCCGGCGTAGCCGTGGGCAAAGATGTCGTCGCTGTTGAGCGCGCTATCGAAGACCACATTCCCGCCGAATTTCAACAACACGCCCATCACTGGATGATCCTGCACGGTCGCTACGTGTGCAAAGCGCGTAAACCTTTGTGTAGCACCTGTTTGATACGGGATCTGTGCGACTTCGAGGAGAAGAACATTGACTAAAGCCTATCAGATTGTCGGTATCGGCAACGCCATCGTGGATGTCATCACCCATGCATCCGACAGCACGCTCGATCTTTTGGGGATTGAAAAAGGCATCATGCAACTGGTTGAACAGGGCCGTGGTGAAATGCTTTATGGCGCGATGACCAGCCGCGTACAAACGCCTGGCGGGTCGGTTGCCAATACGCTTGCTGGGCTGGGCAATCTCGGTTTGAAAACGGGGTTCATCGGGCGAGTCCACGACGATGCTCTGGGGCGATTTTATGCAGACGAAATGGCCAATGATGGCTGTGTGTTTGTGAATGCGCCTGTGGCGGGTGGTGAATTGCCCACGTCACGTTCGATGATTTTTGTCTCCCCAGACGGGGAGCGGTCGATGAACACATACCTCGGGATTTCGTCGGAAATTTCCGAAGCGGATGTTCGCGCCGATGTGGCCGCCGATACTGACATCATGTTTCTGGAGGGCTATCTCTACGACAAAGACAAGGGTAAACACGCCTTTGACCAAGCGGCCAAGCTAACCAAATCCGCAGGCGGCAAGGTTGGCATTTCGCTGTCTGATCCGTTTTGTGTTGATCGCCACCGCGCCGATTTCCGTGAATTCGTCAAATCAATGGATTTCGTGATCGGCAATGAGCATGAGTGGGAAAGCCTCTACGAGACTGACCTGTCTTCGGCGCTCGAAATTGCGGCGTCCGAATGCGGTCTTGTTGTATGTACGCGTGGTGGTGGCGGTGTGATCCTTGTGCGCGGCGACGAAGAGGTCGTTGTGCCTGTGACCCGCGTCCAACCTGTCGATACGACAGGGGCGGGTGACCAGTTCGCCACGGGGTTCTTGTACGGCTATGCGACAGGTCAGAGCCTTGAAACCTGCGGGCGCATGGGCTGCGTGGCGGCGGCCGAAGTGATCTCCCACATCGGGCCACGTCCCGAGGCCGACCTAAAAGAGTTGTTTGTTCAAAATGGCTTGATCTGATTTATCAGGCCGGACCTGATCCTATCATTTAGAATGGCGCGTAGGGTTTCCCTCACGCGCCATTTTTTATACCAACCGCTACCGCTTAGTGCGCCTCGGCCCAATTGTCGCCAACACCTGCGTCGACTTCAATCGGCACGTCAAGTTTGACAGCCGGATCAGACGCATTTTCCATCACATCCTTGACCACTTCGATCACGTGATCACAGGCGTCTTCGTCCACCTCAAAAATCAATTCATCGTGGACCTGCAAAAGCAGTGTTGCGGGCAGGTCGCGGATTGCGTTTGGCATCCGGATCATGGCACGGCGAATGATATCTGCGGCAGTGCCTTGAATGGGCGCGTTGATCGCGGCGCGTTTGGCGAAACCGGCTTGCGGACCTTTGGCAGCAATTTCAGGCGTGTGGATTTTGCGCCCGAACAAGGTGGCCACGTATTTGTTATCTTTGGCAAAGGCCACGGTTTCGTCCATGTATTCCTTGATGCCGGGGAACCGCTCAAAGTAGCGGTCGATGAACCCTTGGGCCTCTTTGCGGGGGATACGCAAATTGCGGGCCAGACCGAACCCAGAGATGCCGTAGATCACACCAAAGTTGATAGCCTTTGCCTGACGGCGCACCATCGGGTCCATGCCCTCGATCGGGACGCCGAACATTTCGGATGCGGTCATGGCGTGAATATCGAGACCATCGCGGAACGCTTGTTTCAGGCTATCGATGCGCGCGACATGGGCGAGGATGCGCAGCTCGATCTGGGAATAATCGAGCGAGACAAGTTTTTTGCCACGATCCGCCACAAAGGCCTCGCGAATGCGGCGCCCTTCGTCCGAGCGAATGGGAATGTTTTGTAAGTTCGGCTCAGACGATGCGAGGCGACCTGTCACGGCACCCGTTTGAATATAGGAGGTATGCACGCGCCCTGTGTCGGGGTGAATGAATGTTTGTAGGGCATCGGTATAGGTCGATTTCAGTTTCGACAGTTGCCGCCAGTCAAGGACGCGCGCAGGTAGATCGTGGCCCTCGGATGCGAGGTCTTCGAGAATGTCGGCCCCCGTGGCATAAGCGCCTGTTTTGCCTTTTTTGCCGCCCTCAAAACGCATTTGATCGAATAGGATTTCACCAAGTTGTTTGGGCGATCCGACGTTGAACGTGCCACCTGCAAGCTCGTGAATTTCGGCCTCGAGTCCCGCCATCTTTTGGGCAAAAGCGTTGGACATTCGGGAGAGAACATCACGGTCGACTTTGATTCCGGCCATCTCCATTTGCGCCAAAACGGGCGATAGCGGACGCTCTAGCGTCTCGTAAACCGTTGTAACCTGCTCAGTATGGAGCTTCGGTTTGAATACTTGCCACAGGCGTAGGGTAACATCGGCGTCCTCGGCGGCATATTTTACGGCCTTGTCGAGATCCACTTTGTCAAAGGTGATTGCGGATTTCCCAGTGCCCAAAAGGTCTTTGGTCGGGATGGGCGTGTGGTCCAGATAGCGCTCGGATAGCACATCCATGCCGTGATTGTGCAGTCCGGCGTTTAGCGCATAGGACAACAGCATTGTATCATCATAGGGCGCGACACGGATGCCATTGCGGGCGAAAATCTTGGCATCATATTTCATGTTCTGGCCGATTTTCAGGATGGTCTCATCCTCAAGCACGGGGCGTAGTGCATCCAGAACCATATCGAGCGACAGTTGCCCGTCCACAAGGTTGGACCCACCAAACAGGTCATCTTCGCCCATCGTATGCCCGACAGGGATGTAGCACGCGGTGCCGGCCTCAACGCATAACGAAATTCCGACCAGATCGACCTGCATCGCGTCCAATCCGGTCGTTTCGGTATCGACGGCGACATAGCCGCGCTCATAGATGGCCGCGATCCAACGCTCCAGGGCCGCCATGGTCGAAACGCGTTCGTATTTGTCGATGTCAAAAGGCGGCATGTCGGGTTCGGCGGCTTTGTTCGGCGTGGCGGTGGGGGCGTCTTCGACAATGGGGGGGGTGACTTTGAAACGCTCTGCCACTCGTTTGACGATCGTGCGAAACTCCATGTCAGAGAGAAAGGCGAGGAGAGCATCCGTGTCGGGTTCTTGCACCTCGAGGCTATCGAGCGAGAAATCGAGCGCCATGTTGCAATCGAGTTGCACCAAGTCGCGCGAAACGCGGATCAAGTCGGCATTGTTAACCAGCGACTCGCGGCGTTTGGGCTGTTTGATCTCGCTGGCGCGCGCCAAAAGCGTGTCCAAATCGCCGTATTCGTTGATCAGCAACGCAGCCGTTTTGATGCCGATACCCGGAGCGCCAGGAACATTGTCCACGCTATCGCCCGCAAGGGCTTGCACATCGACAACCCGCTCGGGGCCAACGCCGAATTTTTCCTCAACGCCTTCGCGGTCGATCCGTTTGTTCTTCATCGGGTCGAGCATTTCGACGCCGCCACCAACAAGCTGCATCAAATCCTTGTCCGAGGAAATGATCGTCACGCTGCCACCCGCGTCCCGAGCCTGATGGGCGAGAGTGGCGATAATATCGTCAGCCTCGAATCCCTCGATCTCGATACACGAGACGTTGAACGCTCGGGTGGCATCGCGTGTCAGCGGGAATTGTGGACGTAAGTCCTCGGGAGCGGGAGGGCGGTTTGCCTTGTAAGCGGGATAAAGATCGTTGCGAAACGTTTTGCCCGAGTGGTCGAAAATCACTGCCGCGTGGGTGGGTGCGTCTGAACCTGTGTTGGCCTCGATGTAGCGGTAGAGCATATTACAAAACCCCGCCACGGCCCCAACGGGCAATCCGTCAGATTTACGTGTGAGCGGCGGCAGCGCGTGATAGGCGCGAAAGATAAAGGCCGATCCGTCGATCAGATGCAGGTGATGTCCCTTGCCGAATGCCATTGCCAGAATCCCTTTGTGAACGCGTATTTTGCGCAGATATTAAAGAGGCGCGGACTGGCCCTAACCACTCCGCGCCATTGATGTCTAAATCCCATCCCAACGGACAGGATGTGTCTTACTCTACGTCAGACAGCTTGCTGCTTTCGTGAATGAATTTCTTGTCGCAGTAACCGCACTCGACATAGCCGCGCTCTTTTGAGATCGACAGCCAGACGCGCGGATGGCCAAGCGCGCCTTCGCCGCCATCACAGGCCACCTTCCACTGGGAGACAACTTCGGTTTCAGGGGCTTGGATCGTCATGGTTGTGTCGCTCTCTTGTTTCGTCACTACGCAGGCGGTTTGCAAATTCGCGTGGGCCTTGCGCGGGTGGTGGGAGTTGCCCTACGCGAACGAAGGGCCTAAGTCAGGGTCTTATGATAACGATCCGTGCGGGCGCGACAAGCGAAGTTTGTGCGGATCGCGCAGGGAAGGAGTAGCCATGAGCGGCAATGCAATCGAAATTGAAGGCCTGCGCAAAGTTTACCGTGGTCAAGGTGGTGCTGGCCCCAAAGAGGCGCTCAAGGGGATTGATCTTACAATTCCCAAAGGGTCGATCTTTGGCTTGCTCGGCCCCAATGGCGCAGGCAAATCGACACTTATCAATATTCTCGCCGGTTTGACGATCAAATCCGCGGGTCGGGTGAAAATTTGGGGCTTTGATCAAGATATCAATCCGCGCCAAAGCCGCGCCGCGATTGGCGTCATGCCACAAGAATTGAACCTTGATCCGTTTTTCCCGCCGCGCGAGGCCTTGGAAGTACAGGCCGGCCTGTACGGTGTGCCCAAGAAAGACCGCTGGTCGGATGAAATCCTAGAGCTTGTGGGGCTGACGGATAAGGCAAACGCCTATGCGCGCACATTGTCTGGTGGGATGCGGCGGCGGTTATTGCTTGGTAAGGCACTTGTTCACAATCCGCAGATTCTGGTGCTCGATGAGCCGACTGCGGGTGTGGATATCGAGCTGCGTCAAATGCTTTGGCAAAACGTGCGCCGCCTCAACGAGGAGCGCGGAATGACCATTATCCTGACTACGCACTATCTCGAAGAAGCCCAAGAGATGTGTGATGAAATTGCGATCATTAATCACGGCGAAATGGTTGTCCGCGACACGACGAAAAATCTGCTTGGACGCATGGATGCAAAGACATTGTTGATCGAACCCGAGGGGGTAGCCCCTGAAGCGTTCGACCTGCCAAATGGTGTCAGCTTTGAGCGTAAAAAGGATGGTGTGTTGTCGTTTACCTATTCGCGTGCACAGGCCTCCGCCAATGATGTGTTGGACGCGGTAAAGGCCCAAGGCGTTGTCATTGGCGATGTGCGCACACAAGAGCCGGACCTTGAGGATGTGTTTGTGGACCTGACATCGGGTAGCTAATGGCGTTCGCCGCCTGACACCGCGATTATACAAAAGGCGACTCCTTCATGCTTGGAGCCGCCTATCTTCTTTGCTCTTAGCCTGCGGTCAGCGGGCCGCAAAGCTCGCCGCCTAAAAGATGGACATGGAAATGTGGCACCTCTTGGAGGCTGTCAGGCCCCGAATTGGTGATCAAACGGTAGCCATTGCCACCATGTGCCTCTGAGACACCCATCAGTTTTGCAACCGCACCCACTGCGCGAAAGAAATCCAATTGCTCTGCGTCACTGGCCGCCTGAACAAAGTGATCATAACACCGATACGGACCTTTTGGGATCACGAGAATATGGTGCCTTTTTTGTGGGCTGATGTCGGGAAAGGCGATGGTATGCGCACTTTCATAGACAGGCGTTGACGGAATATCCCCCCGCAAAATTTTGGCGAAAATGTTTTGGTCGTCGTAAGCATAGGTCATGTTTGGGCCTTTCTTAAGAGGGCGCGGGCAATGACACAGCGCCCCGTGAAGTATCTAGTCTGCGAACAGGTAGGGGGCAGCAAGGATATCGTGCGCATCTTCCATTGTGATGTTGAGAAACCGCGCGATGGAGGCCGCATTTTCGTCATCAGAACTATTTTCGCGCATGACATAAAAGTCCTCATAGTCTTGGTCGCGAATTTGGTCGGCTTCGTGGTTTATATCGCTGCGGATCGTCGGCAATAGGCGTTCTAGTGCTTCTTTGGGCGTAGCTTCGCCCGCCAATCCGACGCGCTTGGCATGTCCTGCCAGATAGTCAGGCGTGTAGTCGCATTCGACATGTAGCATACGCGTGCTAGAGCGATCCGCGTAAAAATCATTGATCAAATCGAATCCGCCGGGATCAATACAAATCAGCATGCGGTCGGTGTCATAATAGTCGAACAACATGCGCACCCATGCCCGTCGGTGGCGTGAGCGTTTCCATAGGCTTTTCTCGATCCCACCCAGATCTGGTAGTGGTGTATCCTCTTCGTTAAAAAGGTATTCAAGACAGGGTAGGTCAGTCTTTTTGCGAAATTCAGCGACAAGCCGCTTGGCCACGTGCCACTTTTTGCAAGTCACGATCAACAGCTCGCGGTCGCGCCCCAATGTACTTTCGGATTCCCAAAAACGTTGGCCGAACCGGCGGCCAATGCGGCCACGTCCAGTGAGGAATTGAAAGAGCGAACGCCCCTCGTTGGAGATCTTGAATGTCACGTTTTGGGCGACAAACAACTCGCCGAGCCGCTTTTTCAGCGTTTTTGCATCGGGCGATATCTTGCGGGCAAACAGGTAGTCTTGAGACACAAGCATGTCGTAGTGGTCGTTATAGAACACGACGGGCATACCATAGTCGGTGAACATCAAGAACGTCAGAGTACGGTTTCTGATTTCCGTGTCCGCTACTAGGTGGCGGACAAGCGTTTGAAAAAACGTTTCATCGGGAATCCATGTCGTCCGAAAAAAGGCCACAACATCGCGGCGCTTGCGCGTGAACTCGAGAATCCATTCGATCGTGCGGCGACGCAAACACCACCACTGCGACCCGATCATCATGCGCAAATCCGACGGAACTTCACGTTTGAAGTTAAGTTTTTCTTGAAGGGCCATGCTTTTGTAGAACAGCCATTTGTGCGTGCGCTCGTTAAAAAGGTGACGATAGATGAGGCGCTCTTCTTTGATGCCTGTTTTGATCCAATCGCTCTCAAAGAAGTCGTGGCTTTCTATGTAATCAGCATCATCGCGGTCTAGAAAATCATGCATGAACTCGGCGGTTTTGACGGACATGCAATCGCCAGAAACCATGTAGAAGTGGGTCGCGTCCGCGAAGGCCTTTTCGGCGGCTTCGATGGTATAGAGCGTCGCTTGTACAAGGCTCCATGCTCCCCAACCGCACTTGATCCGCTTTGTGGCGAATGTAACATTTGGGTTTTGGGAGAGGGCCGCTTTGATCGTATTGAATGCCTCTTTGCCGCCGCGTGCATCAAAATGGATCGAGATGTAGTCGCCCGCGGCAGTTAGGCGCGCGGCCTGTTGCACGATGGCCTCAGGATCCTTGTGGCACAGAAGAATGAACGCAATTCGTGCCATATTGGAACCATAAACCTCATTTTTGCCGTATTGTGCCTACATAGGCGTAACCAAATATTGAATAAACAATGCAAATTTGCTTTTAAAGAAAAAACTCTGCCGTGGGGGCAGTTGAGTGGAGTGTGTGTGAAATGGGCTTTCCGGGAACCTGGATGACTGAAAGTGAGAGCGTGGTTTACCGCGTTGTTCCAAAATGTGCGTGCTCGACCATTGGTCAGATCATGTATTATTCGGACCACGGGACGTTTTTTGATGGCGATATTCACGATAGTACCGAAAAGCTGCATAAATGGGCGCAAGAAAACAGCCAGCCCCTCATCGAAGCCAACGTAAAGGCGCACGCGTCCTATGCGTTCACCTGCGTTCGTAACCCGTACACCCGCGTGCTTTCATCGTTCTTTGACAAAATATGCGGAATCCAGCGCAATGGACGCCGATACCGCGGAAATCTGGTTCCCAAGCTGATCCAGCAATACGGCGTTGATGTTGGCGGGGATGACGGTACGAGCGAATTTGATCAGATCGCATCGTTTCGCCGGTTCTTGTTGTTTGTGCGCGATACAATCCGGTGGCGCCGCCCGATGGATCCCGACATTCATTGGTCTGGCATGTCAGGCCATGTGGCCACGTTCATCGCCAATGGCGGCACTTATGACAAGATTTTCTTTACTGAAAAATTCAACGAGGGGATGCAGGACGTTCTTGATCACATCGAGACGCCACATTGCGTAGACCTCGCCACAATCCCCCGCTTTAACGAGAGCGAGGGGCACGGGCCAAAGCGTTTACACCCCGTCGAGGATTATTTCGACGACTTGTCGATGCATTTAATGTGGGAGATATTTCACCGTGACTTTCAGTTGTTTAAATATGACTTTGAAAACCCAGGTAATAAGATGCCATTGAGCGACGTCGACTTGGCCGAGGTACATGCCAAACTTGGCGATTGACCGAGCTATTATCAAGACGCGCCCTCATACGAGTGGCGCGTTTTTTATGACAGAATGCCAAGATAGCCGAGGGCCGCAGGTTCTATTCTGTGTGCAAGGGCGTCGAAATTCGTCTCGCCATCATGAAGCGCTGGGTGGGCCATTCCGAATACCAGATTCAAGAGGTCTGATGCCGCTTGATCCGGTTGGGGTATATGGTGGCGTGCCAGCATTTGCGCAATCGCGCCGCGCATCTCGTCCCGCATTTGGCGCGCTTGTGGATCGGGTGGTAGGTGAAGCTCCAGATGCTCCAACACATCAATACGGCGGTTCGCGTGTGTGTGGTGGTGAATCACCGCCCGCACCAGTCGCGCAATGGAAAACCTCAGAGGGCGATCAGCGCAAAACGCAACCGTCGCGATAATGTCGTCGCGCATGGATTGCCGCATCGCGCGGATCAGTTCGGCAATGATCGCGTCCTTGGATGGAAAGTACTGATAGAGCGAGCCAACCGAGACACCCGCAGTTTTGGCCACAAAGTTGGTGGTTAAAGCGTCAGGGCCACCATGCGTTAAAATGCGAGCGCTCGCTTCCAATATTGCGTCAAAGGTTGCTTGCGCACGTGCTTGGCGTGGTTGTTTTCTTGGGTGTGAGACCTGTTCCATTTGGCCATTCAAATGCGAGTTTATAATGTGAGTAAAGACTCGCATATTGGGGCGCAAACGCAACTCCGAGACCGAGGATCGACGATGTCCCATCATACGCCCCATGACCATTCGCACAAGCATGCAAAGGGTCGCGGCCATCACCATATCGACCCCGATGCGGGAGATGCGCGGGTGGCGGCGGCGGTTGCGGTGAACCTGTTGCTCACGGTGGCGCAAATCATAGGTGGCGTTGTTTCTGGCTCGATGGCGTTGATTGCCGATGCCATTCACAACATGTCCGATGCCGTGTCGCTTGTCATTGCCTTTGCTGCACGCAAAATTGCACGAAAGCCATATGACGGCGCGATGACATTTGGCTACGGGCGGGCTGAGATTGTGGCCGCTATGGTCAACTATACGACCCTTATCGTGATTGCGGTGTATCTGTTCGCCGAGGGGATCGCGCGTTTTTTCAATCCGCCAGAGGTCGAGGGGTGGATCGTTGTGTGGATTGCTGCGGTGGCCTTGGTCATTGATCTGATTACGGCGGCTCTCACCTATGCGATGTCAAAAGACAGCCTCAACATCCGCGCCGCGTTTTTGCACAACCTTGCCGATGCTGGATCGTCTGTGGCCGTGATTGTCGCTGGTGGTTTGATCCTGCTCTACGATTGGCGCTTGGCCGATCCCCTGATCACCGTTGCGATCGCGCTCTATATTCTTTGGCATGCGGTACTCGAAATCCGACCCGTTGTGCGCATCTTGATGCTCGCAGCACCAGACGGTGTTTCGCGCGATGATATCCAACGGGCAATTGAATCGGTGGAGGGCGTTGAGGGCGCACATCATGTCCATGTGTGGCAAATCGACGAACATCGTACCTCGGTGGAGGCACATGTGGTGAGCGAGCGCGATCACGGCGCCATCTTAAATGCGATCAAGACCCGATTGGCGACAGACTTCGGGATCGCGCATTCGACATTTGAAATTGAGCGGATTGGAGAGGAATGCGCGTCAGGGAGCACGGGTTAGATCCGACACATTCCCAATTGTCTAGGTCCCACCAGCTTACAGCGCGCTGGCGGGCGCAATCGGAAAAAACTGCCCGCTGGACCAGACGCCGAACATTTTTGTGCCGTCCACCTCTTGTTCGGCTCCGAGATCAACAAGGCGGAAAAAGCTTTTGCGATCAATGAGCGCCTCTAACCCCGCGCGGATATCGACATAGGGGGCGGGTGCATCGTCGCGCGTGTCAAATCGCAATGGGTGGTCTGGTCCGGCGATGGCCTGATCGCCCAAGGACGTGTGAAACGTAAGGGTTTGACGAACGCCTGTGCCTTTGACATCAAAATCTACGGCCAAAAAAGGCACATCGTCGACGGAAATGCCTACCTTTTCGACAGGGGTGACAAGGAAATAGGATGCACCCTCACGCTTTAGGACGGTGGAAAACAACCGCACCAACGCGGGCCGCCCGATCGGTGTGCCAAGATAGAACCACGTGCCATCACGGGCAATGCGCATATCCAGATTGCCACAAAACGGTGGGTTCCATTTGTCTACGGGCGGCAATCCGCGTCCTTGGGCGGCTCGTACGGCGGCGGCGATACTCTCGGCTGAGGTGGTCACGGGAATTTCACCTTTCTTGAGGTTTTGCCAATTGTGTCTGGCGCTATACATGTCACTACTAGTCGCAACCATAGTGACACGAATGCGCAGAAAAGGTGAAGCCATGCCCGACACAGACTTTCCCATCCAAGATCTTGTGCCACAGATCGAAGCGCTCAGCGAGAAACTAACCGCGGCGAAAGCGTCGATCACGCGCCGTTTTATTGGGCAGGACGCGGTGGTTGATCTTGTGCTGTCATCGATGCTGTGTGGGGGGCATGCGCTCTTACTCGGCCTACCTGGTTTGGGCAAAACGCGTCTCGTTGACACACTCTCGACCGTGATGGGGTTAGACGGCGCGCGGGTGCAATTTACGCCCGATTTGATGCCTGCCGACATTTTGGGGTCCGAGGTGTTGGAAACTGCCGCTGACGGAACACGCTCGTTTCGCTTTATTGAAGGCCCGATTTTTTGTCAGCTTTTGCTGGCCGACGAGATTAACCGCGCCTCACCGCGCACGCAGTCCGCGCTCTTGCAGGCGATGCAGGAAAAGTCAGTGACAATTGCCGGACAGCCACACGCCCTTGTGGCGCCGTTTCACGTTCTGGCCACGCAAAACCCGTTGGAGCAAGAGGGGACGTATCCGCTCCCCGAGGCGCAGTTGGACCGGTTTTTGGTACAAGTTGATGTGGGGTATCCCGACCGCGACACCGAGCGCGACATTTTGATTGCAACAACCGGTGCAGATGACGACGAGGCGCATGCGGTGTTTACAGCGGCCGAACTGATTGCGGCGCAAACGCTCTTGCGCAAAATGCCTGTTGGCGAGCAAGTCGTGGAATTGATCCTCGATTTGGTACGCGCGTGCCGACCCGATACGCCCGATGCGCCAGATATCGTAAATTCAAGTGTCGTGTGGGGGCCGGGTCCGCGTGCGGCGCAAGCCTTGATGTTGATGACGCGGGCGCGGGCTTTGCTCGATGGTCGTCTCGCACCGTCTCCTGCCGATGTTCTGGCTATGGCACAACCGGTTTTGATCCACCGTATGGCCCTCACGTTTGCTGCGCGGGCGCGTGGGGACAGCCTTGCACAGATCATCGCTCAAGTGGCTGACATGACATCACGAGCGCGATCTGCCGCATGAGTGATCCCGCACCCTCCAATCTGCGCACGCGGTCCGAGGCGCTCGCAGCACCGCTGCTCGACTTGCAAGCCCGCGCAGAGCGGCTTGCACGGACGCTCTTGTTGGGCGGTCATGGGCGCAAACAGGCGGGAACGGGGGACGAATTTTGGCAATATCGCCCCGCTCAATTGGACGATAGCGCAGCCTCGATTGATTGGCGGCGCTCGGGGCAATCTGATGCACAGTTTGTGCGCGAAAGGGAATGGCAAGCGGCGCAATCGGTCCATCTTTGGGTCGACGGTTCAGCGGCAATGCAATTTGCCTCCACCACAGACTTAAAACCCAAAGCGGACCGCGCGGGTATGCTCGCGATGGCGCTATCGATTTTGTTGATGAAAGGCGGCGAACGCGTGGCACTTGCCGCATTGGGCACGCCGCCGCGCATCGGTGCGCTCCAACTGTCGCGGATCGCTGACGGGTTGATATCGGGTAATGATGCTGACTACGGCGCGCCAGATGCGACAGGTTTTTTGCCCCACTCAGCGGCGGTTTTCATGTCCGATTTCTTGGGTCCACTTGCCCCCGTTGAAGCGGAGATTGCAACATCAGTTGATCTCGGGATCAAAGGCGTTCTGTTTCAAATACTCGATCCTGCCGAGGAGGCGTTTCCTTATCAGGGCCGCACAATTTTCACCTCAATGGGAGGGGCAGTGTCGCATGAAACTTTGCGAGCGGGCGATTTGCGTGATCGCTACCGCGACCGTTTGAATGAGCGTAAGCACCACCTATCCGATTTGGCCAAACACGCAGGCTGGCAGTTCGAAACCCATCACACGGACGCTTCTGCGCAATCTGCACTCTTGTGGCTTTACGCGGCTCTTGAGGGACGGCGCTAATGCTTGTTCTTGGTTCTCTCGGATTTTCCGCCCCGTGGGTTTTGCTCGGCTTAGCCGGCTTGCCGATGTTGTGGTTGGTGTTGCGTGCGGTGCCGCCAGCTCCGGTGCGCCGCCGGTTTCCGGGTGTTGCGCTCTTGCTCGGATTGGCAGACGAGGAGATTGAAACAGATCGGACGCCGTGGTGGTTGCTGGTGTTGCGTAGTCTCGCAATTGCAGCACTTATTATAGCCTTCACTGGACCTGTTTTGAATCCGCGCGATACGCGAGACGGATCGGGTCCAATGTTGGTTCTTGTGGATGCCACTTGGGCGTCTGCGCACGATTGGGCGGTGCGATTGTCGCGAGTGTCCGAGGCGCTGGACGTTGCCGCTGCGGCTGACAGAACCGTGGCAATCGTTGCGGCGACTGATGTGCCGGTCGGCGGGTTTGAGTTTTTGGCTCCCAATGACTGGCGCACGCGCCTCGCGGGATTTGTGCCGCAACCGTTCGCGCCTGACATGGACCTTCTGTTAGATGCAGTATCCGCCTCAGATATGGATTTTGAGACGTTGTGGTTGTCGGATGGTGTTGCGCGCGAGGGGCGCGGTAACGTTTTGCGCGCATTGCAAAGCAAGGGCAGTGTCACTGTGTTTGAGCATGAACGCCCCGTGATCGCGCTTGGCCCCGCAGATGCCGGAGCCGAAGGTGTAAGCATTCCCGTCATGCGCCGCACAGGCGCGGACGGACAGACGGTCACGGTGATTGCGCGCGGCCCCGACCCGTCGGGCGTGGAGCGGATTTTATCGCGGCGCGATGTGAGGTTTGCGCAGGGGGAGACGCAAGCCGTGGCCCAGTTCGAGTTGCCGCCTGAGGTGCGTAACCGTGTAACGCGTTTCGAGGTCGAGGGGCATCGATCGGCTGCCGCTGTGCGCCTTGCAGATGACAGTTTAAAGCGGCGCAAAGTCGCTCTTGTGAGCGTGCGTGAAAGTCGCGAGGGGTTGGAGCTTCTCTCACATCTGCATTATATTCGCGC
The DNA here is from genome assembly GCF_965656515.1 of Celeribacter marinus. Classification (GTDB taxonomy): domain Bacteria; phylum Pseudomonadota; class Alphaproteobacteria; order Rhodobacterales; family Rhodobacteraceae; genus Celeribacter; species Celeribacter marinus_D. Next base: position 18,032 of record NZ_CBFHKW010000003.1, read on the forward strand.
TGCGCTCACCGACCGTGCCGATGTGATTTCCGGCGAACTTGCAGATTTGCTTGTCGCACATCCGGACGTCATTGTGTTGGCTGATATTGCGCGCCTGTCAGGTGGCGAGACGGCGGATCTCTTGGATTGGATGGCGCAGGGTGGTGTGTTGTTGCGGTTCGCAGGGCCACGACTTGCCGCGTCTGATGTCTCGCGCGGCGATGAGGACCCGTTGATGCCTGTACGGTTGCGCGCAGGAGGGCGCAACATCGGGGGCGCAATGTCTTGGGGCGAACCCAAATCGCTACGACCCTTTGCTGAGACATCGCCCTTTTATGGATTGAGCATCCCTGACGATGTGAGCGTGTCCGCACAAGTGATGGCGCAGCCTGATCCCGAATTGGCCGCGCGCGTGATTGCCACATTGGCAGATGGCACGCCCCTGATGACCCGCAAGTCCGTGGGGGCTGGGCAGGTGGTTTTGTTCCATGTCACTGCCAATGCCGAGTGGTCAAATTTGCCGCTTTCGGGTCTTTTCGTAGATATGCTGGACCGGCTGACGGCATCGTCGGGCAGGGCAAGTTTGCAGACGCGTGATGTTGCGGGGCAAGTGCTGCGAGCGGTGCGTGTCTTGGATGGTTTTGGCGGCCTGTCTGATGCGCGCAACCGCGCGCCCGTGGCTGGTGAGACCTTCGTTTCCGCAACGCCTTCTGCGCTGATTACGCCAGGGCTGTACGAGACTGCGCAAGCTACGTTGGCACTAAACGTCTTTGCAAGCGATACGGCATTAGCCCCACAAACATGGCCTGAAGGGACCGTAATGACGCAGGCGGAGACGGCGCGCGATGTCGTGCTCAAACCTTTGTTTTTGGTCGGGGCGCTTATGATGTTGCTGATTGATGTGTTTGCATCGCTGTGGATGTCGGGGCGCTTGTTAGGCCCGCGCGCTGTGGCAATCGGGCTTTTGGTTCTCGGAGCGCTTCCTGCGCCGCGCGCGCACGCCCAAGACGCAAATGAGGTGTTCGCCTTGGCTGCGACCGACGAGGTGGCATTGGCCTATGTTGTGACGGGTGACGGTGATTTGGATGCCACATCGCGCGCGGGCCTGTTTGGTGTCTCGCAAATGCTCACACAACGAACATCTGTTGAGCCTGTGGATCCTGTGGGGGTGAACCTTGAATTGGATGATTTGGGGTTTTTCCCGCTGATATATTGGCCGATTTCAGTGGATCAGCCATTGCCGTCCGCCGAGGCATACGCACGTTTGAACGCATATTTGCGAACAGGTGGGACGATTTTGTTTGATACCCGCGATGGGGATGTTGCGGGTTTTGGCGCGTCCACACCAACGGGGCTAAAATTGCAAAGACTTGCCGCGTCACTTGATATTCCGCCGTTAGAGCAGATTCCCGCAGATCATGTTTTGACCCGTGCTTTTTACTTGTTGCAGGATTTTCCAGGGCGTCATACGGGCCGCGATCTTTGGGTCGAGGCCGCACCAGTGGACGCCGAAGGTGTCGAGGGCATGCCATTCCGTAATCTCAACGACAATGTGACGCCCGTAATTATTGGCGGCAACGATTGGGCCGCGGCTTGGGCCATGGATGAGACGGCGCGGCCCTTGCGGCCTGTCGCGCGCGGCTTTGATGGGGAGCGTCAACGCGAAATTGCCTATCGGTTTGGTGTGAACCTTGTGATGTACGTTCTCACTGGAAATTACAAATCTGATCAGGTGCATGTGCCTGCATTACTAGACAGGTTAGGCCAATGATCCGCAGTATAGCCTTTGATCCGTTTGTGCCGTTGGCGGCTCTGCTCGTGATTGCGGGCTTTGCCGCTGTGCTCATGGCGTTTGCGGCATGGCGCGGTTTGCGCGGATGGCGTTGGCGTACGGCGGCGGCAATCGGGGTTGTAACTGCCTTGGCCAATCCCGCGTTGCACCAAGAACAGCGTGACCCTCTCACCGATATTGTGATCCTTTTGGTCGATGATAGTGCCTCGCAATCCCTGTCCGATCGTGCGGCACAGGTCGCTGTCGCTCGTGCGCAGATTGAAGCGCGTATCGCACGGCTTGCGGACACAGAACTGCGTGTGGTGCATGTGGGTGATGGGGCTGACAATCGCGGGACGCTTTTGATGTCACAGCTGGCCGAGGCGATGGCAAATGAGCCGCGTGGTCGGCTTGCGGGGGCCATTTTATTGTCGGATGGGCAATTACATGATGCGGATATCGGGGTCGCTTTTCCTGCACCTCTGCACCTGTTGATGACGGGGCGTTCCACGGATTGGGATCGTCGGTTGCTTGTCCAAAATGCGCCCTCGTTTGCCATTTTGGACGAAGAGGTCACACTCACGCTATTGGTCGAGGACCAAGGGGCCGTGCCCGCAAACGTCGGGGACACGTCACAGATTATCGTCGCAATCGACGGTGGTCCGGCGCAAAGCTATACTATTCCGGTGGGTCGCCCGATCGAGGTGCCTGTCGTGCTTCCACACGGCGGAATGAACGTTATCCAGTTCACGTTGCCCGACATGGAGGGCGAGCTGACGAACCGCAACAATTCGGCCATGGTCCAGATCAACGGCGTACGCGATAGGTTGCGGGTGTTGCTTGTGTCCGGCGAGCCGCACAATGGCGAGCGGACGTGGCGAAACCTTTTGAAATCGGACGCTTCCGTGGATCTCGTTCACTTCACCATTTTGCGCCCGCCGACCAAACAAGACGGTGTGCCCGTCAATGAATTGTCCCTTATCGCCTTTCCGACACGTGAATTGTTCATGGAAAAGGTCGATGATTTTGATCTGATCATTTTTGATCGTTATAAGCTGCGCGGTATTTTGCCCGGTGACTACCTTGATAATATCGCGCGCTACGTCGAGGACGGCGGCGCGGTTCTATTTGCGGCAGGTCCAGATTTCGCGACTGCAGACAGTATCTACCGCTCGGCATTGTCGCGCGTAATTCCTGCGGCACCAACGGGCATAGTGATTGAAAAAGGGTACATGCCGCGCCTAACCGAGACGGGGGCGCGCCATCCGGTGACCGAGGGCTTAGGGGGTCTGACTGCTGCAACCGACGAGCCTGAGTGGGGACGGTGGTTTCGTCAGATCGCGCTTGAACCGCAATCGGGCGAGGTCGTCATGTCCGGTGCTGATGGTCAACCGCTTTTGATCCTTGATCGGGTGGGTGAGGGCCGTGTCGCAGTGCTTGGCTCTGATCACGCATGGTTGTGGACGCGTGGTATTGAGGGCGGTGGGCCGCAACTGGAGTTGTTGAGGCGGTTGGCGCATTGGATGATGAAAGAGCCGGAGCTTGAAGAAGAGGCATTGACTGCGACCGTTGAGGGCAACGTGATGACTGTCACGCGTCGCACGCTGGCAATCGGGGCGCGCTCCGTCGAGGTCGAAGCCCCCGATGGAAGCATCACGGAGTTGACGTTGGACGAGGTCAGCCCGGGCCAATTCACAGCAACCTTTGAGGGGCCACAAATGGGGCTTTACCGCATCGTCGACGGTGACAAACAGGCGGTCATGGTTCTGGGTCCAGCTGCTCCGCGCGAATTCGAGGAAACAATCGCAACGCGTGACAGGCTTGCACCCGCGGTTGCCGCTACCCGCGGTGGTGTTTTGGCGTTGGCGGATGGCGTTCCGGACATTCGACGTGTGGCACAGGGACGTCCTGCGGCGGGGCGCGGGTGGATCGGGATAACGCCCCGTGAAGCCTACGTGACGCAATCAACCTCGCTCAAACCGCTTTTATCGCCGTTGATGTGGCTCGTGATCCTTGCCGCGCTAAGCGTGTTCGCGTGGCTGCGTGAAGGGCGCCGCTAGAGCTATTCTTCGCCTTGCAAGATTACGAGGCGGGAGGCGGATGCGAATTCACGCCGAAGCAGGATAAAGACGGTTACAGCCGTAGTGACGATCAACCCGATTGGGCCAAGAAGCCAGCCCAATGCACCCAATGCAAAATAGACTCCACGCAAGCCACGATTGAACGCGCGGGCAGCGGCGATGTTCAACTCGCCTGCTTTGCGAGCGCGCGGGAGTGTCGCGGGCGCGTCGATCTCGTTGGGAACTGACGCCATAATCACGCCGCAATACCCGAACAGGCGGTTGGACCATATGAACTTCAAAAAGGCATTTGTGATCAGGACCAAGGCGAGCAAAATTTTGACTTCCCAGATGATCGCGGGGGCGTCGAGCGTCAAATCCTGAGCCACACCGCGCAAGCGTTCCG
>NZ_CBFHKW010000003.1:22345-58780 GCF_965656515.1 Celeribacter marinus
AGCGTAGCCAACCCGCCACCAATCGCAATCAGGCAAGCCGACCCGAAAAAGGCCGTGCTTTGGCGAAGGCTGTCAAGGATAGCGGCGTCAAAGATACGGGGTTGTCGCGTGATCATCTGGATCATCCATTTGCGCCGGTAGTCCGCCATGAGATACGAAGTCGAGCGGTGTTTGACGGGTGGATTCTCTATTATGCGCCCAATACCGAGCCAGGCGATCAACAAAAAGCTGACAGCGACAGCATCAAGGGCCGAGAAAAACTGAAGTTGATCAATAAGTTCCATGTATTCTGATTTAACGTGACGGATGAAATGTTGCCATAGGAAAAAATTGGTTATAAAAACTTACCAATCAATTGACCTAAACACGTGTGGAGCCGATCCATGGATATGCCGATCCCCAATGCAGACGTGCTTGCACGCAAGCCTGAACTGGTTGCACGCCTTCGCGCCGTATTGCCCGATAGCGCAGTGATTGACGCGCCCGAAGAAGTCCTCGCCTATGAATGCGATGCGCTGACGGCGTATAAATGCGCGCCTTTGGTCGCAGTTTTGCCGCGCACCACGCAAGAAGTGTCTGACATCATGCGGATTTGCCATGACATGGGAGTGCCTGTGGTGCCGCGTGGGGCGGGTACGTCTTTGGCGGGAGGGTCGCTGCCAACGGCGGACGCAGTGATTTTAGGCGTGGCGCGACTGCGCGAGGTCATGGAAATCGACTATTCCAACAGGTTCATTCGTGTTCAAACTGGTATGACCAACCTAAGCGTCACAGGCGCAGTTGAAGGTGAGGGATTCTTTTACGCGCCCGACCCGTCCAGCCAGTTGGCCTGTGCCATTGCCGGTAATATTGCAATGAACTCTGGCGGTGCGCATTGCTTGAAATATGGCGTGACAACAAACAATTTGTTGGGCGTCACAATGGTTTTGGCTGACGGCGAGATTGTTGAGATCGGCGGCGCATATAGCGATCCGGCGGGGTTTGATCTCCTCGGCTTGATTTGTGGGTCTGAGGGGCAACTTGGTGTTGTGACCGAGGCTACGTTACGCATTTTGCCTAAACCCGAAGGAGCGCGCCCTGTCTTGATGGGATTTGACAGCAACGAAGTGGCGGGCGCGTGTGTGGCTGATATCATTCGCGCGGGCCTCAACCCCGTCGCCATCGAGTTTATGGATCGCCCTATTATTGTTGCGACCGAGGCCTTTGCAAAAGCGGGCTACCCTGATTGTGAAGCATTGTTGATCATTGAGGTCGAGGGATCGAATCAGGAAATGACCGATCAGCTGGCGCGCATTATCGAAATTGCCAAGCGCCACAACCCCGTTGAAATCCGCGAAAGTCAAAGTGCGGAGGAGGCGGCGCGCATTTGGCTTGGGCGTAAATCCGCATTTGGTGCGATGGGGCAGATGGGCGATTACCTTTGTCTTGATGGTACAATTCCCGTGGGTGAATTGCCGACTGTTTTACGGCGCATCGCGGAATTATCTGACGAGTACGGGCATCTTGTTGGAAACGTCTTTCACGCGGGAGATGGTAATATGCATCCGCTGATCGTGTTTAATGCGAACGAAGCGGGGCAACTGGAAAGTGCCGAAGCGCTTGGCGCGGAAATTCTCAAACTATGTGTGGATGTGGGCGGGTGTTTGACCGGTGAGCACGGGGTGGGTGTTGAAAAACGTGATATTATGACACACCAATTCGCCCCCGCTGATCTCGCGGCGCAAATGGACGTAAAGGACGTGTTCGATCCCGCATGGATTTTGAACCCGGCCAAGGTCTTTCCGCTCTCGGTGTCACACGATCGCAGGACAGGCGCATGAGTATTTTAGCAAGGCGCAATCCAAACTTCGCTGCGTGGCAAACAGAAACGGCGCAGACCATTTGCGACGGCGGGCCGTTTGTTCCGCGTGGTGGTTCAACCAGTATGTTGGGCTTGGCACAGGGCGCGGCGCTGCCGGCGCACAGCGAGGCGTGGGATTATGATCCGGCGGCGCTTACGCTTACGGTCGCTGCGGGTGTTTCCCTAGCGCAGGTTGATGAGATACTTCGGCAAGAAAAGCAACGTCTCGCGTTCGAGCCGCCTGCGTTTGGCGCACTTTTGGGCCGCACCGGCGTGCCGACAATTGGCGGGGTTATTGCGGGCAATCTTTCTGGTCCGCGCCGCGTGGGTGTTGGCGCGTGCCGTGATTTTTGCCTTGGCGTCGGGATCATAGACGGCCGTGGTCGCATCATTAAAAATGGCGGGCGCGTGATGAAGAACGTCACAGGGCTTGACCTGGTCAAGCTGATGGCGGGCAGTCATGGCGCGCTTGGCCTGATCACAGACGTGAGCCTAAAGGTACAGCCAATCCCACAGGTGAGTGCGACACTGGTCATCGCGGGTCTTACCGACCCTCAGGCTGTAGCTGCCCTGTCGAAGGCGCTTGGGACGCCGTTCGATGTTACGGGAGCGGCACATCTAAGGGGCGCGCAAGACGGGACGCCTGCGCGTACGCTTGTCCGTCTTGAGGGTTTCGAAAGCTCGGTCGCGTATCGGATGAGCGCGCTGCAAGTCGCGCTGGCGGAGTTTGGTGATAATGTCGTCGAATGGGATGAGACCGCGAACCGCGACATTTGGGGCAATATAAAAGACGTGGCGCGCTTTCATTCGGTTTCGGGTGATGTCTGGCGGGTCGCGGTGAAGCCGTCCGATGCGCCTGCATTGGTCGAGGCAGTCCAGCCATTGGACGCAATCTATGACTGGGGCGGCGGACGTGTTTGGATGCTGACCCAAGAGGGAACCAACCCACGTTCTCACATCGGTGCGGGCCACGCGACACTTGTGCGGGCAAGTGATGAGACCAAGCGGGCTATTGGTGTCTTCCATCCCGAACATACGATCGTCGCCAAGCTATCTGACGGGTTGCGCCAAAAGTTCGATCCAGATCAAAAATTCAATCGCGGGATGATGCGCTGATGCAAACCAACTTTACGCCAGAGCAACTGACCGATCCAGCGATCGAGCGGGCCAATGAAATCTTGCGGTCTTGCGTGCATTGTGGATTTTGCACCGCCACATGTCCGACCTACGCGGTTTTGGGCGACGAGCTAGACAGTCCGCGCGGGCGGATCTACCTCATCAAGGATATGTTGGAAAATGATCGTCCGGCCGATGAAAAGACGGTGAAACATCTCGATCGATGCCTGTCGTGTCTGGCATGTATGACCACCTGTCCGTCCGGAGTGCATTACATGCACCTGATTGATCATGCGCGGGTACATGTCGAAAAGACCTACAAACGTCCATTCATGGACCGCTTGTTGCGTTGGACCTTGGCACGGATTATCCCCTATCCTTCGCGGTTCCGCATCGCTCTTTTGGGCGCCAAAATTGGCAAACCGTTTCGCCATTTTATCCCCGACCCGCGCTTGAAGGCTATGCTTGCAATGGCCCCGAAAGTCATCCCACCCGTGTCTCGAAATGACGATGCGCAGGTATTTCCCGCTTTGGGAGAGCGCAAAAAGCGGGTGGCGCTCATGACAGGCTGTGCGCAAAAGGCGCTTGATACCGATATCAATGATGCAACGATCAGGCTTTTGACGCGGTTGGGCTGCGATGTCGTCGTCGCCAAGGGGGCGGGATGCTGTGGCGCGCTGACCCACCACATGGGCAAAGAAAGCATGTCGCATGCCTCGGCTGCCAAAAACATCACCGCATGGATGACAGAAGTCCACGGCGAAGGTTTGGACGCTGTGGTGATCAACGCCTCGGGCTGCGGCACCACTGTTAAGGACTATGGCCATATGTTTCGCAACGATCCGCTCGCAGCCGATGCGGCGACGGTTGCAGGACTCGCAAAGGACGTATCAGAGGTTTTGATGACCCTTGATCTTGCCGCGCATTGTGACACGCCTAAGGACATGAAGGTTGCATATCATGCAGCCTGTTCGCTCCAGCACGGACAACAGATCAAGACCTATCCAAAAGACCTTCTCAAACAAGCAGGATTCGCCGTCACCGAGCCTCGTGATTCGCATCTTTGTTGCGGATCTGCGGGCACCTACAACCTTTTGCAGCCCGAAATTTCGCAAAATCTGAAGGAACGGAAAATAAATACGCTTTCGGAGAAGACCCCAGATGTTGTGGCGACCGGCAATATCGGCTGCATGATGCAGTTGGGTGGGGGCATGAATGTGCCTGTTGTGCATACTGTTGAGCTACTGGATTGGGCAACAGGTGGACCAAAACCGCCCAAAATGTTCTCGGATCTGACATAATCGCGCCAAGATGGCTCAGTAGAGCTAAGTCCAAGTAGGACATGGGGACGACCGAATGTTGAGATTTCTGACAATCCTTGCCTTGGCTTTGCTTGCCGGCCAGGCACATGCGGATAGCCAGCTAAAGAGATTCAAGACTGTCGACGACAGTCGGGGATGGGAAGCCGTTGGGCGTCTTGATTTTGCGGGTGAGAGTTTTTGCACCGGCGCACTGATTACGCCGTCTTTGGTGCTAACGGCGGCGCATTGCCTATTTGATATCAAGACCCAGCAACGACATGACCCATCGGTGATGACGTTTCGTGCAGGGTTTCGGAATGGCCATGCGCAAGCCTACCGCAATGTGCGCCGCGCCATCGTCCATCCAGAATTTTCGATCAATGCGGCCAATAAAAAGGGTCGTTTGACCCGCGATATCGCACTTATCGAATTAGACCGCCCTGTGCGTGACGGAACTGTCATTCCGTTTGAAATTGCTTCGTCTGCCCTCAATGGGCAGCAGGTTGGTGTGGTCTCTTATGCGCGCTACCGATCCCAAGCCGCATCTCTGCAAGAAACATGTAGTGTTCTGGCTAAACAGGGCGGCGTTCTCGTAACATCATGCGATGTTGATTTTGGCTCCTCAGGGGCGCCGATCTTTTCAATGACCCAAGGCCGTCCAAAGATCGTATCAGTGGTCTCGGCTAAGGCGCAGTTTCAGGGGCGCAAAGTGTCGGTGGGCACCGAGCTTGAGGGACAGTTGGATCGTTTGATGGCACTGGCACAGAGTGACAAACGGTTCTTTAAAAAGGTTGAGGCCGACATTCCTTCCGACAGTTTGGATGGTTTGACGGACACGACATATGTGGTCGGTACGCTAGATTAGAGCATATCACATTTCGCCCCCGAACTTTACTCCTCATGACGCTACTACTGTGCCTTTGATTTTTATGTCAGCTATATTGACTTAAATGTTGAACTGCGCGACATATCTCCCCAAACAGGGAGGTGCGTTATGTCGTTAGATCATCTATTCGCCAATCGGACGTCTCGTATGTCCGCGTCCGAAATCCGCGAATTACTCAAGCTGCTCGATCAGCCTGACATCATTTCTTTTGCCGGAGGCATCCCCGACCCTGCATATTTTCCGCGCGCGGCCTTTGCGGATGCGATGACGGCAGCACTCTCGGAGCAGTCGGCGGGAGTTGCCCTGCAATATTCGACATCTGAGGGCTACACGCCCCTGCGCGATTGGATTGTGGCGCATATGGCGACCCTTGGGGTGCCATGCTCGCGCGACAACATCTTGATCACCGCGGGCTCGCAGCAGGCGCTCGATTATCTGGGGAAACTCCTGATTGATAAGGGGGACACCGCTTTGGTCGGGTGGCCCACATACCTCGGAGCGCTGGGCGCATTCAATGCGTATGAGCCACGCTATGACCGTCTTGATCCATCCGATAATCGCGCGCCCGAACAAATCGCGCTTGCGGCGGCTGAAGCGGGTGGGCGCGTAAAATTCGCCTATCTGTCACCAGACTTTGCCAATCCGACAGGGATCACACTTACACAACAAGAGCGCCGTACCGTTTTAGCCCGTGCAGACGCTTTGGATTGCGCCGTGATCGAAGATGCTGCCTATCAGTCATTGCGTTACGATGGTGAGGCTCTGCCCGCCATATTGGCCATGGAAATTGAACAAACGGGCGATATCGAAGCGTGCCGCACAATTTATTTGGGTTCGTTTTCCAAGACGCTGGCGCCCGGGTTGCGGGTCGGTTGGGTTGTCGCGGCAAAGCCCGTTATCTCACAGCTTGTTTTGACCAAACAGGCGGCAGACCTGCAAACCGCGACGATCAACCAAATGGCGGTGGCAGATGTTGCCGAAGCCGTATTTGACACGCATGTAAAGACCTTGCGCGCGGTGTACGGCAAGCGCATGCACGCGATGTTGGACGCATTGTCCGCCCATATGCCTACGGGCGTGACATGGATCGAGCCTGAGGGCGGGATGTTTGTATGGGTGACGTTGCCAAACGGGATGGATGCCAAGGCCGTGTTGCAAGACGCATTGGCGGCAAATGTCGCGTTTGTCCCGGGGGGCGCGTTTTACGCGGACGGCTCCAATGCCAATACCCTACGCCTCAATTTCTCAATGTCGTCAGAGGCTAAGATCATTGAGGGCATTGCGCGCCTTGGTGCGGTGATTTGCACAGCGATGGGAGAGGTTTCTCAACGCGCATAGTGCTGTCGTCGGTATTGGCCTCGCACTTTTTGCACATGCGGCGTAGAATGCGCGAGAGGTCGTTAAGGGGTATGTGACATGCTTGGTTTCTTTCGTTTGTTCTTGTTTGGGTTTGTGGGACTAACCGTGTTGTACCTGTTGCTCACAATCTACAATCGTTCGCTGACGCGAGAGCGGTTGGAGGATGAATGGGCCGAAGAGGGTGAAATCGGCGATCGCGATGCCTATGTCGAGGCTGGACTAGAGGATTATAAAACCTCCTTTCGGCCAAAACTTTTGCTCTTGGTTTACATCCTGCCATTAATCGCGTTTTGTGCGATCTTCTTTATTACGAACTTTATGTGAGGCTTGCCGCCAATGCGCTACGTTAAATGGACTTTTGTTACTCTTTTGGTGCTCTTTGTAGGTGGCTTCTTTCATTACGTTTTACCACAGCATGACATTGTGCGGATCGTAAACACTTATGAGGAACGTCAGGATCTGACGGGGTGGACGACGATGTTCTGGCAAGCGCCCGACAATGGCTCCACCACCACCCAAGCCCGCGATGTCCAGTTTATCCAAGCCGTTTATCCCAATGGCGACACCATGGTGTACCGCAATGAGGACACGGGATGGGGATGGCCGCCCTATTTCAAATTCGACACGGCGAACCTCTATACCGAAGCCAATGACGCGATCTCGACCAAGGCGGCCCCCGAATGGTATTCGGTGACGCATTACGGGTGGCGCAACGAAATCCTGTCGATCTTTCCAAACGCAATTGCGTTCAAAGCGGTCGAGGGCCCCGATGCCCGTATTACGCCGTGGTTTAACATCGTGTTCCTGACCTTCTTTGCCGCCGTGCTTTTGCTCATTCGCCGGATGTGGTTACAGTTTCGCGAACGCACGATTGACCCGCTTGTCGAGGATGTGGATGAGGCATGGGATGAGGCCAGCGTGCGCACGCGCAACACGGCGCGCGGCTTAAAAGGGTGGTTCACCAAAAAACGCTGATCCGCCTGACCACCCCCTAGAAGGGTTCAGATCAAAGCCGCCTTTGACCGCATGTGTTAAGCTAAAGCGCACGCGAAAAAGGAGCATTTGATGACCCATTCAATTCACACCCTGTCCGTTACGGCACTTGTCATTGTGGGCGCACTCATTGCGGCCCCTGCGATCCCCTATTCGGGGGAAACGTTTGTGACCTGTAATCTCAATCCCGATGGGGATAATTTTCTCGCCTTGCGTGAATGCGGGTCGTCGAAATGCGACATGATCATGCGCTTGCCGCCCGACACGTTTCTAGAGACGATGAACCCCGCTGACGGGTCGCGGTGGCGCGAGGTGATCGTACGCGACGGGCTACAAGACGACAGCTACGCGGGCCCATCGGGATGGGTCTACGACAAATACATTTGTGCTGTGATCTACCGCTGATCGTCTGGGTCAGCCCTCGCCGTACGGCACCCAGATGGTTTTGATCTCGGTGGAGTGCGCAAGCCAGTCACGCGCGGGGTAGCTGCGGCTTTGGCCGTTGTTCACCCATGTGCGTTTAAGATTGCCCGCGCTTTCGCTCTCGATCGTGGCTGACAGACCGGCAGATGAGAACGACCAAACAGCGTCTACATCCATATGCCCCGCCATTGGCTTGGCCAATTCGGAATGGCTGCCCGTAAGGATATTCACCACACCTGCGGGGACATCTGAGGTGTCGAGCACCTGATAGAAATCCGTCGCGGCAAGGGGATAGGCCTCGGACGCCACGGCCACCACGCGGTTGCCCATAGCAATGGCGGGGGCCATCACGTCGATCAGGCCGCCAAGCGGGCGATCATCACAAAACGCGCCGATCACCCCCACGGGGTCTTTCATGGCGAGGGCCACGCCGCGCATCGGTACGGGTTTGGCCGCACTGTCGTATTTATCGCACCACGCCGCATAGGTGAACAGCGTCGAAATGGCGCCCTCGACCTCCGCCTGTGCTTTGCCGTTTGGCGTCCCCGTAAGGGCCGCAATCCGCGCGGCGAATTCATCACTGCGGGCAGATAGGTTTTCACCGATGTAATATAGGATTTGCGCGCGCAGGTGAGCGGTGGCTTTGCTCCACCCCTTGGCGGCGTGTGCGGCCTCAACGGCGTTACGCACATCCTTGCGGCTCGCCAATGAGGCGTGGCCAAGTAACTTGCCTTTGGGTGAGAATACCGCTTCGGAGTAGCCGCTATCGGGGCGAGATTGCTTGCCGCCGATGTAGAGTTTGGAGGTACGGTCAAGGTCGAGCACGGCCACGGCGTCGGGCTTTAGGTGCTTGATCGCGGGTTTGATCGTCACGGCTTTTCCCGTGGGTTTGGTATAGGCCAACATGCCTTCCCATCCGCCCTCACGGCCAAATCCGCTTTCGCGTACGCCGCCAAATCCGGCGGCTGCGTCGAACATGTTCGCGCCGTTGATCCAGACCACACCTGCAACCAGTTTGGGCGCAATGTCGAGCGCGAGATTGATGTTCTCGGACCATACGGACGCGGCCAAGCCGTAGCGCGTGTCATTGGCGACCTGCACGGCCTCGGCGGGGGTGCGGAAGGTGGTGGATACCAAAACCGGCCCGAATATTTCTTCCTGCATCAGCATGGATGAGCCGTGCAATCCCGTGACCAATGTGGGTGGGTAGTAACAGCCCTCAGGGGCAGGGCAGGGTTGATGCACCGTGCCTTCCGCGCCGCCCGCTGCCATTAGAGTTTTGATGCGGTCAAGCTGTACCGGATCGACGATAGCCCCCACATCGATGCACTTATCAAGCGGGTTACCGATGCGCAGCTTTGCCATGCGTTCGATCAGGCGGCGGTGGAATTCGTCTGCGATGCCCTCTTGCACCAAAAGGCGCGATCCGGCGCAGCACACCTGTCCTTGGTTGAAAAAGATCGCGTCGACCAAGCCCTCGATGGCGCTGTCCATGTCGGCGTCTTCGAATACGATGTAGGGGGATTTCCCGCCCAATTCCAACGTCAGCGATTTTCCCGTTCCGGCAGTGGCGGCACGGATTTCCCGCCCGACACCTGTTGATCCGGTAAACGCGATTTTGTCCACGTCAGAGGCGACCAAGGCCGCCCCCGTATCGCCATCGCCCGTAATGATGTTGACCACGCCCTTTGGCAGGCCCGCTTCGGTGCAGATCTCGGCAAAGACCATCGCGGTGAGCGATGTAAATTCAGCGGGTTTGAGCACAACGGTGTTGCCCGCCGCAATCGCGGGGGCGATTTTCCATGCAAGCATCAACAGCGGAAAATTCCACGGGATGATCTGACCACACACGCCAAGCGCCTCGCGGTCGTGCATTTCGTCGTCCATCAGTTGGGCAATGCCCGCGTGATAGTAGAAATGTCGCGCAACCAACGGGATATCGACATCGCGGGCCTCGCGGATCGGTTTGCCGTTATCCAGTGTCTCCATGACCGACAACAGGCGCGCATGTTTTTGAACAAGCCGTGCGATGGCATAGAGAAATTTGGCGCGTTTATGCCCGCCCAGTTTCGCCCATTTGGATTGGGCCTTGCGTGCGGCGGCCACGGCGGTGGCAACCTCGTCGGGGGTGGATTTGGTCAGACCCGCAAGGCGCTCGCCCGTAGCGGGGTTCATCACGTCAATATCGGCGCGCAATGGCCCCCATGTGCCGTCCACATAGTTGCCCGCGATCTCGCCGCGCGCCTCTAGCCAAGCAAGCGCTTCGCCTGCACTTTCAGGAGCTGCACCATAGTCCATTGTCTCGAAAATATCTTTAACGGTCATTTCGTTTATCCTTCTGGCGGGCTTACCCGATTGGGTGACGCCAAGCGGCGGAATAGTTGCCTGTCACGTGGTGCTCAAGTTGACGTTCGATATCGCCCAAAAGCGAGGACGCGCCAAAGCGGAACAGGTGGGGCGAGAGCCAGTGATTGCCCAATTCTTCTTTGATCAAGGACAGGTAGACGAGTGCGTCCTTGGCTTTGGAAATGCCGCCTGCGGGTTTGTAGCCAACGCGAAAACCCGTGCGCTCGTGATAGTCGCGGATGGTGCGGATCATGGTGAGCGAGACGGGGAGAGTGGCGTTCACGCTTTCTTTGCCTGTCGACGTCTTGATGAAATCTGCGCCTGCCATCATGCAGACGTAAGAGGCGCGGGCAACATTGCGCAGCGAGCCAAGTTCCCCCGTAGCCAAAATCGCTTTGACGTGGGCTTCGCCGCACGCGGCGCGAAAGGCGCGCATTTCATCGTATAGGGCTTGCCAGTTGCCAGTAAGCACGTGGCGGCGCGAGATCACGATGTCGATCTCTTTCGCCCCTGCTTTTACACTTTCTTCGATTTCTTTGACCCGTAGGTGGAGCGGCGATAACCCCGCTGGAAAGCCCGTTGAGACTGCGGCTACCGGAATGCCCGTCCCGCTCAGCGCCTCAACGGCAGTTTCGACCATATCGTGGTACACACAGATCGCGCCTGTTGTAATGGGCGTCATGCCCAAGGCTTCCATGATGTCCGCGCGTACAGGATGCGCGGCCTTGGCGCATAGCCGCTTTACGCGGCCTGCGGTGTCGTCACCCGATAGCGTTGTTAGGTCGATCATGGTGATTGCTTTTAAAAGCCATGCCGCCTGATGGTCTTTCTTGACGCTCCGGCGCCCAGGCAACGTGGCGCATCTTCGCTCAATGGCGGATGTATTGGCCTGAACGGCGCGCACCCAATCCAGATCCAGATCCATCCCCGCGTTGCGCGGTTCATGGATCTGGGGCAGATGCGCAGTCGTGGGCTGCGCCTCGTTGAGGGAGGGAGAGGTCTGTGTGGCGGTCATCGGGTGATCCTTCTTTCCGCGTTAAATCTGACAGGTCTTTGTGGCAAAGGCAAGAATTTGACCTCTTGGTCAAACGGGTTGCACGACACCTTTTTGGTTTTTCTCGCGGTATCGACGTGGCGTCACAGAAAACTGCGCCAGAAACAGGCGGTGAAAGTGGCTCATATTCGAAATGCCAAGGGTCTGCGCGATGTCTGCTAACGTATCGGGCGTGCCCGTCAAAAGACGTGAAGCATGATGCATGCGGCGCGCGTTCATATAGTCGGAGGGTGTCATGCCAAAGTGCTTTTGCATGGAACGCGACACATGGGCATGAGATTTTCCTGTCACAGCAACAAGCCCCGCAGCACCGTTGCGCAAAACCTCAAAATCATCTGTAGCTATTAGTGCGGATTGAAGCCACGCGGGAAGGTCGTCCGCAGCCTCCTGTGTTTCGTTCAATAGGTCAGCGATAAGAGGCAATAAAAATGCATCAAGGTGCAATGTGGTTCGTGGTGCAGCCTCAAGGGATAGTGCCGCTGTCGATAAGCGAGAGAGAGCACGGATGCCACGATGAATACGAACAGGCACCGCGCTTGGTGCCGCAAAAAACTGGCCCGCTTGGGAATAGCGTGCGAGGAGGGCGTCGATTTCAGTTGCGGGGATGATGACATTGACCAGATGGCAGTCATCACCGACCCCTTGCAGCCCATGGGGCGTATCGGGTGGGATGAACGTCAAATCACCCTCGATCAACGTGCATTTCTGTGCATTCAAGTGCAGGCGCGCTTTTCCATTCACGAGCCAACAGATTTCATAGTAATCTTGGGTGTGCAGCGTTTTGGGGCGCGCCCGGCCTAGCATCACGCGGGAGATGTGGCATGCAGCCCCCAGTTCTAAGATTTCTGCGTGACGAAGGTTCATGTCAGTCATACAGCGTGATTAACATATTTTGCATCCTAAACTATCATTTAGATTTAAAAATCTGATTTCGTTATGTCTTTTATTGATCTGGACCAAGCGGATCCGCTACATGAACAGGCTGCAATACTGTGACGCCTGACCGCTTTGACAGCGCGGCGATATCATCGTCATAGCCAGCCGTAATTTCGGCAAGGTCGTCGTGCGTCCATCCCGGAATGCCACCTACTGGACCGACCGTGTCAACCTCTTCGTATTTGTCGAGAAAGGCGAGCGACACGCGCTCCAGCGCGGCTTGAGACGCTGGCGTGAACTTTTTGGCATAGGCGGTCAGACGTTCGCCGCCTTCTTTGGAGAGCATGTCACGGACGGCTGTGAGGGAGCCACGCACGGCCACGTCATCGTTTAAATCGCCAAGATGGCGCAAAATTCGCTCCCAAATAAGGGGCGCGTCCTCCTCGGTCCAGATGGTCAGAGGAACATGTGGGGCGGCCTCTTGAATGCGGTCTATACACGGCATCCATGACACGTCGGGCGCGGGAATGTTGTTGGCAAACCAGTTTGCGTGGCCTGCTGCGTGACCGTTGTCTAGGACGCTTCCAATCAGGGTGGCGGGGTTTATGATCGACATGGAAACGCGAAGGTCCGCAGCGCTAAACACATTTGAAATTCTGCGCACTTGATCGGCCAAGCCCGCATATAGCATGTGCTCTTCAAAGGCGCTCTCTAATGGCCCACACCATTTCTCATCGACCATGACAAGGCCGGTGGTGCTTTCGTCGCTCGCCAAGCGAGTCAGCAGAGCGCGACTTTCTTCGAGGGGGACGACCTGTCCATCCAATCGGCGCAGCACAGCGTCAATTTGAGCGCGATATTCGTTAACGTCCGGCACAACCACGTTTTGGCGCTTGTAAACGCGCTGATTGATGCGCACGGCCTGTGCCAAACGTTGCGTTTTTGTGAAATGTACGCCGATGTGCAGATGGGCTTTCATCTGTTGGTCTCCTTCTTCGTGCGCCTCAATGCGCCGCCTCGCCGCGCTCAACCGTAAAGAAAAACTCTGCATCTAGGTCTTGGTCGATCACATTGTCGGGCACGCATTGCGGACCCTTTAAAAAGACATTTGCGCCAAAATGCGAATGCAACCGACTGAGCTTTTCGAGGCGCGGGCCAGATAATTCGTTATAGAATTTGGTATAGGTTTCGGTCGCTCGCAATTGGGCAATCTTGGCCGTATGCGCTTGAACGCAGGCTTGGTGTTGAGCGGCAATTTCGGGATCTTCGAGGAGGCGATCATACTCTACACGCAGCTTTGGGATCATGCGTTGAATCGATGTTTCACGTTCAAAGTTGTTGTTCATCCGAAACCAGTAGGCAAGACCTTGGTCGCGGTCCACGTGGTTGACCCGCCCTCTGTCACGTTTCACCAAAAAGCTCTCGGCGGAGCGCACGGCGTAGTGGTTGAGTTGAACCAGATCATAGCCGTATGTGTCGGAGGTCGAACGCCATGCGTTTCGAAACTCTGTGCGGGGCATCGGCTTACCTGAGCCGTTGTACCACCGAATCTTGTCCCAGATTTGCGGTTTTAGCCCTTTGGGTCGGTGCACGCCAAACTTCTTGAACAGGCCGATGTTTTTGAACAGGGTTTTGAATCCCCACGCTTGGTGCGGTTTGTTTGCATGCTCAGGGGCCGCGCGGTCAAATTGCTCCAGTAAAAAATGATCGTGATAGCCATGTACATCGGCGTTGCCAAAAAGTCTCCATGTACATGAGATCAGGTTAGCATCGGGGAGCGCCGCGAACAGAGCGCTCATTGTCCCGTCACCAACTTTGACGTTTATAAATTCGTCTACATCCATGGAAATGGCCCAATCAGCCCCCGTCACGACGTCTTCGTGTTCTGCCGCTTGCAGGGCGGCGTGCTGAGGTTTGAGGTCTGTGCCTTTGAACGGGTTGTCGCGGTGGTGCACGTAGCCTTTTGCTTGCAGCAAATCCAGGAACGTATCAGTCCCATCGGTACAATCGTTGGTGTAGACCAAAAAGCCCTCAATTCCGATTGCGCGGTGATAGGCGAGCCATTCAAGAATAAAAGGCCCCTCGTTTTTCATGCAGGTCACAATGGCTACGGAGTTGTCACCACGCGGCGGGGCGGCCACGGTTTCCTCTGGCATTAAGACGGGCTGATATCCCCATGTGCGCGTCGATAGTTCAACCAGTGGGGCATGCTCGATGAGCGAGGACTTGGGGACAATTTTCGAAACAGACGGCGCACGATGACGCAGGCCCATGCAACGATAAAATTCATACCCCGTTTTAGCATCAGCTCCGCCCACGCGGACCAGGCGAAAGACTGCGCCAGATGGCAGACGTTTGGGTGCCGCACACCACCGCGCGCGCCGCTTGGTCTCGTCGAACTGAATACAAATGTGGTCCGCAAACGCCGGCTCGTCACCTTTGATCCGCCACGGGTAGGTTTGACGTCCCAACAGTTGCACCACGCCGTTGGGTGCGGTTTGCGCGAGGTCAAACATCGTTAAAGTGCCGTTTTTCGGGACAAGGTCGTACACTTCAATGTTGGCGACACCCCGCGCCTCGTTGAGATATTTCCGCCGCAGCAGTTCATAGATCAGGACATCGGCTAACGGAGATGACCATGCGTTGGGCTCTGGCTTGGTCATACGGTCTTTGCCTGGGGCACCCGGTGTTGAAAATGGATGTGTTTCGGGCGGGAGGGTCGCGTTCCCGAGAGGGACGGTCGCGTGAATGTGCATGACAGCTAGATCTGCGTCAATTTTGGCCAATCCGTCTTGTAGCTCTTGGGTAAAGGTCGCGTTTTGCGATGGGTCCGCGCGATCCACAATAAGCGCGCCTGTCAGGCCTTGATGGCTGGCGTGATACCGCAGCCAGTCCAGAACCATTTTGGCGCTCTCGCCGTTGCGCGTTGCAAGGGCGACGTTTCGGCCGCGCATAAGATCGGCATTCGGGTGCGATAGGGTGATTTCTTTTTGGGTGCCATCGACGTCTAGGGCTATCGCGCGCGTCGGCGTTTGTCCTGTGATCCACGGCGCATTGCCAACAGTCTTTGCATCTGCTTTGTCCAACATGGTCTTTGCGACATCATCGGACAGTGTCGCTGTGTGGTGGAAAAACAAGTCCGTGGTGTCGCCCGACACAATCGCATCAAGCAAAATGATATCCCCAAAAACCTGAGCGTTTAGGGTTTGTGCGACGTAGTCAGCCATGGGTGTTTTTGCTTTCCGCCTGCTTTAGCATCTCGATATGTGCCATGAACCGCGCGCCGGATGGTGGCACCGCGGTTGGCATGAGTTCACATTGCCAGAACAAATCGACGATCTCTTTGTCCTTTTTGAGGCGAGACAGGCGATCACGATGATAGGAAACGCAGATATCGTGCAACGCATCGAACGCCGCCAGCGCCGTTCGCGAACTGCGGCTTGCGTCAAGCATCGGCGCGATCCGTTTGTCCTCAACCGTATTAAAATTGCGCATAGCCCAATATCCCGCATCAACCGATTTTCGAACGTGATTTGGCAGGCCTCGGTCGGATTTCAGAATGAATTCCTCGATGGAGCGCACGGAATAATGGTTCAACCATGCGCGTTCCTCATTTTGCGGCACACCCATAAGATGGATCAAACCCGCCATCGTGTTGAACTTCGCAGGCGCGTTTGTACCTGAGGCGAAAGCCCATGTGGCGTCTCCCTTAGGCCTGTGCACGCCAAGGCCGTCAAAGGCGCTGGGGCGATGCAGGGATTTGAACAGATGTCCCAACGGAACGGGCATCCCGTTCGGGCCTGACCGTGTGAAACGCTCCGTAACAGGGCGATCGATCCATTCCGCGTGCCCGCCATTTCCAAACAGGTGCCACCGTAGTGGCACAGCGTCGATTCCTTCGGGCAGGAGCGAGTTAAGGGTCACCCCCTCGGTTAGAACGAGGTATTCGTCGGCGTCAAAAAACATTGCCATTTCGGCGTCGCGGTAGACATGATGATCCTGCAACAGACGTAACGCTTGCCATTGCACTGCCTTACCCGCTTTCGGTGTAAAAGGGAGGTGAGTGATGATACCCGCGTCATCCAAAGCGTCCAAAAGTGTGTCTGACCCGTCAAGACAGTCGTGTGAGGCAATGAGGAAGTGCGAAAAGCCATGCGCACGATGGTGAGCAATCCAATCAAGAAGCCAAGGCCCCTCATCGCGGACACATGTAATCCCAACAATATTCAAACTCGCATCCACCTGTGTACTCTAACTGTGCGTTTTGTTTACATTTTGGGTCTCATACGGGCGTATGGAAGTCAAGGAACCTCAGTTTTTGTAAGGGTTGCATCGGGGGTGCTTTACCTGCACTGCGTGGTGCGGTAGCTTAACTAAACTGTGAAAACGGTCGTGCGCACAGACCGTGTGGCGGGTGCAGCTAAGCGTCCGAGTTGGTCACGTTTAACGAGGGCGCCAACGGCGCGAGGGGCAATGTTATGACGGAACATCCAGAAATCGCATCCCTTTGGATTGGTGGGCGACTAAGTTGGTTGGAACAACTATGCCTGAAAAGCTTTGCGGACATGGGTCATCATATCACCCTGTATTCGTATGAGCCGATCCCGAATGTGCCTGCGGGCGTTCATATTGGCAATGCCGAGGACATATATCCCTCAACGCCCATGCTACGCCATGCCAGAACGGGTAGTCCCGCGATCCATGCGGATATGTGGCGTCTAAATTTGCTCAAGAAGACAGATAAGATCTGGGTCGATGCAGACATGTATTGTTATCATCCATTCGATGATCCATCTGGTTTTGTCTTTGGCTGGGAAAAGCCGGGGCTGGTATGCAACGCGGTTTTGGGGTTGCCGCGCGACAGTGCCACACTCGCGGGTTTGATTGATTTTTTCCAAGACGAATATGCGATCGCACCATGGTTGAAGCCGTGGCAGCAACGCGAGCTAGAGGCAGAGCGCGACGCGGGGCGCCCCGTTCACATGACCGCTCAGAATTGGGGGTTCACAGGGCCTGCATCTGTCACTTATTTCTTGGAGCAGACGGGTGAAATTAAATACGCACGCCCCGAAGCAGCCTTTTATCCGGTCAGCTATCCGGACCGGAACCATATGATTATCAGTCGCTTTGATGTTGAAGAGCGCTTTACCGATGAAACGCGGGGGGTGCATTTTTGGGCGCGCCGTATGAAGCCGCGGCTTGAGGAAAAGGAAAACAACCGCCCGCGTCGTGGATCCTTTATGGATCGGTTGTTGGACAAGCACGAGATCGATCCCGATGCCGCACTCATTCTGCCCAAAGTAGTGAAGTCGATTGAGCAACCCGCGCTCACCGATTCCAGTTTTCGAGCCACGGTCGGCCTGGCGGCACTTAGGGCAGACGCCTCAATGGATAAACTATCACGAGACTTTCTTGTCGATAAGCAATTTATAAAAGACTGCCGCGATACCATCCTCGCAGATGCAGTTCAGCTTTTTAATGAGAATAAGTAAGTCAAAGGTATCGCGGAAAACGTCGTGGGCTCTGTATGGCATCGTCGAAATAGGAACCGAGTAGAATGACCTACAATGAGACGGTTGAGCCAAGCAAGCAGGAATGGCGTGCATCGTTGCGCGAGGTCGGTGCGCGCGAAGGGTTCTATGAGGAGCTTGGCCGCGATCACACCGCATTGCTTGTGAAACGTGGTGACACGCTCATTGTAACGTTTGAAAATCTCGATGATGTCTATGCGGATGGCAAGGACAAGATGCCGTGGGGATACGGGTTTGTTGAGCGGCGGGGGTGGTCGATGCTTGGTATGATGGCTCACGATTGGACATGGTACCGCGACGAGGCCGTATTTGACTTTTTTGACCGCCTCAAGGCGGAGGGTTTTTTTAACGACTACAAGCGCGTGATTTTTTATGGCGCATCAATGGGGGGTTATGCGGCGGCCGCATTTTCGGCGGCACATCCAGGCGCAGGGGTTGTGTTGATCTCGCCTCAAGCCACATTGTCACGTGCGGATGCCTCATGGGAAACCCGCTACCGCAAAGGATGGTCGCGTGATTTTACATCGCGCTATGGATTTGCCCCCGATATGGTGAAATCTGCCGAATATGTCTATTTGTTCTACGACCCTCTTTCACCATTAGACGCAATGCATGCCGCCCTGTTTCGCGGTGAGAATCTGCGTAAAATGCGATGTCGTTATTTTGGCCACCGTATTGCGTCGCTCTGGGTCAAGCTTGGGATTTTGACGCCGATTGTGGAGGGGGCTATCTCGGGCACCCTGACCGATAAAGAGTTCTACCATTTGTTGCGCCGTCGACGTGACGAGAGGCGTTATCAAAAAGAGATGCTTGCGCGGTTGCAAAAAAGGGGGCGAGCGGCGTGGGTGGCGCATTACTGTGCTGCGATTATTGCGCGCGCACCTGGCCCGGTGTTTCGTCGCGCACTCAAAGAGGCCAAGGAAAATTTGAAGCGGTAAGGCCCACTACGTCAGAGCGTTCTTCACGGTTCTGAGCTCGTGGTAGTTCTCGCCACAATTGCAACATCTGTTTAGAATATACTCATATTTGTATCACTATGTTGGGAACAGGTGTTCCTTAGATTCGGTATGGGTGTTGCGATGCGTTTTGTGAGTTCAATTGTCTCGTTGGTGGGCCTTGTAAGTCTTCTGATTTCGCTTCCCTTTTCTGCGCGTGCGCAAGATTTTAATTTTCTGGGCACAGGTCGCTTGTTCTTAAATGATGCTATCGGCGATGGAGATGACCGTTGGCGGTCTGGTAGTTTTACGTACTCGCGATTGTACGGCCCTGAATGGCTTGGACGTGCGCCGTCAAACTTTGGCGATTTGCTTGAATTCCGGTTCCGTTCTGATGTTATTACGCCCGATGCACCCGGAAGGCCCATAGAGGGCGATCGGCCATATCTTGGCGCGGTGTCCGTAGGGATGCATTCCTATGTCGAGCGCGAAAGCACGCAGATGCGGCTTGGCCTTGATGCTGTTCTCGTGGGGCCGCAAACGGGGTTGGGAGACCTTCAAGAGTCGTTTCATCATCTATTGAACATTCCTGCACCTGATGTCACGAACCAGCTGGGAAACGCCGCTTATGCGTCGATCTCATTCGAAGCGGCCCAGACGTTTGAGGTAGGATCGGGCTCTATTCGGCCATTTGTGGAGGCGCAGGTTGGTCCAGAGACACTCGCGCGTCTTGGCGTTGATTACGTCTTCGGGGATGTTGGTCAATCTGGTCTGATGCTACGAGATCCTGTCACGGGGCTTTTGTACAACGGTATCGAGTCCGCCACGCGCGATGAGAGCACATCCTTTATTTTGGGAGCTGATGTCGCCGTGGTCGCGGACTCACAATTTTTACCCAAGCGCGATGGGTATGAAGTGCAAGATGCACGTACGCGCCTTCGGGCGGGACTCTATACTACGGTTGGGCGTGCAAAAATCTTTTACGGCGCAGCATGGCTTTCCCCTGAATTCGCGGCCCAGCCAGAGGGTCAGGTTGTCGGGGCTCTCAATGTGAGCTTTGAGTTCTAAGGTTTGTCGAGCGTTCTTTGGCTGCCGAACCATCGTTATGCCGTTGGTTCGAATAAGGGATTCACAGAACGCATGCCCTGTGCTATCCTTTCGACAATAATAAAAAACTAAAGGCAGTGATACAGGCATGGAAACGGGCAATCTTCGCACGTTTGTCATCGCATGGTCGCAGATTGAGGTCGATGGCCTTGGTTCTGCGCCGCTTTCGGCATTAACGATCGGCGCAACATGGCGTTGGTCGGGTGAAGCAGTGTGCGTGGATGGTCCGCGCAACGTGCTTTTGCTGGATCATGCGATTGGGCAAGACGAGCTTCATCATCGAGCGGCACAAAAATTGCGCCGCCTTATCGGGCATGTTTCAAGCCAGGATCTCGAGCATGTCGTTGTGGCCAAGGACAGGTTGTTCAATGGCGGCTTTGATGTCACGGATGGATTGCGCAAATATGAAATGACGGTCATCGATACCCCGACTTTGGGGGTGCCGCTTGTCATGTGCTTGGGTGCTATGCCGCCGGCGAATGCGGATCTATGGGTGATGTCAGCCCATGTCGAGGTGGCCACAGATGCGTGCGAAGTGAAAACGGGGGGCGTTATTTGTTTTACGCCCGGCACTCAAATAGAAACGCCTGACGGCGCGCGTGCTGTAGAAGAGTTGCGCGAAGGCGATTGGGTCCAGACCAAAGATGACGGGGCGCAACAATTGGCATGGATCGGCGGGCGCCGCATTACCGGTGCACGCCTGTACGCAATGCCCGAGCTGCGGCCCGTGCGTGTCCGCGCGCAAGCGTTCGGTATAGGGCATCCGCATCGCGACCTCATTGTATCGCCACAGCACCGTTTTTTGATTGGGGGCAGTGCCGCCCATGATTTGTTCGGCGCGGACGAGGTTTTGGTTACTGCGAGAGATCTGGTCAATGATACGTCTATTGTTGTGGATCGCACGCTTAAGGAGCTGAGTTATGTCCATCTGATGTTTGAACGCCACCAAGTGGTGTTTGCCAATGGAATTGAGACGGAAAGTTTTCACCCTGCGTTCACCGATCTGGACGATATCGCACCCGCACAGCGCCATCGCTTGATAGAGGTATTTCCCGATCTGGCCAGTCACAGTGAGGCATACGGGCCTGCCGCGCGGCGCACATTGTCATCGGCTGAAGCCGCGATTTTACTGCACGCTGCCGCGTAGTAAAATCGGCCGCTCCATTATAGTGGGGTGGGGCGCTTGACTCTATTTGCATGCCTTGTATAAGCCCGCCATCCGGTGTGCAGAAATGCGCGCCGTTTATTATTTTGGTGTTGGTGGCCCCCGCAAGGGGACGCCTGTCGCCCAAGGGGTTTCTCCCATGGGAAAGGACAGCACCTTTCATATCCGTTGAAAGGATCCAGATCGTGACCAAACGCACATCTGCCAAATACAAACTAGACCGCCGCATGGGCGAAAATATCTGGGGCCGTCCAAAATCCCCAGTAAACCGTCGTGAATACGGCCCCGGCCAGCACGGTCAGCGCCGCAAGGGCAAATTGTCCGACTTCGGTCTCCAGTTGCGTGCGAAGCAAAAACTCAAGGGTTACTACGGTGATCTGACCGAGAAACAATTCCGCCGTATCTTTGCCGACGCTGAGCGTCTCAAGGGCGATACAGGTGAGAACCTCATCGGCTTGCTCGAATCGCGCCTTGACGCTGTTGTGTACCGCGCGAAATTCGTGGCAACCGTATTTGCGGCTCGTCAGTTCGTAAACCACGGCCACGTTACCGTGAATGGCGTTCGCGTCAACATCCCCTCCTACCGCGTAAAAGAGGGTGACGTTGTAGAGGTTCGTGACCAGTCCAAGCAAAACGTAACCGTTCTGGAAGCTGTTCAGCTCACCGAACGTGACGTGCCTGAGTACATTGAGGCAGACCACTCCAAAATGACTGCGACGTTTGTGCGCCGTCCGGGCCTGTCCGACGTGCCATACGCTGTTGTTATGGAGCCAAACCTCGTGATCGAATTCTACGCTCAGAACTAATCTGAGCCAATTATTCGACGATTTTGGGCCGCTCCTTAGGGGGCGGCCTTTTTCGTGGAATTTTGGTCGTGTACGAGAGGCTTCGGTGCAACATTTTTTATTGGAGCATCGTGCCATCTGGCCTTGGGGCGATTGCAGCGCTATGTGTTTTTCGACCTAAGATGAGTGTAAACATGACGGCCCAAATTAAACCTCAACGCGGAATTCTCGATATCGCCTTGTACCAAGGCGGAGCGAGCAAAATCGCGGGTGTCGAAAACATTGTAAAATTGTCGTCAAACGAGAACCCGTTTGGCAGCCCGGAAGGCGCGAAAGAAGCGTTTTCACGAGCGGCACATAACTTGCATCGTTATCCTAACACCGACCATACGGCATTGCGCGGCGCAATTGGAGAGATTTACAATCTGGATGCGGACCGGATTATCTGCGGCGTTGGATCCGATGAGATCATCACATTTTTGTGCCAGTGCTACGCGGGCGTGGGCGATGAAGTCATCTACACCGAGCACGGCTTTTCGATGTACAAAATTTCCGCACTTGCGGCGGGCGCGACACCGGTATGTGTGCCCGAGCGTGAGCGCGTGGTGGACGTGGACGCAATTCTAGCGGCGTGTACACAGCACACCAAATTGGTGTTTATCGCCAACCCGGCCAACCCCACGGGCACAATGATCGGCACGTCTGATGTCGCGCGTTTGGCTGATGGTTTACCCGCACATGTTTTGTTGGTTTTGGATGGCGCGTATGCGGAGTATGTCGAGGGCTTTGATGGCGGCGCCGCCTTTGTCGAGGCGCGTGACAACGTTGTGATGACGCGGACGTTCTCCAAAATATATGGTTTGGGTGGTGTGCGGATCGGCTGGGGTTACGGTCCTGCGGCGATCATCGACGTGCTTAACCGCGTGCGCGGGCCGTTCAATTTGTCAGAGCCACAATTGGCCGCCGCCGAAGCCGCCGTGCGCGATACGGCATGGGTCGAAAAATGCCGCCTTGATAATGCACGGTTGCGGGCATGGATGGCCGAGGCGTTGATGGAGCACGGCGTGCCGTCAGATACCTCGTGCACCAATTTCATTCTGGCACGTTTTCATAGTCAATCAGAGGCAGAGGCCTGTGATGATTTCTTGAAATCCAACGGGTTGATCGTGCGGCGTGTTGCGGGGTACGGCCTGCCCAATTGTTTGCGGATCACCGTTGGCGATGAATCGTCATGCCGCCGTGTGGCCCATACCATCGGGCAGTTTCTAGAGAAAACCCGATGAGTGAAGTTCTCTACAACCGCGTGGCATTGATTGGACTGGGCCTGATTGCGGGGTCTATGTCTTTGGCGATGCGCCGCGCAGGTGTTGTAGGGGAAATTACGGGATATGCGCGCTCCCCCGAGACTCGTGACACTGCGCGAGACATCAATCTTGTCGACCGCGTTTGCGACACGGCCACCGATGCCGTCAAGGACGCGGACTTGATCGTGCTCGCTGTGCCTGTGGGTGCGATGGGCACGGTGATGGCCGAAATCGCTCCTGCGCTCAAGGCAGGTGCTTTGGTTACTGACGTGGGCTCGGTTAAGAAGTCAATTTTTGAGGCGGTTACGCCGCTGTTGCCGCACGATGTGTCGTTCGTCGGGACGCACCCGATGGCAGGGACCGAGCATTCGGGCCCGCGCGCGGGCTTTGCCGAACTGTTCGATGGGCGTTGGTGTCTGATCGTTCCCCCTGACACTGCGAATGAGGCCGATGTTGTCGCGTTGGAGCGGTTTTGGCGCGCACTGGGGGCCACGACCGAGCGGATGGATATGGATCATCATGATCTGGTTTGTGCCGTGGTCTCTCATACCCCGCACCTCATTGCCTATACGATGGTTGGAGTGGCCGACGATTTGAGCCGTGTTACGGACCAAGAAGTGATCAAATTCTCCGCGGCCGGTTTTCGCGATTTCACACGGATTGCGGCGTCAGACCCGACGATGTGGCGTGATGTGTTTTTAGAAAACAAGGACGCGACATTGGAGATTTTAGGACGCTTTACCGAAGAGCTGTTCGCCCTTCAACGTGCCATTCGTCAGGGTGACGGTGAGCATTTATATGATTATTTTACCCGCACCCGCACTATTCGCCGTGGGATTATCGAAGCGGGACAAGACACCGACGCACCCGACTTCGGACGCGCAAAAAAGACCGAGTAGTCACTGCATTTTTGCGCCAAGAGCGTGCGAGTTAGCGGATAGAAAAGTTCGGCGCCGGACCGATTGGGATAAACCCCAAAACGATCATGCCCTCGCTCAAGGTCAGCTCCGCATCAATCGTATCCGCGTTGCCCTTCAATCCTGCGAGAACCTGACCCGCGCGTATGGCAAGCGATTGCATGTCCGCAGGAATTAATCCCGCGGCTGTGGCCATGTCGATCATGTCGCGCCAGTTGCGCGCTTTGAGGGCGATTTTTCCAGAGGCTACGCCGCGCGCGTCGATGTCGACGGCTCCGGCGATTTGCAAATCCAACTTGCCCCACTTTGCCGCGATTTTATCGATATCGATCCGTGTCGGTTGTGGGCGGCGCTCCTCGAGGGCGTGAATGTCCCATGGGGCGTCAAAGGTTGCTGTGAGTGCAATTTCAAGGGTTTCAAAGCGGTCCGACAATAGCCCGTCTGTGTTCAACGTACTCATTAGACCTTCACTCGGCACAAGGTCGTGTGCCGAGAGGCCAATCGTATGACTGAGCGGATTTTGCGCACTTCTGATGGTCGAGAACGCGCCATGCGCAAGTGTCATGCCCCAGCCCAATGTCGATGTGATCGCGGCGTTATCAAGTGTAAAGGCCGTGACGTCCAACGTCAGGTTCGGCCCCGCATCGACGAATAGGTCGGCATCCGCACGATCATGCGTGATATCGACACGCTGATAGGGGGTCGCAAAGGTTGATCCTGATGCGAACACCGCGCTCAAGGCCGTTGGCGCGTAGCTTGCGCTTTTTATCTCAAGGCGTGGGGTTTCATATGCAACGCCACTTTTAGGGTCCGCCAATGAAAGGTCCGAAATTAAAGTGTCGAACCTGAGGGGGAATCCGCCGGTTTGCACGCTCGTATAGTCCGCTTGCCATCCGTCCGACTGACGCTGCGAAATCCAGCCCGCTATCGCGCGTTCGGTTCCACGTGCTCCGACAAACCAATAGCCGCTATATACAGCAGCCGCGATCAGGATCAGCCATAATATTTTGCGCATGGAGTGCCTTCTTTGTGCTCTTTTACATTCGTCGATGAGTGGTGTTTAGCTGTCGCGGCACCAATAAGAAAGCGGGCAAAATGGATTGTGATGACAAGTGTTTTTGGGTGTTCGGCTATGGGTCATTGATGTGGAATCCCGAGTTCGAGTTTGCCGAGCGGGTGCCAGCGACTCTTGTGGATTACGCGCGGTCGTTTTGCATGTGGTCAATCCATCATCGCGGATCACCCGAGGTTCCGGGTTTGGTTTTGGCCCTTGATCGTGAGGTCGGTGCTACCTGTCGCGGACTTGCCTACCGTGTTTCGGGAGGCGGAGCACAAGAGACGCTTGAGCGCTTGCGCGAGCGTGAATTGGTCAGCTCGGCGTATTTGGAAAACACCGTGCCGTTGATACTAGATGATGGGCGGACGGTGCAGAGCCTCGCGTACATCGTGGACCGAACCCACGTGCAATATACGGGTGCCATGTCCCATGAGGCGCAAGCCGATGTGATTGCAAGGGCGACTGGTGGGCGCGGTCCTAACTTTGAGTATCTTTTCAATACCGCGCTGCATTTGGCCGAGCTTGGTATGGAAGATACTGATCTCAACCAATTGGTCGCTCTGGTGCGCCGCCGTATGTCGTTACACTCGTGTGATCCCAGCGTAAGATCATAGGAAAGATGAAATCGCGTATTGGCAGTTTTCCAATCCTCGCCTATCGTGAGCGTTAACAGAAACGACAGGTCAGGATAGGGCCCACATGGACCAACCCGATCGCGAGGCAGAACTGCATTTTTCGCAACCCGTGCGGCAATTTACCTTAATGGTAATTGTTCTGGGACTTGCGGGGGCGGGGTTTTATCTGGCGCTTCCACGTGTGGCGCCGGTTTTTCTTGCGAGCCCGTATCTCAACGGGTTTATTGCCGTTGTGTTCGTGCTAGGTATCCTCGCATGTTTTTGGCAGGTGATCCAATTGGTCGCCTCTGTCAATTGGATCGAACGATTTGCCGGTGTGCGCCCCGACGATGGTGCCAAACACGCGCCGCGTTTGTTGGCGCCTCTTGCTGCGTTGATGCGCGGGCGCGATGCACGGCGTCAAATTTCGTCATCCTCGGCGCGCTCCATCCTTGATTCTGTAGCAACACGTATCGACGAGGCGCGTGACATCACGCGTTACATCACCAACCTTTTGATATTTCTTGGACTTTTGGGGACATTTTACGGTCTCGCGACGACTGTTCCTGCTGTTGTCGACACCATTCGGTCTCTCGCCCCGCAAGATGGTGAAAGCTCGACAGATATTTTCGGGCGCCTTATGGGCGGGTTGGAACAACAGCTTGGGGGGATGGGCACGGCCTTCGCCTCATCACTGTTGGGTCTTGCGGGGTCCTTGGTTGTGGGCATGTTGGAACTGTTTGCGTCTCATGGCCAAAACCGGTTTTTTCGTGAACTAGAGGAATGGCTCTCGTCGTTCACGCGCATCGGGTTCTCTGCGGCCGAGGGCGACGGCGGCGAGATGTCGGGGGCGGCGGCCGTTCTCGATCATATGTGCCAGCAGATGGACACGCTACAAACTATTTACATGCAATCGGACATGTCACGCGCGGCGGTTGATGATCGTCTTGGCCAATTGGCCGCGTCGGTTGAGGCGCTTGTGAGCCGACTTGATGCGGAGCGCGGCGATGCCGCAGGTGATGAGCGTCTGGTTGCGGGGCAAGAGCGTCTTATTGCGGGTCAAGAACAGTTGATTGCCGTGTTGACGAAACGCGAGCAAGAAGGCGGGGCGACAACAGACGCCGAGGCGCGCATGCGGTTGCGGTCGATTGATGTCCAACTCCTGCGCATTCTCGAAGAGATATCTGCGGGTCGCCAAGAGAGCCTGAATGAAATACGCCGCGAGATTGCAGGTGTGTCTCGAACGCTGCGCGATATCATTGGGCCAAAGGCTTAGAGGATGGCCGTTTTGCGCCGTTCCTCGCAACGCATGTCCGGATCAATATGGCCGGGGTTCGTTGATGCAATGACTGCGCTTTTGCTAGTTTTGATGTTTGTGTTGACGATCTTTATGATTATGCAATCGATGTTACGCGACACAATTACGGGACAAGAAACCGAGTTGGATGCACTAACTGCCGAAGTGAGTGCGCTCGCGTTAGCCTTGGGCCTCGAACAAGATCGTTCAACGGATTTGGATGCACAGCTTGGCTCTATGCGCGCTACGCTTGGTGAGGTGCGGTCCGTTGCACAGGCGCAAACTGCGTTAATCGCCTCACTGCAAAGCCAAAATGCAGCTTTGTCGCAAGAAGCGGAAAACCAAGCCAATCAAATTGCTTCATTTGAGGCACAGGTCGCTAGCCTTTTGGCTGACCGAGACGCCGCGCGCACGCAAAGCGCCACGTTGCAAGCAACAGTTGACGAGCTAGAAGCCGCCAATGCGTTGGTGATATCTGAGCAAGAGGCCATGCAATTGGCGTTGGCCAAGGCCCGAGACGAGATTGATGTGGCGACTGAACAAGCCCGCTTGGCTGCGGCGCGGCGCGATGCCATTGCCGCGATGCTTGCGGATGAGCAGACGCAATCACAGGCGCGCGAGTTGGCGTTTTCGGAAAAGCTAGCGGAGCTGTCCGCAGCTGAGGAGGCACGATTGGTCGATGCGGCGGCTCTTGAGGCGTTGCGTGACAAACTGGCGAACTCAAATGATGAACTGACCGCAATGACGCTTGCCCTCGAAGAGGCCCGCAAAGATGCCGAAGACACATTGACGCTTTTGGCGGCAGCAGAGGCTGCGCGCAAAAACTTGCAAGCGGATCTGAGTGTTGAGTTGAGCGATGCGCAAAAACAAGCAGCCCTTTTAGCGACCGCCCAAGAGGCGCTACAATCCGAGGAAGTAAGATCCGCAGAGGGCGCGCGCAAGGTCGCATTGTTGAATGCACAAGTCACAGAATTGCGCGGGCAACTTGCCTCATTGCAAGCCGTCTTGGATGCCCGCGCGGCGGCCGACCGTGAGGGCAATGTTCAGGTGGACGCGCTCACCTCGCGGTTAAACGCAGCCCTCGCACAAGTTGCAGCAGAAGAGAAACGCCGCGCCGAATTGGAAGAGGCCGAGCGTATCCGACTTGAGGTCGAGGCGAAGAAGTTGGAGAATTACCGCTCGGAATTCTTTGGTCGTTTGCGTGAAATTTTGGGTGATCGCGATGGCGTGCGCATCGTCGGTGATCGATTTGTCTTTTCGTCGGAGGTCTTGTTCGAGGCGGGATCAGCTGATCTTGGCGACAACGGACAAGTTCAGATTGCACGGGTGGCGGGCATTCTCAATGACGTGGCGAAAGACATCCCGCCAGAGATTGATTGGGTGATCCGTGTGGATGGGCATACCGATAATACTCCGCTTTCGGGGCTTGGCGAGTATGCCGACAACTGGGAGCTGTCGCAGGCGCGCGCCCTGTCTGTTGTCCGTTTTATGAGCCGTAGTCTCGGTTTTCCGCCAGAGCGATTGGTTGCGGCGGGTTTTGGCGAATTCCAACCCGTTGCATCAGGATCGTCATCCGCCGCCTTGGCGCAAAATCGACGTATCGAATTGAAACTAACAGAAAAATAGTAGGGATCGCGTGCGTTTAGTTCGCAATTTCGATGCTGCGCGCCATGCTGTCGATGATCACGCCATCGCGCAGTAATGTCGCTTCTGCGTCATATGTGCCGACAGGCCATTGTGATCCGCGCTTGCCCGTGGCGCGAAAGAAGAGGGCTTGGTTTTTTGCGAGATCAAAGTCTTTTGTGACCACATTGCCCTTCGGTCCGGTGAGCGATAGGCGCATTACATCTGCGGTTCGTGCGCCAAACGCGTAGCCGAACACCACAAGAGCCGGAGATGTGGCGGGAAGCGTTGTCGAGTCCACTGTTCCAGCTTTTATCGCGGCATAGTCTGGCACTGCGTCCCACACACCAACAGACAGAATGCCGCCCGCTTGGTAGGTGATCGGAGTTTGCCAAAGCGCATCGCCGCGCGCGCCCGCATCGCCACATGTAATGCGCGCGTTGGGGTTGAACGGGTCGATGATCTCGCCATTGTGGCGCACCGAGAGGTGGACATGGGGGAATTGCGTTTTGCCTGATAGGCCGACCTGTCCGAGTGTTGTATCTTTCGAGACACGCTGACCCTTGGTGACGCTAATGGACCCTTGTGCCATGTGGCAGTATTGCGTGGTCCATCCATCTCCGTGATCAATCACCACACCGTTGCCGCATTCGCGGCCCGACACGTCAGGCGCATCTGTGCCCCCTTGGATGTGATCGATCATGTCGTTGCGTATGGCGCGCACGGTGCCGGGGGCTGCGGCACGCACATCTACGCCGTCTTTCATCGCGGCCAAACTAGGTAGGCCGAAATCCGTGCCTTTATGGCCATCATAGGTGAGGGATCCACAGGTGAAATCAGCTGCTCCAGAACTTGGATCGGTATCGACGTAGTTCTGGATGTAACATGTTTCGCCCAAGGTACAGTCAATTGGCGGGTTTAAAACAGGATCCCTCGCAAGCGCGGGGCCTGCGAGGGACAATAACAAAGTGCCTATGAGAATGGGTCGCATTGTCCCACCCTGCTTTAATCGGCGGTCAGAAGTGGCGGCTTTTTAGAGCGGCTGATACGCGGTGCATCGGGTTTTTCGATCCTCAAATCAATCGCGCCGTCTTTCACGCCAACTTTCACCACGCCACCTTTCGCCAGTTTGCCAAATAGCAATTCCTCGGCCAGCGGCTTTTTTATGTGCTCTTGGATCACGCGGCCAAGGGGGCGTGCGCCCATCTTGTCATCATACCCTTTATCCGCAAGCCATGCGGCCGCTTTGGGAGTGAGTTCGATGTGAACGTTGCGGTCCATGAGCTGCGCTTCGAGTTGTAGAACGAACTTTTCGACCACCTGCATGATGACCGTTTTAGGAAGCGGCGCAAAGGAGACGACTGCGTCCAAACGATTGCGGAATTCTGGTGTAAATGTCCGCTCGATTGCGGCCGTATCTTCGCCAGTGCGACGATCGCGACCAAATCCGATGGCCTCTTTGGCTTGTTCGGTAGCCCCCGCGTTCGACGTCATGATGAGGATGACATTGCGAAAATCGACCGTGCGACCGTTGTGATCGGTCAACTTGCCGTTATCCATCACCTGCAACAGAATGTTGAAGACATCAGGATGCGCTTTCTCAATCTCATCAAGCAAGAGAACACAGTGAGGGTGCTGATCAACGCTGTCAGTTAACAAGCCGCCTTGATCAAAGCCGACATAGCCCGGAGGTGCGCCGATGAGGCGGGAGATTGCATGTTTCTCCATGTACTCGGACATATCAAAGCGCAGCAATTCGACGCCAAGTGTGTCCGCGAGTTGCTTTGCCACTTCGGTTTTGCCGACACCGGTTGGTCCGGCGAATAGGTAGTTCCCGATGGGCTTTTCTGGTTCACGTAGGCCCGCACGCGACAGTTTGATCGCTGAGGAGAGTGCCACAATGGCATCATCTTGGCCGAACACCACGCGTTTGAGCGAAGATTCGAGATCTTTGAGCACTTCTGCGTCATCTTTGGAAACGTTTTTGGCTGGTATGCGCGCGATTTTGGCAACCACAGATTCGATCTCTTTGGGTGAGATCGTTTTGCGGCGGCGGCTTTCTGCGACGAGATGCTGGGCGGCGCCCGCCTCGTCAATAACGTCGATAGCTTTGTCGGGCAGCTTGCGATCATGGATGTAGCGTGCGGCCAATTCAACGGCGGTTTTGATCGCATCATTGGTGTAACGAATGTCGTGATGTTCCTCGAAATAGGGCTTTAGTCCCATCAGGATTTTCACTGCATCTTCGACCGATGGCTCATTGACGTCAATTTTTTGGAAACGGCGCGACAAGGCGCGGTCCTTTTCAAAATGCTGGCGGAACTCTTTGTAGGTTGTGGACCCCATACACCGCAGCTTGCCGCCCTGAAGGGCAGGTTTGAGCAGGTTGGACGCATCCATTGCGCCACCAGAGGTGGCGCCAGCCCCGATGATCGTGTGAATTTCGTCAATGAACAGGATCGCGTCGGGGTGATCCTCCAGTTCTTTCATCACACCTTTGAGGCGCTCCTCGAAATCGCCACGATACCGCGTGCCGGCCAAGAGTGCGCCCATATCGAGCGAGTAGATAGTGGTCTTTGACAGGATTTCAGGCGTTTCGCCATCGTTGATCTTTTTGGCAAGCCCTTCCGCGATGGCGGTTTTGCCGACACCGGGATCGCCCACCAAAAGCGGGTTGTTCTTGCGGCGGCGACACAACACTTGGATACAGCGCTCGACCTCTTCGGTGCGTCCGATGAGGGGATCAACATCGCCCTCGGCCGCCTTCGCGTTTAGATCGACACAGTATTTGGAAAGTGCAGATTCTTTGGCGTCGCCACCGTCAACGGTTTCTTGTTTTTGTGTGTCTTGAATCTCTTCATCTGCACCTGAAATCGGACGGCTTTCGCCAAATGCGGGGTCTTTGGCGACACCATGTGCGATGTAGTTCACGGCGTCATAGCGTGTCATGTCCTGTTCTTGAAGGAAATACGCGGCGTTGCTTTCGCGCTCGGCAAAGATTGCGACGAGCACGTTTGCACCTGTGACTTCTGTCCTGCCAGACGATTGCACGTGAATGGCGGCGCGTTGAATAACCCGTTGGAACGAGGCCGTTGGAACAGCTTCGGACCCTTCTATATCAGTGACGAGTGTCGACAAGTCATCCTCGATGTATTCCAAAAGGGTCTTTCGCAACTCATCTAATTCCACATTGCAGGCCTGCATAACACGGGCCGCATCGGGCTCGTCGATGAGGGCGAGGAGAAGATGTTCCAGCGTAGCCAATTCATGGTGGCGGGCGTTTGCCAGGGCCAAGGCAGAATGGATCGCTTGCTCAAGAGTGTTGGAAAATGACGGCACGTCGACAGTGCTCCTTCGTCTGGGGCTGTTGCTTTAGGCATAATGCCCGTCAACAACCGTGGCCTGATATTCTTAAAGTTTGATTGAAACGCCCATACTTCAAGTAGAAAATTACGAAATCAGTATATATTTTCGTGAACCGCGTGTTTTTGTGCGGTTTTGGTGGGGTTCAATGCCAAACCTGTGCTGTCTTGCGGGGTCTGTGGACTTGGACCAGTATCGTATATCTCTTGTGGTTGGGTCAAAACTTGTCTTTTCGGGCACGGATTTGCGTGAAAACGTCCACGCTGCTTGACCCATTCATTCCCAACGCGTCTTTAACACTGTCCAGATCGGCGCGCAAAAACGGGTTGGTCGCGATCTCGAGCGCGAGAGAGGAGGGGACAGTAAATTGCCCCGCAACCAATGCCGCTTCGATAGCCTGTGCGCGCTCCTGCAATGCGCTGTTGTTTGTCTCAATTGTAAGCGCGAACTTTGCATTCCCCGCGGTGTATTCATGACCCGAGTAGACCAGTGTTTCGGGTGGAAGAGCCTTGAGCCGCAACATCGTTTCCCACATCTGCGCAGGCGTCCCTTCAAACAAACGGCCACACCCAAGCGCCATAAGGCTATCGCCGGAAAAGAGCGCCTTGGCATCAGGAATGTAAAACGCGACATGTCCAATCGTGTGCCCATCCGCAGCGATCACCTCGACCGTATGCGCGCCAAACGTAAATGTGCCACCCGCCTCAACAACAGTACTGAGAGGCGGCAATCGATGTTGATCCGGTTTTGCACCGAGAACAGTTGCGCCTGTCTCTTTTACCAGATCGGCCACGCCGTCCACATGGTCCCAATGGTGATGGGTGAGCCATATCTCATTGAGCGTCCAGCCGTGGTAATCGAGGGCGTCGAGAATGGGTTCGGCTTCGGCCACATCGACCACGGCGGTGCGTCCCGTGGCAGGGTCATGCACGAGAAAGTCGTAGTTGTCTGAGAGGGCCGCAACAGTGACGATCTCTAGCATGGTGTTTTCTCCGGCTTTGGGTCATTCTCTTATGTAACACTTGTCGTTCAGCCACGGTATTGCAATGCATCTCGACGTCGTCGACCTAAGAAATTTCTATTACCGGACCGGATTGGGGCGGGCGGCACAGCGCGCCGTGCGCAACTGTGTCACGGATTTATGGCCGGACGCCTCACGCCAAACCGTTGCGGGCTTTGGGTTTTCGGTGCCTTTACTGCGCCCGTATCTCGCGGATGCGCGCCGCGTCATAGGCCTCATGCCCGATCAGCAAGGTGTGATGCATTGGCCGGCGGGACTGCCGAATGTTTCTACGCTATGTCGTGAAACCAGATGGCCATTGCAAACCGGCTTTGTCGATAAACTCGTTGTTATGCATGGCCTTGAAACTTCTGATCACCAATCCGCAGTTTTAGAAGAATGTTGGCGCGTGCTTGGCCCCGGTGGTCGTGCGCTGTTTATTGTGCCCAACCGTGCGGGTCTGTGGTCGCGCTCGGATGCTACGCCATTTGGCTACGGGCGGCCCTATTCGCTTGGCCAGTTGGAAATGCAACTCAAACAGGCGGGATTCGTCTCGGAGCGGCACCGTGCCGCGCTGTTTCAGCCCCCTTCGCACAAACGGTTCTGGCTGCGCTCTGGCCCCATGTGGGAAAATTTTGGTCGCAAGGTCTCAACGGCGCTGGCGGGCGGGGTCATCATTCTCGAAGTCTCCAAGCAAGTTTACGCGCAAACTGGATCAGGTTCCCCTGTTGCGGTAAAGCGTCCAAGCCGTGTGCTTGGCGGCATCGGCGCATTGCCGGAGGCGAAACCGATATAAGGTGCTTTGGGCGGGGTTACCAAATCACCCGATTGTATGCGCGTCGCCATGATCCCACTCATCAAGCACGTCACCGTGCAGATTGTGCCGCTCAAGAAGAAGTGGGGCGCTAAAAACGCATGACTCGCGCGAATCTTGGTCCAAAAATTTGGACAAATTAGATATTTTTTAACGCTTACGGAGCGCAAAGTTCGTAAGTCTTTGAAATCTATAGGAAGCGGCCTGATGCATGTTAGCGCTATGCCCGCGCAACAAGGTTGCGAGGCGGATAAGCCTCTGTTACACCCACGCCGATTTTACCTCCCATGTGTTCTGCATGGGTTGTTCAAGCTGCCTGCTTCTCACGCGGTAAATGTGTGGGGAAACGGCCCAAAGACATCGGAAGGGTGGACGTGTCCGAACCAGCTTCGATCTCCCGCGGCATTGCCGCACGCTACGCAACGGCCGTTTTCGAATTGGCTAAAGATGGCAAAGCACTTAAGGCGCTTGAGGACGACGTGTCGTCCCTGTCTTCGGCTCTCGTAGACAGCGCTGATTTCCGTGACCTTGTTTCCTCGCCCGTGATTTCACGTGCCGATTTGGAAGGCTCGATCACTGCAATCGCTAAAAAAGCAAAATTGTCCAAAATCGTGACCAATACGTTGGCCATGATGGCGCAAAATCGTCGTCTCTTTGTCTTGCCGCATTTGGTTGAGACACTCAAAGAGTTGCTCGCCGCAGAGCGCGGCGAGGTTACGGCGGATGTCGTTTCCGCAAAGGCATTGACCAAAGCACAGTCAGATAAACTGGCGAAATCGCTTTCGGTGCAATTCGGAAAAGATGTGAACATTCATGCGACTGTCGATGAATCCCTCATCGGTGGTCTTGTCGTCAAAGTGGGCTCAAAGATGATCGATACGTCGATCGCCTCGAAGCTCGCCTCCCTCCAGAATGCAATGAAAGAGGTCGGATAAATGGGTATCCAAGCTGCAGAGATTTCTGCGATCCTTAAGGACCAGATTAAGAACTTTGGCAAAGATGCCGAAGTTGCTGAGGTTGGCCGCGTTCTTTCCGTCGGTGACGGTATCGCGCGTGTGTATGGTCTTGATAACGTGCAGGCCGGTGAGATGGTCGAATTCCCCGGTGGTATCCGCGGAATGGCGCTGAACCTCGAAACCGACAATGTCGGTATCGTGATCTTCGGCTCTGACCGTGATATTAAAGAAGGTGACACCGTCAAGCGGACGAACTCCATTGTGGACGTTCCCGTAGGTGACGCGCTTTTGGGTCGCGTTGTTGACGGTCTGGGTAACCCGATCGACGGCAAAGGCGAGATTAAAGCCACCGAACGCCGTATCGCGGACAGCAAAGCGCCGGGTATTATCCCACGCAAATCTGTGCACGAGCCTATGGCAACCGGCCTCAAATCTGTTGACGCTATGATCCCAATCGGACGTGGCCAGCGCGAGCTGATCATTGGTGACCGTCAGACCGGTAAAACGGCTGTGGCGCTCGACGCCATCCTCAACCAGAAAGGCTACAACGAAGCCGCTGGTGATGATGAGTCCAAGAAGCTCTATTGCATCTACGTGGCCATCGGCCAAAAACGTTCCACTGTTGCTCAGCTTGTGAAAAAGCTCGAGGAGTCCGGCGCGATTGAGTACACAACAATTGTGGCCGCAACCGCATCCGACCCTGCGCCGATGCAGTTCCTCGCACCTTATGCGGCGACAGCAATGGCCGAGTACTACCGTGACAACGGCAAGCACGCCTTGATCATTTACGATGACTTGTCCAAACAAGCCGTTTCGTATCGTCAGATGTCGCTTCTTTTGCGCCGCCCACCAGGACGTGAAGCTTACCCAGGTGACGTTTTCTACCTTCACTCCAGACTTCTTGAGCGCTCAGCGAAACTGAACGAAGACAACGGTTCCGGTTCCTTGACGGCTTTGCCGATCATTGAGACGCAAGGTGGCGACGTGTCCGCGTTTATTCCAACCAACGTGATTTCGATCACCGACGGTCAGATCTTCCTCGAAACCGAATTGTTCTATCAGGGTATCCGCCCTGCTGTGAACACAGGTCTTTCGGTGTCGCGCGTTGGCTCCTCGGCACAAACCAAAGCCATGTCTTCGGTTGCGGGTCCGGTGAAGTTGTCGCTCGCTCAGTACCGCGAGATGGCTGCTTTTGCTCAGTTCGGTTCCGACCTCGATGCGTCCACTCAGCAGTTGCTGAACCGTGGTGCACGTTTGACCGAGTTGATGAAACAAGCGCAGTATTCGCCGCTGTCCAACGCTGAAATCGTCTGCGTGATCTTTGCGGGCACCAACGGTTACCTCGACAAAGTCGGTGTAAAAGATGTTGGTCGCTACGAGGCTCAACTGCTCGACTTCTTGCGCAACCAGCACGCTGATGTTCTTGCGTGGATCACCAAAGACGATCCCAAGATCAAAGGCGAAGCAGCTGACAAGCTCAAAGCGGTTCTAGACGCATTCGCCAAGACTTTCGCGTAAGATTAGAGGAAAGCTTCAATGCCCAACCTCAAAGTTCTTAAAAACCGGATCGCGAGCGTGAAATCCACGCGCAAGATCACGAAGGCCATGCAGATGGTCGCGGCTGCAAAATTGCGCCGCGCCCAAGATGCGGCTGAGGCATCGCGCCCCTACACGGAACGCTTTAACGCGGTTCTGGGTGCGCTTTCCGCTTCGGTTGGTGGCTCCGATAGCGCGCCCCGGCTTCTCGCCGGGACGGGCAAGGACGACGTGCAT
>NZ_CBFHKW010000003.1:58879-93505 GCF_965656515.1 Celeribacter marinus
TTGCTCGTCGTGATGACGGCTGAACGTGGTTTGTGTGGTGGTTTCAACTCCAATATCGTGAAACTGGCCCGCACGCGCATCGCCGAGCTGCAAGCAAACGGTAAGACGGTCAAGATTTTGACTGTTGGTAAAAAAGGCCGTGAGCAGCTCAAGCGCGATCACGGGGATAAAATGGTGGCTCACGTTGACTTTTCTGAAGTCAAAAACATTGGTTATGCAAATGCTCAAGAGGTCGCCAAAGACATTCTTGCGCGTTTCGACGCCGAAGAGTTCGATGTTGCAACGATCTTCTACGCGAAGTTCGTCAATGTCGTATCCCAGATCCCGACCGCACAGCAGATCATCCCTGCCGCATATGACACGGACGCAGGCGCAGATGTGGCTTCCACACTCTACGACTACGAACCGTCCGAGGAAGGCATCCTTGCCGACCTTTTGCCGCGCGGCGTGGCCACACAGATCTTCTCGGCTCTCTTGGAAAACGGTGCCTCCGAACAAGGGTCGCGCATGTCCGCAATGGACAACGCGACACGTAACGCGGGCGATATGATCGACAAACTGACCATTCAGTACAACCGTTCGCGTCAGGCTGTCATCACCAACGAGCTTATCGAAATCATCTCGGGCGCGGAAGCGCTCTAAGAATCGGAGTAACGAAACATGGCAAAAGCTACTGGCAAAATCACGCAGGTGATTGGCGCCGTTGTCGACGTTCAGTTCGACGGCGACCTCCCCGCCATTCTCAACGCCCTTGAAACAGACAACAATGGCAACCGTCTTGTTCTTGAGGTCGCTCAACACCTCGGCGAGAACACTGTTCGCACCATCGCTATGGACGCGACCGAAGGTCTCGTTCGTGGTCAGGCTGTGACAGATTTGGACTCGCAGATCTCTGTGCCTGTTGGCACAGCGACACTCGGCCGTATCATGAACGTGACTGGCGACCCTGTTGATGAAAAAGGTCCCGTTGTGTCTGAGGCGCGCCGCCCGATTCACGGCGATGCACCTGCGTTCGACCAACAGTCGACAGCAACAGAGATCCTCGTCACCGGCATTAAGGTTATCGACCTTCTGGCCCCATACACCAAAGGCGGCAAAATTGGCCTCTTCGGCGGTGCTGGCGTTGGCAAAACCGTTCTTATCATGGAACTCATCAACAACATCGCAAAGGTGCACTCCGGTGTATCCGTGTTCGCAGGTGTTGGTGAGCGGACCCGTGAAGGTAACGACCTTTACCACGAGATGATTGAATCTGGCGTTATTGTTCCTGATAACCTCACGGATTCGAAAATTGCTCTGGTTTACGGCCAGATGAACGAGCCTCCCGGTGCACGTATGCGTATTGCTTTGACGGGTCTGACCCTCGCCGAGCAGTTCCGCGATGACACGGGCTCTGACGTTTTGTTCTTCGTGGACAACATCTTCCGCTTTACACAGGCTGGTTCCGAGGTGTCCGCCCTCTTGGGTCGTATTCCATCCGCTGTGGGCTATCAGCCAACACTCGCGACCGACATGGGTGCGATGCAGGAACGTATTTCCTCGACCAAGAACGGGTCTATTACCTCCGTTCAGGCCGTGTACGT
Organism: Celeribacter marinus; assembly: GCF_965656515.1. GTDB lineage: Bacteria > Pseudomonadota > Alphaproteobacteria > Rhodobacterales > Rhodobacteraceae > Celeribacter > Celeribacter marinus_D. The sequence goes on from NZ_CBFHKW010000003.1 coordinate 60,463, forward strand.
GCCCGCAGATGACTTGACCGACCCAGCGCCGGCCACATCGTTTGCTCACCTTGATGCGACGACCGTTCTCGATCGTTCGATCTCGGAAAAAGGCATCTATCCTGCTGTGGACCCACTTGGCTCCACCTCGCGTTTGCTTGATCCATTGATCATCGGCGAAGAGCACTACAAAGTTGCGACCGACGTTCAGCAGGTGCTTCAGCGCTACAAATCGCTGCAAGACATCATTGCCATTCTTGGCATGGACGAGCTGTCCGAGGAAGACAAACTGGCCGTGGCACGCGCGCGTAAAATCGAGCGTTTCTTGTCCCAGCCGTTTGACGTGGCCAAAGTGTTCACTGGCGCAGACGGCAAGCAGGTTCCACTCGAAGACACGATCCAGTCGTTCAAAGCTGTTGTGGCAGGTGAGTACGATCACCTTCCAGAAGCTGCGTTCTATATGGTTGGTGGCATTGACGAAGTGCTCGCAAAAGCCGAAAAACTGGCTGCTGAAGCTGCCTAAACGCAACCTCACGTGTTTCGGGGCCATCGTTTTTGGCGGTCCCGAAATGCGCGCCGCAGCAGTACGAAGTGCACGTTTTGCTTACGTATTGTGACCGAAATGTAGGGCAAAACGTTTTGAAGGAGGCCATCCATGGCTGATACGATCCAATTCGACCTCGTTTCACCGGAACGGAAGCTTGCTTCTGTCTCCGCGACCGAGGTGCAAATTCCAGGTTCTGAGGGTGATTTGACTGCGATGGCGGGCCACGCCGCCACCATCCTGACAATCCGCCCGGGTGTTCTCACCGTAAAAGGCGCAAATGGCGAGGAGCAGTTCGTCGTTATCGGTGGTTTCGCCGAAGTGGCCGCGGACAGCGTGTCTGTTCTGGCCGAAATGGCGCTGCCACGGGGCGAAATGTCTCAAGAGGTGGTCTCGGAGTTGGTTGCGCAGGCAACAAAAACGCATGACGAGGCCCACCCCGACGAGCATCACGCGACCGAGAAATTTCTCGCGGATCTTGTGCACCTTGCCGATGACATGGGGTTCCACTCCAACCTCGGTTAAGTATGGTTCCATTAAAATTCTTGGAAAAGCCTACGATGTAAATGTCGTGGGCTTTTTCTTTTTGTATTTGTTATTAGCGCCTTAGTGGTTGTATGATTGATTCAACTTCCAGTTGAGGCATGGTAGAATGAAACGTATTGAGACGCACCAACTGGGAATTGAGCAGGGATCAGTCCTGCTATTCTCTGATTTTCAAGATGATGGTGAGATGTGGACGGGGATGGGTCCACGCCACATGCGTCGTGTCATTGAGTTCGATGAGCCGTTTTTGCACGCGCCAACCGTCACGGTTAGCCTGTCGATGCTCGATATTGATCAAGCCTCAAATCACCGCGTCGATATTTCCGCCGATATGGTCACTGAAGACAGTTTTGTCATCATTTTCCGGACATGGGGCGATACGCGTGTGGCGCGGGTTCGTGCCGATTGGATGGCCATCGGGGCCGTCCGTCATGAGGATGATTGGACGCTCTAGCGCCTTCGCCGAGCGCAAAAGGAAAAAGCGCGGGGGGCTATCCCTCGCGCTTTTTTAATGTGGCATGTCGTATTTGAACTCACTCGGCGCTGTAGAGACCTTCGTAGAGCGGCACGAGGGTCTTGTTGTCGAACAATGACGACACTGATGTGCCGTTCCACGTATTTATGATCGCCTGTGCAAACAGCGGCGCCATGGGCACAATGCGGATATTGGCGCAGTCTTTGACCGCTTGTGTCGCCTCAATACTGTCGGTGATCACGAGCGATTTGAGTTTGGAATTCGTGACGCGCTCAACGGCGGGACCGGACAGAACGCCGTGGGAAATATAGGCGTGCACTTCGGCCGCGCCCGCCTCCATTAGGTGTTCGGCGGCTTTGCATAGCGTACCAGCGGTGTCGATAAGGTCGTCCACGATGATACATTTTTTGCCAACCACGTCACCGATCACGGTCATCTCGGCGATTTCTCCGGCTTTCTCGCGGCGCTTGTCCACGATGGAGAGCGGCGCATCGATCCGTTTGGCCAATTCGCGGGCACGTGCTACGCCGCCGACATCGGGAGAGACGACCATGATGTCATCCATTACCCCTTTGAAATGGTCTTTGATGTCGAGCGCGAATACAGGAGAGGCGTAGAGGTTGTCGACAGGAATGTCGAAAAACCCTTGGATCTGGGTGGCGTGCAGGTCCATCGTCAACACGCGCTCAATGCCCGCCTCAACCATCATGTTGGCCACGAGTTTGGCGGAGATCGGCGTGCGCGCTTTCATGCGGCGGTCTTGGCGAGCATAGCCGAAATAGGGGATGACAGCGGTGATGCGACCGGCGCTCGAGCGGCGTAGCGTGTCCGTAATGATCAGCAATTCCATGAGGTTGTCGTTGGCAGGGTTGGACGTGGGTTGAATGATAAACATGTCCTCGCCGCGCACGTTCTCATAGACCTCGACGAAAATCTCGCCATCGTTAAACCGTTCCACCCGCGCATCGCACAGCTCGACGGACATGCCGCGATGCATGGACAGTCGGCGGGCGACATTGGTGGCGAGGACGCGGTTCGCGTTACCGGAAATGAGTTTTGGTTCGGAGGTTGTGGGCATGAGCAGCGGTTCCCGAGGTGTGTTTGGCCAATGACGCCACGGATTCGCGACGCTTACTTCACCTAACATTCTCACCGCATAGCGTCTATCTACCTTCGCTTGTGCATAAGAGCGCAGGCGCTTTTATTGCGGGTGGTGGTTATCGCGCCTTTCTTGTTTTTATGGCTTGCCGTACCTTGACCGCAACGCACTCATAAGGAGCTAAAACATGGCCCACATCGACTACTATTTTTCGCCGCTCAGTGTGTTCACCTACTTCGCGGGTGACCGCTTGGAACAGATCGCCGCCAAACATGGCGCGACCATTCGCTACAAGCCGTTTGACATCATGGTGTTGTTTGATCGCCTTGGCGCACCAAAGCCCGCCGATCGTCCCGTGGGGCGTAGTGTGTATCGCATGCAAGAGTTACGCCGCATTCGTGACGAGCTTGGCCTAACTATGCATGAGAAACCTGATTTCTGGCCGACGAACGCCGCCCCCGCGGCCTATGCGATCATCGCAGCCCAAGAGGCAAAAGACGCCACTGGCGAGGGCGATATCTGTGCCCTAATCCGCTCTTTGTTTAAGGCAACTTGGGAAGAGAACCGCGACATCGCGCAAGATGACGTGATCACCCAGGCGCTAAAAGCGGGCGGATTTGATCCTGCGTTAGCAACTACCGGATTGCTCGCGGGCGCAGAAACATATCCTAAAAACACCGACGATGCCTTTGCCTCGGGTGTGTTTGGATCGCCCTTCTACATCGTCACAGACACAGACGAGCGGTTCTGGGGCCAAGACCGCCTTGCGCAGCTCGACCGCTACCTAGGTACGCTCTAACGGTCACTCCAATGCCTCAAGAAGCGCATCCACATCATCCGATGACGTAGACCAACTTGTGACCAGACGCGCCATGACCGGCGTGTCTGGTGCAACCCCGTCGATTGCGTCCCACGGATGATAGACCGCACCCTTGCTCCATGCTTGGCGATGCATGGAAAGCGGTAGGCGCGCAAATACCATATTGCCGTCCACGGTATAATCCATCTCTGCTCCGCGTTCCTCAAGCCCGTCAGCCAAGCGGGTGGCCATTGCGTTGGCATGTGCCGCAAGATCGAGCCAGAGATCATCCTCAAGCCATGCGAGCATCTGAGCCGAGATAAATCGCGCCTTTGATACGTTGTGACCGCCCCTCATCCGGTGGCTTTCAAACGCGTCTTTGAGATCGGGATCGAACAAAATGGCCAGTTCGGCCGTCAGTGCTCCGTTCTTGGTACCGCCAAGCGACAGCGTTGTCATTTCCCGTGTCATTTCCCACGGCGTGGCACCTGTGGACGCGACCGCGTTTGCAAACCGTGCGCCATCCATGTGCAGCGGGAGGCGCGCACAATCGACAAGTGTCTCGATGTGGGCGGGTGTGTAGGCCTCGCCGTATTCCGTCAAATTTGTGAGTGAAACGGCGGCCGGCGGCATGGCGTGGATGTCGTGGCCTGCGCGATCTTTGGCAATCGCCTGCGACAACGTTTGGGCATTTAGGCGACTATCAAGGGACGGGAGTGCGCGCAGTTTTGCCCCGCCCGCGTAAAAGGTCGCCGCGCCGCGTTCATCAACTTCGATATGTGCGGTTTCATGGCAATAGATCACGCCCCACGGTGGTGACATGGCGGCCAATAGTGCGGCGTTGGTCGCGGTCCCGGATGTCATGGGATAGACAAGCGCATCTGGGGCGTTGAACAGCTCGCGCACGCGTTCGGTCAAGATGTCGGTGAACGGATCCGCCCCATAGGCGGGCGTGTAGCCGTCATTCGCAAGCATAAGGGCTTCCATGACTTTTGGATGTGCTGCGGATGTATTGTCGGAGGCAAAGAACATTTAGGTCTCCCCTGTGGGTTCCTCGATAATGTGGTCTTCCCACTCGTCTTCGTCCACCTCAAATTCGGGGACGGTTATGCCGCGTACCGAGACGCCGGCCTGATGCACGGTCTGTGGATCGCCTGTGAGGAGGGGATGCCAATGCGGCAACGGCTTGCCCTGATACAACAGGCGGTAGGCGCAGGTTTGCGGCATCCAATAGGCGTGTTTGTCGATGGTGCTCGGTTTGAGCACAATACATTCGGGAACAATGCTTTTGCGAATGTCATATTGCCCACACAGGCATGATTGATCATCGAGCAACCGACAGGCAACACGGGTCAAAAACACCTCACCCGTATCGGCATCCTCAATCTTGTTGAGACAGCATTTGCCACAGCCATCACAGAGCGCTTCCCATTCCTCGGCGTTCATTTTGGCCAATGGAACATCTTGCCAGAAATTCGGACGCTTGCTCATGCGCGTGCGCTCAGGATTTTACGCGCCTCATCGCAATCGGCATTCATCTGGGTGATAAGTGCGTCTAGATCGGAGTACTTTTCCTCGGGGCGCAAAAACTCGACAAAAGCGACTGATAGCGTCTCGTCATAAAGGTCGCCGTCAAAGTCGAACAAAAAGCTTTCAAGACACGGCGTATTTGCACCGAATGTTGGCTTGACACCAAGGGACGCGGCCCCCTGATAGCTGCCTGTGTGCGGTCCGGTCAGCACATCTACAAGAACGGCATAGACGCCGAATTTAGGCGCATGCAGCCCGTCAATCGACATATTGGCAGTAGGAAAGCCAAGGTCGCGGCCGCGTTTGTCGCCGTGGGCCACCATGCCCTCGATACGGTGCCAGTGGCCGAGCATATCGGCCGCATCGTGAGGGCGGCCTTCGGCCAGTGCCACGCGGATCGCAGAGGATGAGGAGACACCCGTTTCGGTTTCCAACAGCTCCGCGATGGTCACGCCAAATCCCATTTGTGCCCCGAACTCTTTGAGATCGGCTGCCGTACCGATGCGCCCTTTGCCAAAACAAAAATCAGCACCGACGACGACATGGGAGAGGCCAAGCCCCTCAACAATCACTTGGCGCGCAAACTCTTCGGGGGTCATTGCGACCATTTCGGTATCGAAAGGCAATTGAAACAGGTGGTCGACCCCAAGTTTCGCCAAGCGGCTCGCCTTGGCCTTGGCATTCATCAACCGAAAGGGCGGCGCACCCGGGGCAAAGAATTCGCGTGGGTGCGGCTCGAACGTGACAATGCCGAGAGGACCGTGATCACGGGCGAGATCAATCACATGTCGGTGGCCGCGATGCACGCCGTCAAAGTTGCCAATGGCGGCAGATGCGCCGCGCGCGTCATCGGGAATATCGGTCCAATGGGTATGGGTTTTCATGGCGGTCCCCTCGCGGGGGAGCGCCCCGCGTGTCAGTCGAATTTAGCACTTGGCGCAAGCACGGTGGCCTCGCCTTTCAGCACAACGGTATCGCCCACAGTGCAGCGACATTCAAGGGAAACGCGGCGTTTTGCGTGGATGATATCTGTCACGGTGACTTCGGCCAAAACAGTATCGCCGGGCCGTACGGGGGCCATGAATTTCAACGTCTGGCCCAAATAGATTGTGCCATGACCGGGCAGCTGTTCGCCAATCACCGCAGAAATTAGCCCCGCCGTGAGCATTCCGTGGGCGATGCGCCCCTCAAAAATAGTGTCGCGGGCGTAATCATCGTCGAGATGGACGGGGTTGTGGTCGGTGGAGATCTCGGCAAATAGTTCGATGTCACGATCTGTTACAACCTTGCGCAAGGAGCGCGTCATACCAATTTCGATGTCTTCAATACAGATTGTTCCGCGGGGCATATTGTCCAACATAATGTTCGAATCCTCGTCCATGTTGCGGTGCAGCATATACGGAAATCGAACGCGAAACAATATGTCGCGCAAGAATATTTGTTAAAAAGTTATCTGTGCGCAAAATTGTTGCTGCGCCACGTTGCTACCGCAAGAATGAAATCGCCGCCGTTGGGGATAGGTTTTGATCGGCCAACCAATGCTTGAGGCGCTCAGGATCAGGGGATTGCGGATCGTCCCCGAATTCGTGCGCAGCCAAGCCACCGGTGATAAACAGCGTATCAAGGCCCTCGCCGAGCCCGCCCATAATATCGGTGCCGATCCCATCACCAATGCATAGGATTTTGTCGTCGCTGATTTGTGCGACTTGCGCGAGGCGACGGCGGGCCAGATCGTAAATCGGGGGATGCGGCTTGCCAAAGTAAAGACTCTGACCACCCATTTCGGTATAAAGAGCGGCAACGGCACCGGCGCAATATTCGCGCGTTTCCCCACGATCCACAACGATATCGGGGTTCGCGCACAACAGCTTTAGCCCCTTTTGCTTGGCGTAAAGGAAATCGGCGCGGTACACATCGGGGTCCGCCATTGCGTCCTCGGGGCCCGTCACGACGATACCCTCGGCGCGCTCCAAAGGCACAGTGTTAATGGTCATGGCTTCTTCGGCAACGAGGTCCATCGGAGCCAGAAAGACCTCCTGTTCTCGCGGTGCACCGATAAAATAGACGTCTGATCCAACGGCGCCCAGATACATTGCGGCGCGTGCGCTATCGCCGGACGTGGCAATGGCATCATAGGCATCGGTTGGCACGCCGAAACCGATCAATTGCTCTGAGACGGCTTTCCACGGGCGCGGTGAGTTGGTGACCAAAATCACAATCCCACCCGAGTTGCGGTAGGATTGTAGCGCTTTGACGGCCTCGGGGTAGGCCGTGACGCCGTTGTGTACACAGCCCCACAGATCGACAAACAACGCGTCATAACGCGGCGATATGTCGGTCAGGTTCTGGATTAACTGTGTCATAATGCGCTCCGTGTTGTGCTTGTCTCTTAGGTAAAGGGCCGGGGCGTGAAAGAAAAGCGGTTAGACGAACGCCTTTGGGTAGGTCAACGTCCTGATCTTTGTTTTCGCAGGACCGGCGATCAGTGTTTGATCAATGGCGTGCGAGGGGGTGAAATCGTCGGCGATCGGAGTGAAGCCGCAGCGGGTGTAGAACGCAGGGGCGCCCACAACCACCACCGTTTGCCCCGACAATTCAGCCCACTGCGCGATCATGCCGACAAACCGCCGCCCGAATCCGCGCCCTTGGTGGTCGGGGTGAATGGCCATTGGCGATAGCGCGATCCATCCTTTGGGCGAGATCATATGCGACAGTGCTGCATAACCGACAATCTCACCGTCCATCGGCAACACCATTTCGCCTGCGATGGCCCGCGATTTGCGCAGGTTGGCCACAAGACCGATCTCGGTTTTGCCGCCAAACGCCGCCGCAATCAGGGCGTCCACGGCGGGCTCTTCGCCACGTTTGAGCGCGCGCATGAAGTCGGGGGATTTGAATAGCATGGGGTCTCCAACGCAAAAGGGGCACCTTTCGGCACCCCTTTGAACTCTATCTAAACCACGAAGTCCATTAGGCTTTCAGGTTTGGCATGATCTGTTTTTTGCGCGACATGACGCCAGCAAGAACCACCGTGTCGCCAGTCACGGTACAGCCGAACGAGGCTTCCGCGATCTGTTTGACGGTATCGTTGGGGACCAACAATGTGGCTTCCTCTTTGAGGATGTCGACCACGAACAACAACACTTCGTTTGCGCCGTCTTCGGCTGCAACGGCGGGCATAGCGGCCATCAAGCTGTCTTTGCGGTCAAGGATCAGTTTAGGCGCGGTGGTTTCCAAAACGGAGACGCGAAGCGCGGTCGTGCCGACCGTATATTCTTTGCTGTCCATGCGGATCAACTCGGCATCGGAGAAGGCCGCAACGTCTGATTTGGCTTCGAACATTTCGGACGCATAGGCGGCGATGTCGAGGTTCAACTCACCGGCCAGTTTTTCGGCCAATGCGCGGTCCACATCGGTCGTGGTCGGCGAACGGAACTCAAGCGTGTCGGACAGGATGCAGGACAAAACCATGCCTTTGACCCAGTCGGGCATCTTGTCGGCATCATCGCCCATCAGGTCGACCATGATAGTCGCGGTGCAGGCGAGCGGACGGATGGTGATGTCGATCGGACCCGCCGTTTCAAGGCCGCCGACCAGTTTGTGGTGGTCGATGATCGCAGTGATGTCGAGATCGTTGATGTTGGCGGGCAATTCGGCGGGGTTGTTGGTGTCGACGACGACAACCTTTTGACCCGCGTCAAATTCGGTGACGATGCGTGGTTTCGGGCAGGACCATTTTTCTAACACAAACGCCGCTTCGGTGTTAGGCTCGCCTAAGAATACGGCCTCGGCCTTTTCGCCTTTGATCTCGTTGAGGTACCACGCCCAAATGATGGGGGAACCTGTGGAGTCTGTGTCGGGGGATTTGTGGCCGAAAACGAGCGTTGTCATGTAAGAAGTCCCATAATAGGTGGCAATTTTGCCCGCCTTATAGGCAGTGCAGCATAGCTTGTCACGCCCCACTATGCCGCACGAGTGAACCGCGCTAAAAAGGCCGCATGAGTAAGAATTCCACAAAGCCCAAAGAGAGTGACCTGTACCCACCTGTGAAAGCCTTCCTTGAGGGGCTTGGCTATGAGGTAAAGGCGGAAATCAAAGACGCGGATGTCATGGGGCGGCGCGGCGACGAGCCGCCTGTGATCGTCGAGTTAAAGCTCGGGTTTTCGCTGATCTTGCTGCACCAAGGCGTGGCGCGCCAACGGATCACGGATCAGGTCTACCTCGCCGTGCCACGGTGGTCGGGCCGCGCGGGGTGGAAGGCGTTCAAGGCCAACGTGGGTCTGGCAAAACGTTTGGGCCTTGGGGTCATCTCTGTCGATCTGGGCGTGGGGCCCACGGTGGAGGCCGTGCAAGTCCACGCCGATCCCACCGAGTTTAAGGCCCGCAAGGTAAAGGCCCGCAAAGACAGCCTGCTCAAAGAGTTCAACGCCCGGGAGGGCGATCCCAATCTGGGCGGCGTACGCGGCGCACGGGTGACGGCTTACCGTCAAGCGGCGGAGAAATGCCGGGACTATTTACGCGAGAACGGCCCGTCCAAAGGTGCGGATGTGGCAAAGGCCACAGGCATCGAGAAAGCCACAACCATTATGCGGATGGACCACTACGGGTGGTTTGTTCGCGATTCCAGCTCAGGCAACCGTGGTGTCTATGGTCTAACAGAATTGGGCGGAGCGGCGTAGGAAAATTATTTGTATCGCTCGTGGTTGACACACCCATCTGGCCTGCCTACCTATGCGATGTTGTCACTCGCACACGCTGAGTGCTAACGCCTCATTTATCCGTCCTCGATAGACGGAACTGAAACAGTAACTTTGAGCAAGGATCCTCGAAGATGGCATTTAAACCGCTTCACGACCGCGTTGTTGTTCGCCGCACCGAAGGCGACGAAAAAACCTCTGGTGGCCTCATCATTCCAGATAGCGCCAAAGAAAAGCCCTCCGAAGGCGAGATTGTCTCCGTTGGTGAGGGCGCACGCAAAGACAGCGGCGAGCTGATCGCACCTGCCGTAAAAGCAGGCGACCGCGTCTTGTTTGGCAAATGGTCCGGCACAGAAATCACCGTTGAGGGCGAAGAGCTTCTCATCATGAAAGAGTCCGACATTCTCGGCATCATCGCTTAAGCGATCTCTTTCCTACAGAAATTTACCTGAATTCAGGAGTGAACAATGGCTAAAGAAGTCAAGTTTGACGTCGACGCACGCAACCGCATGCTCAAAGGCGTTAACATCCTCGCAGACGCAGTAAAAGTGACGCTCGGCCCTAAAGGCCGCAACGTTGTGCTCGAAAAATCTTTCGGCGCACCACGCATCACCAAGGACGGCGTATCCGTGGCCAAAGAAATTGATCTCGAAGACAAATTCGAGAACATGGGCGCACAGATGGTCAAAGAAGTTGCATCGCGCACCAACGACGAAGCGGGTGACGGTACAACAACTGCAACCGTTCTCGCCCAAGCCATCATCAAAGAAGGCCTCAAGCAGGTTGCCGCTGGCCTCAACCCGATGGACCTCAAGCGCGGTATTGATCTTGCGACAACACGTGTTGTTCAAGCGATCAAAGACGCAGCACGGCCCGTCAACGACTCAGCTGAAGTAGCTCAGGTCGGTACCATCTCCGCCAACGGCGAAGCCGAGATCGGTCGTCAGATCGCAGACGCGATGCAGAAAGTCGGCAACGACGGCGTCATCACCGTCGAAGAGAACAAAGGTATGGAAACCGAGACCACCGTGGTCGAAGGCATGCAGTTCGACCGTGGCTTCCTGTCGCCATACTTCGTGACCAATCCAGACAAAATGGTTGCAGATCTCGAAGATTGCATCATCTTGCTGCACGAGAAAAAACTTTCTTCCTTGCAGCCAATGGTTCCGCTCCTCGAGCAGGTTATCCAATCGCAAAAGCCGCTTCTCATCATCGCGGAAGATGTTGAAGGCGAAGCACTCGCAACGCTCGTGGTCAACAAACTGCGCGGCGGCCTGAAAATCGCAGCTGTCAAAGCTCCTGGTTTCGGCGATCGTCGCAAAGCCATGTTGCAAGACATCGCGATCCTCACCGGCGGTCAGGTGATTTCCGAAGATCTCGGCATGAAGCTTGAGTCCGTCACGATGGACATGCTCGGTTCTGCCAAGAAAATCAGCATCTCCAAAGACGAAACCACCATCGTCGAAGGCAACGGCGAAAAAGCAGAGATCGAAGCACGCGTTGCCCAGATCCGTCAGCAGATCGAAGAAACCACATCCGACTACGACCGTGAAAAGCTCCAAGAGCGCGTTGCAAAACTCGCTGGTGGTGTGGCCGTGATCCGTGTTGGTGGCATGACCGAAATCGAAGTGAAAGAGCGCAAAGACCGTGTGGACGATGCTCTCAACGCAACCCGCGCTGCCGTCCAAGAGGGTATCGTTGTTGGTGGTGGTGTCGCTCTCGTGCAGGCGGGCAAAGTGCTCGAAGGTATGACTGGCGCGAACACAGACCAAAACGCAGGTATCGCCATCGTTCGCCGCGCACTCGAAGCACCGCTTCGTCAGATTGCTGAAAATGCTGGCGTCGACGGCGCGGTTGTTGCCGGTAAAGTTCGCGAATCCGCTGATTTGACCTTTGGCTTTAACGCACAAACCGAAGAATATGGCGACATGTTCGCATTCGGCGTCATCGACCCTGCCAAAGTAACACGCACCGCTCTCGAAGATGCATCTTCCATTGCTGGTCTTTTGATCACAACGGAAGCCATGGTCGCCGAGAAACCGTCGAAAGACGGCGGCGCAGGCGGCATGCCAGACATGGGCGGCATGGGCGGAATGGGCGGCATGATGTAAGACAGATTTTCCATTCGGAAAACCTGTTTCACCATCGCTCTTCTAAATTCTAAAGGGTCGCCTACGGGCGGCCCTTTTCCGTTTAGTAACCATGTTTCGCGACGTCTAGGTTGTTCCCGCGCGATGTAATGTTTTGTTAGCCCTCGTATTCTACACAGTTTGCAATAACGATGTTGTTTCGAGGAATGCATGCGAACTCTTTCAAAACTCATTATAGCCGTCCTATTTTCGGCCCTCGCTTCAACGGCATATGCGGAGGCCTCATTGAGCCTGCGGATCGATTTGGCAGGCCGTCAGCTCATGTTGACCCAACGCATGGCCCGTGCGGCATGTTTCATCGCCAATGAGGTAGATGTTGAAAACAACAAACAAATTTTGCTCGCATCGCGTAGCCAATTTGGAAACTCTTTGCGCCAACTGAAAATGGGCGGTGGCCCAGACGGGTTTTTACAAGAGACCAATGAGGAGGCTTTGGACGATATCGCTTCCATCGAAAGGATCTGGTTTAAGATGCAGCGGGAGGTCACTCAGTTTACAAAGCTGGGCGCTGTCGGCTTCGATTCCCTCCTCAATTTTTCTGATATTTCCACCGAACTTCTGACTGCGTCCAACTACCTTGTGATCACGTTGCAAGGCAAAGCGGAGGACGAGGGGTCTGTGACGGACCCCGTTGTCGCGCATTGGATCAATGTGGCGGGGCGACAAAGGATGTTGGTTCAAAAAATTGGTAAAGAGGCATGCCTGCTGCAAATGGAACGAAAGGCCGTTGGAACGGATCGGCAACTTGACACCTCGACATTCAACGAAACGATGACGATCTTCCACCAAAGTGCGTTCGGGCTCGCCTTCGGGTCGCAAAAACAAAACCTGCCGCCTGCACCTACAGCCGACATTTATGAGGATAACGCCTATAATTGGCAGCGTTGGACCCTCATGTATGCGCTCATGTCCGCGCTAGAATACGATACGTTGACCGAGCAGGAAATGCGCGAACTATCGTGGGATGTTGAGGCGTTCATGTCTGATCTTGCTGCGACAGCTACGCTATACACGCGTCTCTAACGATCATCGGCCCGTTTACTTAAGGATAACCTCAAGAGGATCATAAAAGGGTGTGTCGACGGGTGTAAAGGCTACCTGTGCCAAGCTTGACGGTTTGACGGTCATCGCGTCTATGTCGTCGCGCGTGAACCACCCGCGTTGTGACACCACATGCGCAACATCGCGCCACGTATCATCGAGTTTCCCAGATACCAGCGTACAGCGAAAGAACAAATCAACTTGGTGAAATCCGCTATCTGGATCGTGAAATTCGTTGATCAGGGCAAGCGATCCGACAGTGATAGACAACCCTGTTTCCTCATGAACTTCGCGGATCAGGTTGTCAGGAATAGATTGCCCGCGCTCTACACCGCCACCCGGTGCACACCAAAGTCCCAAGTGATGATTCGGGTATGCGTTCACCAACAAAAGACGATCGTCACGAACCAATAATGCACGCGCTGCGAGGCGAGGGGAGTTTGCCATTGGACCCCTGTCAGGCTGCGCCAGTAATCGTGTTGATATGGCCCATTTTACGCCCCGCTTTTACATCGGCTTTTCCGTAGAGGTGGATGCCAACAGACCCGTCTTTTGCAAATTCTGCGATGCGGTCCACGTCATCGCCGATCAAATTGAGCATTTCGACATTCGAGTGGCGTGTCCCATCTCCAAGAGGCCAGCCGACAACGGCGCGAATGTGTTGTTCGAACTGGTCGATTGTGCAGCCGTTCTGGGTCCAGTGGCCTGAATTATGCACGCGCGGCGCAATCTCATTGACGATCAACCCCTCTTTGGTGACGAACAACTCCACGCCCATGACGCCAACATAATCGAGTGCGTTGAGGATTTTAGCAGCGATAAGAACTGCATCGGTGCGCTGCGCAGGGGTCAGGCGGGCCGGAACCGTTGTGGTGTGTAAAATCCCGTTCAGGTGTACGTTCTCGCCTGGATCATAGCACGAAATGTCACCCGCCTGTCCGCGCGCGGCAATCACGGAAATCTCATGACTAAAGTCCACAAATCCCTCAAGAACGGCATCCGCCCCCGCCATATCCGCAAGGGCTTGTGTGGCATCGTTTGGGGACATGAGGCGGGATTGCCCCTTGCCATCATAGCCAAAGCGGCGGGTTTTCAAGATGGCAGGTGTGCCGACCTGAGCAATCGCCGCAGCGAGGCTTTCGGCGTCTTCGACCGCACCATAAGGGGCGACCATCAGGCCCAATTCAGACAAAAATGCCTTTTCCGACATCCGGTCTTGCGACACTGCGAGGGTGCGACGATTGGGGCGAATAGGGACAATGGATTCAATGAGATCAAGTGCCGATGTGGGCACGTTCTCGAATTCATAAGTGACAACATCAACAGCAGCCGCAAAGGCCTTGAGGGCTGCCTCATCGTCATATGACGCCTTGAAATGGTAGTTCGCCACATGGCTGGCCGGACAATCACCATTGGGTTCAAAAATGCAGGTTTTAAATCCAAGGCGGGAGGCCGCTACGGACAGCATACGGCCAAGCTGACCGCCGCCCAAAATGCCAATGGTCGCCCCTGTGGGAAGTACATTTGTCATCGGAATTACTCGTCTACGGGGGCGTCGGGGATGGAGGCAGCAAGGGCCGCGCGCCATGCGTCGAGGCGCTCGCCGAGCGCGTCATCGGATGTGGCGAGAATGCCCGCGGCCATGAGACCCGCATTGGCGGCCCCCGCCTCACCGATCGCCATTGTTGCCACGGGAAACCCCTTGGGCATCTGGACGATGGAATATAGGCTGTCTACGCCAGACAGCGCGCGGGTTTGGATCGGGACGCCCACAACGGGAACGCGCGTTTTCGAGGCCATCATTCCGGGTAAATGTGCCGCGCCACCTGCGCCAGCAATGATCACCTTCAGTCCGCGCCCCGTGGCCTCTTTGCCGTAGGTCCAAAGACGGTCTGGTGTGCGATGGGCGGAGACAATTTTTGTCTCATACGCCACACCCAATTCATCGAGAATATCCGCTGCTTTTTTCATAGTTGGCCAATCAGATTGGCTGCCCATGATGATGCCGACTTTGACGCTCACTGTGTTATCCCCGCTAGGCCTGAAAGAGAGTGCACTATAACGGGTTGCAGGATGGTGGCAACGCCAACCGAAGTGGTAATCACTTATGCAATGATGTCGGGGTTGATGCGATCGTAGAGTGCCGCAATCTGGTCTTTGAGCGCCAGTTTGTGTTTCTTGAGGCGTTGCAGCCGAAGAGCATCCAGATGGCCCTGTGTTTGCATGGCATGGATCGCCTCATCGAGATCGCGGTGTTCGCGTTTGAGCACCTCCATCTCTACACGTAGGACTTCGATGTGTTCCATTCGGGAGGACATGTTCATGTTTGGCTTTCTTGGCGCATTATTCTTTGAGGTTCGATAATAGTCCCGAATCCCTAAATCTCAAAGCTTTACAACCGATCAGGACATATCTCTCTTGAAGCACGTGTAAAGCTACCCATATTGTCGGGGAGACGGTCGCCGAATGCGGGGCCAAATGCTGCACTGTCGCTTCTAGAGAAAGGGCGTGTTTATGACCAAAGTGACCTTTGCCACTCATCCGTTTTTACTGGGGTTTGATCAGCTCGAGCGGCTTGTTGAACGCACAGCCAAAGCGGACACAGGGGGCTACCCTCCCTATAATATTGAACAAACAACCGATAATGCGTTTCGTATTACCCTCGCGGTGGCGGGCTTTGCCGAGGAAGATTTGGCCATTACAGTCGAGGACCGTCAGTTGATGGTACGTGGTCGCCAAAGCGACGAGGCTGATGCGCGCGTGTTCCTTCATCGCGGCATTGCTGCGCGACAATTTCAACGCTCGTTTGTTCTGGCTGACGGTGTCGATGTCGCCGGTGCGCACATGGAGAACGGCTTGTTGCATGTCGATTTGACGCGGTGCGAACCAGAAAGCGTTGTTCAAACCATTGAGATCAAAAAGGGGTAAACCATGAAAACATCCTATCCCAACATCTTTGGAGATGGCGGAAAAATCGTTTATGTGCGCGAAGTTGCCGTAAGCGAGTTGCCCGATGACGTTCGCGAACACGTGTACGGGCTTGAACACTTGTTCTCGGTCCATGACGCGGATGGTCAACGCCTTGCGCTTGTGGCCAATAAACCTCTGGCCTTCGCGTTGGCGCGTGAGCACGATTATGCGCCTGTAAGCGTTCACTAGCCGGATCATCCGCGAAAACAACAAAACACGCCTCCGGTGCGATTTATCATCAGGTTGTTCTCAAGGACGGGCTAGTGGACCGAATGCTGCCAAATTGCGGCCAGGCTTCATATAGACTTAAATGAATATGTGTGTAGTGTGCCCCAACGTTGGGGCACGCAGTTTTGCCCATTGATCGTGGGAGGATCTCCATTGAAACACACAGTTTTTGGTCTTTTGACCGCCCTAAGCGTGACATGCGCGCCCGCCGCCTTTGCACAAGAGGCGGCTGTTGAGGCGATGCAGGAATATTTGATGTTCCAAGACTATGAAAGCGGCATCATATTGCCGCAACAGATTACCCAAGACGTCTGGCCGTCTGTTCAGTTCATCGATACGCGCGATGCGGAGCAATTTGACACCGCCACGATACCAACCGCGATTAACATCGAATGGCGCGAAGTGCTTGACCGGATCGATGAAATCCCGACCGATAAAAAAGTGATTTTGTTTTGCAACACGGGATCGTTGTCCGCTCAGGGCACGTTTGCGCTGCGCGTGGCGGGGATGGACAACGTTGTGGTGATGCAAACAGGGTTTACAGGATGGCTTGAAACAGCGGGTTACAAGCCGCAGTGACCCTCCGCTACAAACTATACGAATGAAAAAGCCCCGCTTACTTGAGCGGGGCTTTTGATATGTAGGATTGGTCGCGCGTTAGTGCGCGGAAATCAGGCCGAGGCTTTCAAGTTTCAAAATCACTTGATGCGCGCAGTTGTCGACATCGTGGCCGATGGTCTCAACGCGCAGCTCGGGGTTTACGGGAATATCATAGGGGTCTGAAATCCCTGTGAATTCCTTGATCTTACCTTCGCGCGCGAGTTTGTAGAGACCTTTGCGGTCGCGCTTTTCGCATTCTTCGATATCCGTCGCGACGTGGACTTCGACAAAGGCCCCGAACTGTTCGACGTCTTCGCGCACCGCGCGGCGTGTCGTGGCATAGGGCGCAATGGGCGCACAAATAGCGATGCCTGCGTTCTTTGTGATCTCGGAGGCGACATAGCCAATACGGCGAATGTTGAGGTCACGATGCTCTTTGGAAAAGCCAAGCTCGGACGATAGGTTTTTACGCACGATATCACCATCAAGCAGCGTGACAGGGCGCCCGCCCATTTCCATCAGCTTGACCATCAATGCGTTGGCGATGGTTGATTTGCCGGAGCCGGAAAAGCCGGTGAAGAACACCGTAAAGCCTTGTTTGGAGCGTGGCGGCTTGGTCTTGCGCAGCTCCTTGACGACTTCTGGGAACGAGAACCATTCCGGAATTTCCAGACCTTCAGTCAAACGGCGGCGCAATTCAGTGCCGGAGATGTTCAAGATTGTCACGTTTTCACGGTCTTCGATCTCGTCATTTGGCTCATACTGGGCGCGTTCTTGCACATAAACCATGTGTTTGAAATCGACCATCTCGATGCCCATTTCCTCTTGGTGCTCGCGGAACAAGTCCTGTGCATCATAGGGGCCATAAAAATCTTCGCCGGCGGAATTGGCACCAGGGCCTGCGTGGTCGCGACCAACGATAAAGTGGGTGCAGCCGTAGTTGGCGCGGATCAACCCGTGCCAAACCGCTTCACGTGGACCCGCCATACGCATAGCGAGCGGCAACAAAGACATTGTGGTGGTGGCCGCAGGATATTTGTCGAGGACCGCCTCGTAGCACCGCACGCGGGTAAAGTGATCCACATCCCCCGGTTTGGTCATGCCCACAACAGGGTGGATCAACAAGTTGGCCTGCGCCTCTTTCGCGGCGCGGAATGTCAATTCTTGGTGAGCACGGTGCAGCGGGTTGCGGGTTTGGAATGCCACAACGCGACGCCAGCCGAGTTTGCGAAAATAGGCGCGCAATTCGTTCGGTGTGTCGCGTGAGCCGCGAAAATCATAGTGGACAGGTTGTTGCAGGCCTGTGATCGGACCGCCGAGGTAGACCTTGCCCGCCGTGTTGTGCAGATAGTTGACCGCAGGGTGGGCCTCGTCGTTCGCGCCAAACACCTTTTCGGCTTCTTTGGCTTTGTTCGGCACCCAATTGTCTGTGACCGTCATGGTTGCGAGAATGACGCCCTCTTGATCACGTAGTGCAATATCTTGCCCCTCTTTTAACCCTTCGGCAAAGGCCTCGGACACATCGAGCGTGATGGGCATCGGCCATAGTGTCCCATCTGTGGTGCGCATGTTGTCGACTACACCATCATAGTCAGCTTCGCTCAAAAAGCCCTTGAGTGGCGCAAACCCGCCGTTCATCAACAACTCTAGGTCGCAGATTTGACGAGGGGTAAGATCCCAACTGATCAGATCGGCAGCTTCGACTTTGAGCTTTTGCGCGCTTTCATAGGACACAAATAGTTCGGGGATGGGGGCAAGGTTTTGGTACATACAAATGGCCTTTCAGACGGCATCAAATTCGAATGGTTCAACCCGTAACTTGGGTTGGTTTGCGCTGCCTTAACGCAACGGCATCAAACAAAGCAATATATGCCAAAGGGAGATGTCGGAAATGAGGCGCAATTCCCACATTTTGGTGCTTTGTGCGGACGAACGCGCCCCCAAACGTAGGGAAAGGCGGGACAATGCCCGCCTCTCTCAATTGGTCGCTGTGCGCGTTATGCGCTTAGTCTTGTTCAGACAGCCAACGTTCCGCATCCAAAGCGGCCATGCAGCCCATGCCTGCCGATGTCACGGCTTGGCGGTATTTGTGGTCGGTCAGATCGCCTGCCGCAAACACCCCAGGGATCGATGTTTCGGTCGAGCCAGGTTTGACCGTGACATAGCCGCCATTGTGCAGCTCCAACTTGCCTTTCACCAATTCGGTGGCGGGGGCGTGACCGATGGCCACAAAAACACCTTTGGCAGGAATGTCGGTAATCTCACCGGTTTTCACGTGACGCGCGCGCACACCGTTGACGCCTTTTGGCATGGTGTCGCCGTAGACTTCGACCAACTCGTGATCCCACAACGGTACGATTTTTGGGTTCTTCATCAGACGGTCAATGAGAATGGCTTCGGCCCGCAGTTCATCGCGGCGGTGAATGAGTGTCACTTTGGAGGCAAAGTTGGTCAAAAATAGTGCTTCTTCGACCGCAGTGTTGCCGCCGCCGATGACAACAATATCCATGTTGCGGTAGAAAAATCCGTCACATGTGGCACAGGCGGAGACGCCGAACCCTTTGAACTCGTCCTCGGACGGCAGGCCAAGCCATTTGGCGCGTGCGCCTGTTGCAAGGATAACCGCGTCAGCCGTGTAGGTCGTTCCAGAATCGCCCTTGGCCACAAACGGGCGCACATCGGTGTCCAGATCGGTGATGATGTCGCCAATGATCTCACAGCCCATCGCCTTGGCGTGGTCTTGCATTTTGATCATCAATTCTGGCCCTTGGATCTCGCTTTCCCCGGGCCAGTTTTCTACCTCGGTGGTGGTGGTCAGCTGACCGCCTGGCTCGATCCCTTGGACGAGGACAGGCGATAGCATTGCGCGCGACGCGTAAACGCCAGCAGTGTAGCCCGCAGGTCCGGAACCGATGATGAGGACTTTGGTGTGTTTCGTCTCAGCCATTTTGAGCCTCTTGAAATTGGGGTTTTTATCTCGTGTTGTCCCCGATATAGACACGCAGACGCGCGGGCGCAAACCCTGCGCGATGACTTGCCGCAACTCACAGCTTATGCTGGGGCGTGTGGCGAAATGGTCTTGAATTAAATGCGCCTAAATGCGAAAGATAATTGCGTAATAACGTGTTCACGCACATTTTTCGTAAATAATGCTATAGTGACACATATGATGAACCTCGACTTCGGAGACGGATATGCCCGCCCATAAGCTTGATGATATTGATCGCAAAATCCTTGCGGAACTGCAAGCGGACGGGCGCATGACCAACGTCGAGTTGGCAAAGCGCGTTGGGATATCCGCGCCACCGTGCTTGCGCCGTGTGCGCACGCTCGAAGAGGGCGGATATATCAAAGGCTACCATGCCGTTGTGGATGCGCGTGCATTGTCGTTCGAGGTGCAGGTGTTCGCTATGGTCGGGCTGCAAAGCCAAGCCGAGGTGGATTTGGCCCGCTTTGAAGACAAGTGCCGCGAATGGCCGCTTGTCCGCGAATGTCATATGCTCAATGGCGAGGTGGATTTTATCCTCAAATGTATCGCGCCCGATCTGTCGACCTTCCAGAGCTTTCTGACAGGTGAGTTGTTGTCGACGCCAAATGTGGAAAGCGTCAAAACCTCACTCGTGATCCGTGGTGCCAAATCAGAGCCAGGTGTTCCGTTCGATGTCCTCGAGGCGCGTTTGGCACAAAAAGCCTGAATAGAACGTCTCATTGGTGGCCCCAAATACAAAAAACCGCGCTGGGAGGCGCGGTTTTGTCGTTTTAGGGGCATGCGGCGTTATAGCAATCCGATCTCGATCAAATCCGTGGGGGTCAGGCGTGGATGAGACATGGCACCGAAATCGCTCAGATGATCAAGATGTGGGAACAAAGACATGAAATGCTCTCTCATCTCGCCTTGGAATTGGCTGCTGGCGGCAATTCCGGGGTGATACGTTTCACATTCGATACCATTGACGCGGATCAACCGGTGTTGTGGCAGGCAAATGTGATAGCACCGCACCGCAGAAATCGGCGTGATCTCAATCATCGAAAGCCCGTCGGCCATTGCGGAAATGGGCGCGAGGGCATGCGCGGTGCCCAGATAAGATTTCAGTGCTTCGGCACGCAGCAAATACCGCGCACCCGCGCCCAACATCAAATCATGGCTCGGATGGCCGTACCCAAGCGCATCGCCCGTAATCCGGTATAGTTTTTCGGGGGATGCGCCATCGGCACGCCGTCCTTTGTGATCAAGCTCGACAGAGCCAATCCACATGATGGGCAGCGTATCACCGTCTGCGGTCACGATCATATCGCCGGGGAGTAGATCCTCGACCGCGGTTAGCCCATGCGGTGTTTGAATTAATGCGCCTCGACCGAACGCACTAAACGCCGCCTCAAAGGCGGGGAGAGCGGGGGCTGCCACAGTGTCGTCCATCACATCGCCGTTTTGGGCCAGCCACATCACATCAAACCTGCGCAACGCCTGTGTAGGTCGTACCACTGCGGTTTTTCTGCGCACCGTCCATGCGGGCGAAACGGGGCGATTTGCGTCAAAAGACATTTGACGGGATGGGGAAGTGTGACGCGTCTGCTCGGCGGCAGACTGTCGGGCAAGCGGTTGCGGCATAAGTCGCTCCTACGATCACGTACGGCCCCCACCGAGTTGTGATAGGATCAACGGTCGCAGACAAATGCCCTTATTGTCAAAATATAATGTTAATTACACACAAGGGCGGCACCAATCCCACGGTGCCGCCCCTGCATTGTTTCCGATCTGTGTGTGAATGGGAGGTCTTCAACAGGTCGGACGGGAGAATTTCAAATTGCGAATCGTTGGATCACGCGTTGGCGGCACGTGGCGTGCCTTGTGATTCTGCCGCGCGCTTAATGGCGCGCAGGTCGCGGTGCCACGGCAAGGTGACGCCCTTTTTCTGCGCTTCTTCGATGATGGATTGCATCCAGCGGGGGTGTTCGTTGCTCTTGGTCATATCTGCCTCTTCTTTCGGACCGCTTGGGGTCGCTCATTGTTGTGTTGAGGTCAGTATGTGCAGCGCTTTGGGCCGAAATTTGGCAATACGTGCGAATTTTTGAAAAATGTTAAAAAATCAAACACTGGTGAAAATGCACCAATAAAATAAGGCTTATATGCTGTTTCGTGAACAATCATGGGCAAATGAGCGGGACTGTTTCTGGCGCAAATGTGGCGAAACGGCGCTAGATCTCACAACCGAATGGTCGAAAGCAAGCGCCCGTAGTCGGCCTCTTTGCGGTGGACGCAGCGGCGATACGAATAGAATCGCTTAGGGTCGTGATAGGTGCAATGGCGCGTCCATTCATGCGCCCCCACACCGGCCTCGCGCAGTTTGTGCAATCCAAATGCCGGAAGGTCGAACAGGTAGCGATCGCCTTCGCCATTGGCAAAGAACCGTGCGTTCTCGTCGCCAGCCGTGATGAAGGTATCGAAAAACTCGGGCCCGACTTCGTAGGCGCGCTGTGAGATGCATGGGCCGATAACGGCCGTGATGCGCTCGCGCTTGGCACCCAAATCGACCATGGCCGCGACCGTACAGTCCAGTATACCGTCCAAGGCGCCGCGCCATCCCGCATGTGCCGCACCGATCACGCCGTTCTCACGGTCGGCGAACAAAACAGGCTGGCAATCGGCGGTGAGGATCACAAGGGCGAGGCCTTTGGTCGCGGTGACAAGAGCGTCTGCGTTCGGGGCGCCACCCGTTTGCGGGCCGCTCACGCTGACAACATCTGCCGAATGGACCTGAAAGACGGAGCATAGGGCGTCGGGCGTGACATCCATCGCCGCCGCCACGCGCGCGCGGTTGATTGCCACGATGTCGTTTTGATCGGATGAGCCAAAGCCACAATTCAACCCCTCGAACACACCAGAGGATGCGCCACCTTTGCGGGTGAAAAAACCGTGTTGAACACCCTCAAGAAGGTCTGATCGAATGATCTCAAGGCTCATTGTGCAAATCCTGGGGGTAAGAGGGAGGGCGTGGGTGCAATCGCGATGGCTTTGAACAGGGTTCCCATTTCTGAGGGCGAGGTCAACCGTTCAAATGCTTTGATATGTGCGGTGAGGGCGTCATCCGCGAGGTTGTGCGCCAAGGAGTGCGCTCGGTGTGCGATGCCAAGCCGCCCAAGCAACTCCCCTTGGGGCACCATCCTTGACACCGCCGCGTCCACGGTTTGCGCTGCGCGTGCAAGGGCCTCGAAATCCACATGTGCGGTGAGATCGGCCAGCCCGGGCTGTGCAAGGGGATCAACGCTTTTGTGTGCTTTTAATGCCTGAAAGGTATCGCCCAATGAGCGCCAGTCGCCGTAATCGATGAAAATCGCCGCACCGCCGTGCGTCGTGATGCGTGCGGCAATTTCAGTCACAATAGGATGGGCAGCGGGGCATATCTCGACCACATCGCCCGTTTTGGTATCCGCCAATCTGTGATCGAGCGCCTCAATAGGGGCGGGTGATGACAGGCCAAGCGTCAGTGCCTCACCCGCGAGTGCAACCTGTGTCTCACGCCATCCTTGTGCGTCGCGGGTAAACTGCCGGATCGGCAAGGCGTCAAAAAACTCGTTGGCCACTAGCCAAAGGGGGTGCGCGGGCAGGGATGCCGCCTCATCGATCCAAGTCACATCAAACCCCGTCAGCGTGTCGCGCTGCACGGCCCTAAGGGGCGGGGATGCCTCAATAAGATGCACCTGCATCGCGGCATGCATATTTGGAACGGCTTTGGTGGCGCGCAGCACATCCGCCATCAACGTTCCGCGCCCTGGCCCGATTTCGGCCAACGTAAACGGTGTCGGGCATCCTTGATCCATCCACGATTGGGCCAGACATAACCCCAATAGCTCACCAAACATTTGACTGATTTCGGGGGCCGTGATGAAATCCCCGCTAGTGCCAAAGGGATCGCGGGTGGTGTAATAACCGTGGTGTGGGTGAAGCAAACACTCAGCCATAAACTCCATCAATGACATCGGTCCCGCTTTGGCGATGCGCCGTGCGAGGATGTCCGCCAGCGGCGTCATGTGCGGCGCGCTCTCACCATAAGCACAAGACCAAACCCGATCATCGGCAGCGACAAAAGTTGCCCCATCGACATGTAAAGCACCACAGTGCCCATCGGGTTTTCGGGCGTAATGAATTGCGCATCCGCTTGCCGAAAGAACTCGACGACAAAGCGCGATAGGCCGTAGCCCGCAAAGAATAGACCCGCAATCAAGCCGCGCCTCTTGAGCGCCTCGAACCGCCACACAAGCAGCAAGATCAATGATCCAAGAATTAAGCCCTCAAGGCCCGCTTCGTAGAGCTGTGAGGGATGGCGGGCGCACAATGTGCCGACATTTTCGCATGCCTGTGCCTCATCGCCCGGGAAAATAACGGCCCACGGGGCGGTGGATGGACGCCCCCATAGTTCGGCATTCACAAAGTTGGCGATACGCCCGAGCATCAAGCCCACAGGTGTGGCCATAGCCAGCGTATCAGCCAAGCTTAATCGATCAATGTTGTGACGCCCTGCGTAGATGAACGCGGCCACGACCACTCCCAAAAATCCGCCGTGAAACGACATGCCGCCCTGCCAGATCATCGGGATTTCAATCATATTGGCGAGATAATAACCCGGCTTGTAAAAAAGCACATAGCCCAGCCGTCCGCCAACAATGACGCCCAGAATGAGCCATGTGAGCAAGTCATCAACAGTCTCGCGGCTCATCGGCGCGGTGTCGCGTGGCCACAACCGTGCGGCGGCCAGTGCGCGGGTGACAAGCCACCATCCCACAATGATCCCCGCGATATACGCGAGAGCATACCAATGGAGGGCGAAATGAAACGCCCCGATGCTAATCTCGAACAAGACGGGCGAGACATTGGGAAAATTGAGAACTGCGGGCATAAATGTGGTCATGTGCGCATCTGTAAATTTGCACGGGGGGAAGTCAACCTTGTGATTTGCGGTGTGACGCCCCATATAGTGACAAACACATTCAGGAGTGGGCTCATGCAGACGCGCAACAAAATTCTCGACGACATCTCGCAATTGATGACCAACGCCATGGGCGTGGCTCAAGGGGCGAAAGACGAGGCTGATACCGCCTTGAAAGGCCTTGTAGATCGCTGGTTGGCGGACCGCGATTTTGTCACGCGCGACGAATTCGATGCGACACGCGCGATGGCGCAAAAAGCGCGTGAAGAGAACGAAGAGTTGAAAAAACGTCTCGATGCTCTGGAACGTAAAAAAACCGTGACAAAGACGACTAAGAAATAGGCGCGCGCACCTACGAGATGTGCGACAGACACGGCCCCGATATTCGGGGCCGTTTTTTTGTGCCCTGATCGATGTTTATGCATGGCCCAAATGTGCGGTGCACCGAAAACGCTCCACAATGGGCACAACCGAGCTGTGGAAAACGCCAAAATCCTGTGGGTGAATGTCGATTACTGGGGATAAGGTTAAAAATTAACTTTACAGCAACGATCCTTTTGGAACACCATATCTAGTAAGGGGACACAAGAAAACATCAGCCCCTTGAGCAGGCACCAAGTCTTAGGGACGCTGTGGGAATGTTACACACAGCCATATAAGCAAACACATATGAGGCCGCACATGTCGCTGACCGAGTACGATATCACCGAAGACATCCACCCGATTGATCTCGTAGAATCGTTGGCCGCGCACAACGATTGGGAATTTGACCGCGTCACGGAGGATCAGATTGCCATGGCCGTCGAGGGTCAGTGGCGCACCTATTCCATCACGCTGGCATGGTCGGATTATGACGAGACGTTGCGTCTGATCTGCACCTTTGAGATGGAGCCGCCCCAAGACAAGCTGCACAAGATTTACGAGGTTCTCAACCACGCAAATGACCAATGTTGGACGGGTGCATTTTCCTACTGGAATGAGCAAAGTATGATGGTTTACCGCTACGGCTTGCCGCTTTCCGGGGGGCAATTTGCGAGTTCGGAACAGATTGACCGTTTGATCGGATCGGCCGTTGGCAATTGCGAGCGCTTTTATCCTGCGTTTCAATTGGCTGCGTGGTCGGATCGTAGCCCGAAAGACGCGATGGATATCGCGATTTGCGAAGCATACGGGCGCGCCTGATCGCAATTTGGCGCGCGGGTGTCTGCATGGCTGCCGTTGCGATTTGGCCGCGACACACTACAATAGTCAATGCGCCCTCTGCCACGCAGGGGGCGTCTATATTTGAGACGCACAAGGATGGAATGCCATGTCGATGGATGATGTGAAAACGCGCGGTTTGGTGCTTTTGGGCTGCGGGAAAATGGGCTCGGCCATGCTCAAAGGATGGCTTGATGGCGGGTTGCCTGCCACGTCCGTCACGGTCCTCGCCCCACGTCCGTCCGATTGGGTCAAATCCACTGGCGTGCATATTAACACCGCACTGCCAACTGATCCGGCCGTGGTTTTGATCGCTGTAAAGCCGCAAAAAATGGCCGAAGCTTTGCCAACCCTGCGCGCTTTGGGCAATGGCTCCACGGTGTTTTTGTCTGTCGCTGCGGGGATCACGTTGGCTGCTTACGAGGAGATGCTTGGCGCGCGCACACCGATTGTTCGCGCCATGCCAAACACGCCCTCGGCCGTGGGCCGCGGTATCACGGGCATTGTTGGTAATGCGTGCGTCACCGGCGCACAACTCGACCTTGCCGACACCTTGTTGCAGGCGGTGGGGCAGGTCGTCCGCCTTGAGACCGAAAGCCAAATGCGCGCCCTCACCGCCGTGTCTGGCTGTGGTCCGGCCTACGTGTTTCACCTTATCGAGGCGATGGCGGCAGCGGGCGAAAAGGCGGGATTGTCTGCCGAATTGGCGTTGCAACTTGCGCGTGCCACAGTCGGCGGTGCGGGGCATCTGGCCGAAAATTCGGACGAAACTCCGACCCAGTTGCGCATCAACGTGACCTCACCCAATGGCGTAACCGCCGAGGCCTTGCGCGTTTTGATGAACGAAGATGACGGGTTTGTCCCCCTCCTTGATCGGGCCATTCAGGCCGCGATGACACGCGATGCGGAGCTTGCAGAATAATGAACGATATCAGCTACGACGATTTTCTAAAGGTCGATGTGCGCGTGGGCACGATCACCCGCGCCGAACCCTATCCTGAGGCCCGCAAACCTGCGATCAAACTATGGATCGATTTTGGCGGTGACATTGGTGAAAAGAAATCATCAGCCCAAATCACGGCGCATTATACGATTGAGACACTGATCGGCACGCAGGTGATGGCCGTGGTCAACTTCCCGCCGCGCCAGATCGGCCGCTTTATGTCAGAGGTTCTGGTGCTCGGATTTCCCGATGCCAACGGTGAGGTTGTGCTCGCACGGCCTGATCAAGCGGTGCCAATCGGCGGGCGGTTGCACTAGCTCTTAAGGGGCTTGCGTGTCGCCCATGGCCGCGCGCCAATGACGGCGGCACAACGAGACGTATCGCTCGTTGCCGCCAATTTCGACCTGTGCGCCCTCGGTCAACACGTCGCCCGCGTCATTTGTGCGCACGACCATCGATGCCTTTTTGCCGCAATGACAGATCGTGCGCACCTCGCGCATTTCATCGGCAAGCGCCAAGAGCGCCGCAGAGCCGGGGAACAAATGCCCCTGAAAATCGACCCTTAGCCCGTAGGTCATGATCGGCACGCCCAAATCATCAACCGCGCGCGCCAGTTGCCAAACCTGTTCATGGGTCAAAAACTGGGCTTCGTCGATAAAGATACACGCAACTTTGCCCTGCGCCAGACGCGCCTTGACCTTGGCAAAAAGATCTTCGCCAGCGGCAAAGGTATCTGCCGCCTCGCCAATACCGATGCGCGACCCGATGCGACCCTCGCCCGCACGATTGTCAAACTGCGCGGTCATCAAATAGGTGTCCATGCCGCGCTCGCGGTAGTTGTGGGACGCTTGTAGAAGCAGTGTCGATTTGCCTGCGTTCATCGTCGAGTATTGAAAGTACAGTTTTGCCATGCAGGGGGTTTGCCCCACGCGCGCGCCGCGATCAAGGACGTTTTAGCATGTAAAAGGCGCGAAGGTTTCCCCTCGCGCCTGAATTTGGTTTAGCCATGAGCCTTGGACTTGCCACCGCCGCTACGGCGTTGCTGGGTGTGACCGGGACGTGCGCCACCTCCCGCTTTGGGCGCACCTTGTGGTTTGCCGCCACCGGAGCGGCGCGGGCCACCACGACCGCCACCGCCACCTGCGCCTCCACCATTGCCACGACGGCCTTGCTGCTTGGGTTTGGGTTCGGCTTTTTGATCATCCGCAGCCCATGATGCGGCTGTCGCGATCGGGATGCGGATTTTCATCACCTTCTCGATGGCGCGAAAATCATCCAGCTCGGTGGGTGCACAAAATGCCACGGCCTTACCTTCGCGACCCGCACGCGCGGTGCGGCCAATGCGGTGCACGTAGTTCTCGGGCACGTTTGGCAATTCGTAGTTGTAGACGTGGCGCACGGCAGGAATGTCGATGCCACGCGCCGCCACATCGGTGGCCACGAGGACTTCGATCTGACCATTGCGCGCGTCTTTAATAGTGCGCTCGCGTTGGTTTTGCGACTTGTTGCCGTGGATCGAACCGGCGTTAAAGCCCGCCTTTTGCAGCTGTTTGGACATGCGTTCCGCGCCGTGTTTGGTGCGCGAGAACACAAGAGCCAAATCGCCACGGTGTGTAGCGAGCATCTCTTTGAGCGTGTCGTATTTGTCGCCCGCGGGGATGAAGTGGACCTCTTGGTCGATCTTGTCGGCGGCCTTGCCCGCAGGGGACACTTCGACGCGCACAGGCGATGTGAGATAGCTTTGCGCGATCTCGTTCATCTGTTTGCTCATCGTGGCGGAGAACAGCATGGTCTGACGCTCCTTGGCGAGCATCGGCACCAATTTACGCAGCGCATGGATGAACCCCATGTCGAGCATCTGGTCGGCCTCATCGAGCACAAGGAACGTTGTCTCGGATAGGGTGATGGCGCGGCGATCAATCAGGTCCATCAAGCGACCGGGAGTGGCGACAAGGATGTCTGTGCCACGCTCAAGGCGCTTGATCTGGTTGTTGATCGAGGTGCCGCCAACAACACGGTTCAACTTGAGGTGGGTGTCTTTGATATAGGGAAACAGCGTGTCGGCGATCTGGTTTACCAACTCGCGGGTCGGTGCGAGGATCAGCGCACGTGTGGTTTTTGCCGAGGGCTTGGAGCCTTCGGTCAGCGCCATGTGCAATAGCGGCAGGCCAAACGCCAGTGTTTTACCTGTTCCGGTCTGGGCAAGGCCCATAACGTCGCGGCCATTCATCACTTCGGGAATGGCGCGGGCTTGGATGGGGGTTGGTGTCTCAAGTTTCATATCTTTCAACAACTTGAGAAGGCGCGGCTGAAGGCCGAGCATAGAAAAATCAGTCATAAACGTCCTTTGGTGGGAGGCCCACACAGCATGACGCACCCCGAAACGGGGCGCTTTTGATGGTCGCGGGAAAGGATACCGAAGAGGGCCGATTGCCCCGCTCGTCTTCCCGCCGACCCCATGCGTGATTTTGGGATCTGGTGGCCGGTATCGGCCATAGTATGACATCTGCGGCGCAGTCCATTTTGGACACATACGCGGCTGCTCACGCGGCAGCATGGGACATCTGTAAGGTACACATGGGGGAGATGGGGCGATAAGTCAAGGATTATGCTGCGTGCGCAAAGCAAAACGCCCCGCACATGAGCGGGGCGTTTGATCCGTTTCGCGATGTGGCGCGGCTTACAATTCTTGCAAGCTCATCACGTCCATGTCGCCCTCGACCCGTGATTTGATCGCCATCGCGGCGGCGTGTGAGGCGGCGGCGGTTGTGAAATACGGGATCTTGTCGTAGAGAGCGACTTTGCGGATTTCGCGGGAATCCTCGACGGCCTGTGTGCCCTCGGTCGTGTTGAGAACCAATGAAATCTCGCCGTTCTTCATAATGTCGGCGATGTTCGGACGGCCCTCGTAAACCTTGTTCACCACCGTGGTGGCGATGCCGTTTTCCTCGAAAAACTTGGCGGTGCCACGGGTGGCGACGATTTCAAACCCGAGATCGGAGAGGGTCTGGATCGCCTCAACCATCTTGGGCTTTTTGTCGTAATCCTTGACCGACACGAACACCTTTCCGCCAGACGGCAGGTCAGTGCCTGCGCCCAACTGCGCCTTGAGAAAGGCGCGTGCAAAGCTCAAGTCTTGGCCCATAACTTCGCCCGTGGAGCGCATTTCCGGTCCCAAAATCGTATCGACACCGGGGAAGCGGGCAAAGGGCAACACGGCCTCTTTCACCGCAAAGCGTCCGGTTTTGGACGGGTCAACCAGATCGAAGTTCGCCATTTTCTCGCCCGCCATGAGACGTGCGGCGATGGAGGCGATGGGCGAATTCACGGCCTTAGCCACGAACGGCACGGTGCGCGAGGCGCGCGGATTGACCTCGATGAGGAAAATCACATCGTCTTTGACTGCGAATTGCACGTTCATCAGGCCAACAACATTGAGCGCCAAAGCCAAGTCAACCGTCTGGCGTTTCAGCTCCTCGACGATCTCGGGTTTGAGCGAGTAGGGCGGCAAGGAACACGCACTATCGCCCGAGTGGACACCTGCCTCTTCGATGTGCTGCATGATGCCCGCAACGTGGACGGTTTCACCGTCGGACAACGCATCGACATCGACCTCGGTCGCGCCCGACAGGTAGCTGTCGAGCAACACGGGGCTATCGCCAGACACCACCACGGCGTCACGGATGTAGCGTTTGAGTTGATCCATATCGCGCACGATTTCCATCGCGCGACCACCTAAGACGTAAGAGGGACGGATCACTAGTGGGAAGCCGATGTCGACAGCAATCTCAAGCGCTTGCTCATCGGTGGAGGCAATGCCGTTGTGCGGCTGTTTGAGGCCCAAACGGTTCACAAGGTCTTGGAAGCGCTCGCGGTCCTCGGCCAGATCGATCGCGTCGGGCGAGGTGCCGAGGATCGGAATGCCTTCGTCTTGCAGCGCTTGTGCGATTTTCAGTGGAGTTTGCCCGCCGAACTGGACGATCACGCCGTGCAGCGTGCCGTTTTCCTGCTCCACGCGCAGGATTTCCATCACATGTTCAAACGTCAGCGGCTCGAAATACAAACGATCCGAAGTGTCATAGTCGGTGGACACCGTTTCGGGGTTACAGTTGACCATGATGGTCTCGTAGCCTTGCTCGGTCAGCGAGTAACAGGCGTGACAACAGCAGTAATCAAACTCGATCCCTTGGCCGATGCGGTTCGGACCACCGCCCAAAATGACGACCTTTTTGCGATCGGACGGACGCGCCTCGCATTCCACTTCGCCCATCATCGGGGCTTCGTAGGTGGAGTACATATAGGGCGTTTGCGCTTCGAATTCGGCGGCACAGGTGTCGATGCGTTTGAACACCGCATTGACGCCGAGGTTGCGGCGCGCACGGCGTACGTTGTCCTCGTCACGCCCCGTCAGGGTTGCCAAACGCGCATCGGTGAAGCCCATCATTTTAACGGCCCGAAGACCCTCTTCGGTGACCGGAAGGCCATCCTTGCGAATTGCGTTTTCCATCTCAACGATCTCGCGAATACGTGCAAGGAACCACGGATCGTAGCTATTGATTTCGTTGATTTCGATATCTGAAAAGCCGAACCGCATCGCTTGGGCAATCACGCGCAAACGGTCGGGCGTCGCTTTCGCCAGTTCGCGTGTGACAGATTTGTCGATCTGACGTTGTGCCTGATCGTCGGCTCCACGCAACACACGCGACAATGTATCTTCACTGCCTTCGGTCTCAACAATGTTCGCGGCTTCTGGCATATCCGCAAGCGCGATGTCGTCAAACCCTGTGAGACCGGACTCCATGGACGCGAGCGCTTTTTGCAGACTCTCGTGGAT
The DNA here is from genome assembly GCF_965656515.1 of Celeribacter marinus. Taxonomy (GTDB): domain Bacteria; phylum Pseudomonadota; class Alphaproteobacteria; order Rhodobacterales; family Rhodobacteraceae; genus Celeribacter; species Celeribacter marinus_D. The sequence goes on from NZ_CBFHKW010000003.1 coordinate 92,023, forward strand.
GGTACGGCCAATGGCCATTGCTTCGCCCACAGACTTCATAGCGGTGGTCAGGTTCGGCTCGGAGCCGGGGAATTTTTCGAACGCGAATTTCGGGATCTTGGTGACGACATAGTCGATGGTCGGCTCAAAGGACGCAGGGGTCACTTTCGTGATGTCGTTGTCCAATTCGTCAAGCGTATAGCCAACGGCTAGTTTTGCCGCGATTTTGGCAATCGGGAAACCGGTGGCCTTGGACGCCAAGGCGGAGGAGCGCGATACGCGCGGGTTCATCTCGATCACGATCATGCGGCCATCGGCGGGGTTCACGGCCCACTGCACGTTGGAGCCGCCCGTTTCCACGCCAATTTCGCGCAGCACGTTGATGGAATGGGTGCGCATCAACTGGTATTCTTTGTCGGTGAGCGTCAGCGCGGGGGCCACCGTCACACTGTCGCCCGTGTGCACGCCCATCGGATCGACGTTCTCGATCGCACAGACGATAATGGCGTTGTCGGCGGTGTCGCGCACCACTTCCATCTCGTATTCTTTCCACCCGAGCAGGCTCTCGTCGATGAGGATCTGCGCCATCGGCGAGGCTTCCATGCCCGAGCGGCAAAAGTGTTCGTAATCGTCGCGGTTATACGCCACACCGCCGCCGGTACCGCCAAGGGTAAAGGCGGGGCGGATAATGGCCGGAAGGCCGATCTCGTCGAGCGCGTCCATCGCCATTTTCAAGCCGGCGGAGATATCGTATTTGCCATGGGACAGCTTTGGCGCCGTGACAATCGTGGCCTTTGGGTTCTCAATGCCCAGACGGTCCATTGCCTCGCGGAACAGTTTGCGATCCTCGGCCATTTCAATCGCGGCGCGTTTTGCCCCGATCAGCTCGACATTGAATTTTTCCAGAATGCCCAGATCATCCAATTCAAGTGCGGTGTTCAGACCTGTCTGACCGCCCATCGTGGGCAGGAGCGCGTCAGGGCGCTCTTTCTCGATGATCTTGGCCACGACCTCGGCCGTGATTGGCTCGATGTAGGTGGCGTCGGCCATATCGGGGTCGGTCATGATGGTCGCGGGGTTGGAGTTGACCAAGATGACGCGGTAGCCCTCTTCGCGAAGTGCTTTACACGCTTGGGCGCCGGAGTAATCAAACTCGCATGCCTGTCCGATGACAATCGGCCCCGCCCCAATGATCATGATCGACTGGATATCGGTTCTTTTGGGCATGGCAGACCTCTGATGTTTGTGCAGCACGACACACCCCCTAACGGGGGTGCGCAAATTGTCGTGGGTTATAGCTATGACGCGCGCGGGTGCAAGGCCTGATAGGCGATGTTTTTTGTCCGGGAGCCTTCGCGTGCTCTGCTGAATGTCATTTGTGCGCGCAGCGATGTGGGGGGCGTGGCGCGCGATACCCGCTTTCGCGCCGCTCATGCGTGCAAGATGCGCCCGTATAATTCCAAGGTAGAGGCCCATTGTTGCCACATTACACCGGCACCATCGG
>NZ_CBFHKW010000004.1:0-21146 GCF_965656515.1 Celeribacter marinus
AAAGACGTAGGTAGCCATCAACATCACGCGGCATGACAAATTTAGGCTGCCTGCGAGTTAGCACTCCGTTATAGAGCGCATAAAGTACGCGCTGTGCCACAGTGAATTTCCAAATTGCCGACGATAGCGTTTTGGTTGGCACATACAGGTCTGCGGACAAACGTGAGGCCGCTTTTGCGAGATCAGTTCGGCGGTTCCATTTGACACTGTCACCAACGATCAAACCGTCCCTAAGGCCATCGTAACTAAGCGCACCAGTGCTCATTGACAGATCCGCAACCGTTCGCGCCACAGGTCTGCCAATACTGTCATTGATCTCCTTGGCAGATTGCGTATCGCGAGCACTCACGATGTCGAATTTTTCAACGTAGCGCCCCCAGTGTTCGGGGTTTTGCTCGTATAGAGTATTAACCAGAGCAATTGGGACGCCCTTTGCCGCATCACAACTCGCAAGTTTGAGCAGACGTTCGCCATTCGCGTTACCGTGATGAAGCGTGCCCTCACCGTTTATCACAACCAAATCACACCGACGGATGTGTTCGATAATTTTGGGGTCATTTTCCCAATCGTGGCGTGCGGGCGCGCATGCCGCAATTGTGATACCGCGGTCCACAAGCCCCGATTTGAGCTGCTCCATCACCCTGATGCACCCGTGGTGATAGCGGGTCGAGGTATCGTTCAAAATCACGCAATTGGGTGACGAGGCCGCGTCATCGGTCATGTGCGCCCTCCCGCAAATCTTTTCAGATCTATGACGTAGATCACCAAACCTATCGCCAACATAACCGCAAAAAACACGAAAACGCTACCGTAGGGCGTGACAACAGTTGGTGCGGACACCTGCGCGTGAGAAAATAGTCGCGCGGTTATGATCTGGCTCACACCAACGCCCCCAATCGAGAACAGATTGATCAGCGTCACGCCACGACCAACTAAATCCTCAGGCAAAAGCGTGCGACCATGGTTCATAATTTGTGGATAGCTCGCGGTGAAAAAGCCGACGACCATAAACAGCCCGACAGTTGGAACAACAGGCCATTGCCCACCGCTGCGCCACAATGTGAGCAAGGCGATAATCGTGACAATCCCGCTCCCACCGATAATGACTTTGCGACTTTTTATAAGCCGATCCGCTGGACCGAATACAAAACTGCCCAAAATCATGGCGATGGCCATGTAGATCGCCGCATTTCCGATTTGAATAGAGCTCAACCCGTAGACGTCCGATAGATAGCCGCCAATCCAACTGCCCCGCAAACCGGCACCAGGCGCATAGGCGACCATTGCGATGACAAGGATCGGGTACAAAGGATAAATCCGCAACAAATCGCTTAGCTTGCGTTTGGGCTGCGTGTGGTCGCGCGACACCCGTGGAGGATCACCGACTAGCCGCGACAATGCCAATGCAACCAACGCCGTCACCCCCGCCAACACGAACATCGTCGCTCGCCAACCGATTGCCTCCAATGCGATGGAGAGAGGCGCCGACGCCAGAACATTGCCTAACGACCCGATCCCTAAGACAAGCCCTGCCAGCGTGCCGAATTTCTCGCGCGGTGCAAGACGTGCGAAAATATAGAACGAGGTCATCAAAACCGGCGAACATCCAATGCCGATCAGGATCATCGCCATGTAAATTGACAGGGCACCTTGAGCCAAGCCAAACACAACCGCGCCGCCACCGCCGCCCAACAACAAAAGGATGGAGGCCGTCAAACGCGGTGACTTGTGGTCCAAGAGCCATCCAACGGGAATTTGCATCGCGGCAAAGGCCAAAAACCATAGACCCACAGCCGTAGAGACCTGATCTGCACCAAGGCCAATCTCGGCATCCAGCACCGGCGCAAATACAGCAAGACACGCGCGATAAAACTGGCTTAGCCCGTAGGCCAACGTCAACCAAACAAATCCTTTGACCATGTCAGCGTCCTTTTTTGCAGGACAACTGGATGACGCAGACCGCAAACACTGTCCAGAAGAATCACTCTCGCGAACGCGCGAGAGGGCATGTATCTATCGGAAACCTCGCCAAAATTTTGTGGGTGAGAATCGCAATTAACGTAAAGTGAACCTGTTTATCTGCGCTTTTGGGATAAAAAGCCCCTTTATGTGCCACAATGGCCACATAGGATGGGATTATCGATGCGGGTGTCGATAATTAGGGCTTTAAACGAGGCGCTGTTTGTGCAAAATCTGATCCGAGCTTGACCGAAGTGGTCGAGTGTATACCTTCTTTATGGAGATCTGGTGATGAAAAAAGTCGTACTCGCTTCCGCATTCGCTCTTACAGCTGTATCCGCTTCCGCAGGCAGCTACTCCGAGCCCATGATCGAAGCTCCTGTGATCGTTGAAGAAGCCGCTGGCTCTTCCCTCGGTGGCAGTGCTGCTCTTATCCTGCTTGGCGTTCTCGCTATCGCAGCCGTCGTATCTGCTGATTAATTTTTAGCTTTCGACATTGAATTCGAAACGGCGGCCTTTTAGGCCGCCGTTTTTTTGTGCTCATTACCCTGAGAACACAGCTCTTTCTTGGTCCAAACATATTTGCGCCCCTTTCTGCCATCATGGTTAACGAAAGCGCAGACCCGCGGATATCGCTCCGCCTTGGAAACTGGATAGACCTATGTTCGAATGCAAAGAGTTCATCGCCGACCACGCTGTTTATGCCTCGGGCTATCGCCAAAACGGTACGGCCAAAGTGGCCGAATGCTCTTTCTTGGGAATGAGCTTTGCAGTGGCGGACACGGCCGACTGGCAAGGGGTTCTCACATCCCATGCATCCACCGAATTCTGCTACATTGTGACACCGAACGTTGATCACCTCGTTCAAATCTGGAAACGCCCCGACCTACGCGCAGCCTATGAGGGTGCAAAATACCGCGTGTGCGACAGCCGTATTCTGAACAAGCTTGCGGGCCTAAAAGGCATTTCTTTACAGCCCTATCCCGGCTCGGACATGGTGCACGATTTAATCGTCACAGCTCGCCAAGACGGCCCACGGATTGCTGTACTGGGGCCAAGCGGCGCAGATTTCGACGCCCTTACCCTGCGCTATCCACACGCCAATCTAATACGCATCTCCGCCCCACACATGTCTGTCGGATCACCCGAATGGACACAAACACTGCGCCGTGTAGAGGCGACTGAATATGATACTTTACTGATCTGCATTTCGTTTCCGAAACAGGAACTCTTTGCTCATGAACTCAAGCGTCGCGCAAACACCGCAGGCTTGGGCATGTGCGTTGGCGCAAGCATCGATTTTTTGACAGGTCGCCAAAGGCGGGCGCCAAAGTGGGTTCAAACCAACGGTTTGGAATGGGCGTATCGCCTACTGAGCAACCCCGCCCGCATGTGGAAACGCTATCTCGTCGATGGCCCTAAAATCTTTTGGATGTTCCTGCGCATAGCATAAAAGCTGCCGTCACATCGCACCGCGCGACATCGACCTACTGGACGAACGGCGGTGTAAATGTTTCCGCAATTGGTACAAACCGTGGCAGGGCGCGAACCGTATGCACGAACACGTCACTCAAACGCAATTCGGCGTCCTCCGGCGTCTCAGTCGCACCAATTGGCGTAATCAAACGCACGAGCGCCCCATCCGTGCGCCCCATCGTCAACCCATCCCAGAACAATAGCATCTTTGCCTCAAAATCCCACGCAACGTGACGGCCATGCTGCTCAAACCAGTAGTAGGCCAACATGCGCGCCTCGCCTTTTTGAATGATTGCGCGGTTGACCCTAAAACTTTGATCAAAGCCAACTTGAGGGCCTAAATCCACCCGCTCTATCTGGGCGATTTCCCACCCTGCGCTAGGCAAACATATCTCAGGAGAATGTGTGCCGCCTTTGGTCTGATCGGCGTAAAACGCAGCAAAAAACTCGACGCTGGGCGTTAGCACATTTTGGGAATAGGTGATCCGCACATAGTCGTCGGCAGCGAGCGTCTCTTCGACAGCAACGTCATAACGCGCCATGGTTGCGCCCTCCCACTCCCCCAATGTGCGCGGGAAAAGCGCAAAGGGATCACGATCCACCGAAAGCACAACGGGATTTGGGCGCACCTGCCAGATTGCAGTCCCCACCAGTGTGACAAGCGCAGCTATTTTCAACGCACGAGACGGGGCGATCAACCGCACCCTCTTGGCCTGCTCCCACAGTCCTTCGGTGGACAAATCGAAGGCGTCTAAAAATGAAATAGGGTCGCGGCGCAACCGCAAAAGCCCCCACGCGAGGACCATCAAAAGCGCCACGCAGGACATAAAAATCACCCAACCTTCAAAGAAATGGGTAAACCCCTCTAGGTGATCTGGCCCCCAGTGTTTGACCAACAGACCCGCAACCGCGATGCGCACGGCGTTCATCAAAACGGTAATTGGCGCCGCAGCAATCAAAAGAACCGCACGATGCCATCGCGGCCCTCGGTAAAGCACCGCAAAGACGTACGAAAAGCTCAAAATCGGAAAGAGATAGCGCAACCCCGAACATGCTTCGGCCACATGCAGCTTGATCGTATCAAGCTCGATAATATTGCCTTCAAGAAACACAGGAACATTCAGCCCCTGAAGCATAAATACGCCGAGTTCTGACGACACGCCTTGAAGGAAGGTTGAAAGTTTATAGTAGAACACTCCTGGGAGCGGGAGCATATAGACCAAGTGTAGCACCGCAGGCCAAAAGTGTTTGCCTTGCGCCCAACCAAACGAAATGAGGAGCACGGCGGCAACCCAAATGATCGTCGCGTAGGCCACCACCTCAGATATCTGCGCAAGCTTGCCAAGCGTTGCAAACATCACGGACACCACAAGCAACGCAACACCCGGAGCACGATTGACCGTGCCGGAGTGTACCGGAACGTCCTTTAACTCGCGGAGCAATAAGACGCCGGACAAAAGCGGGATAATCGGACCATGACTATATTCTGGCGTTGCCCATGCAGTCACAAGCGCGTCCAGCCCCTCATAAAAGAAAAGGGCCGCCCCAACGAGCGCTAGGATCAGCCATACTATGCCGCCGATCGGATCGCGTGGGCGCGTGGTGACATGGATCACAGCATTGGCCACTTGTCATACACCTCTTTGGATCATGGGATCAGCGCGTCGAGAAATCACGGCTCAGGGTCAAAAAGGCACGGCCTGATCTCGTCAATCCATAATCTGCTTCGTCAAAGACCTGAAACCGCACCCCAGCCTCCAAGGACACTCCCTCAATTATATCGCGGCGATAGGCAATCCGTGCATCGTATTCTGCATCATTTGCGTTCACAGCCATCAGTGCAGTACCCGATAGGCGGACATTCACACCTGAAACATCGTCGAATGCGTGATCAAGTGTAAGGTTGGCACGGCTTACCATTTCCTCGTCACCATCGTCATTTACCCCATAGCGCCGTGTCACACCCAAGGCGAAGGCATCGCGCTTTAAGCTCTGACGATACGTAAGGTCACCGATCATTTCAACATTGCCCCGAGATGTGTCCGTGACCCCAAGGGACCATTCCACCGCACCATTGCTCAACGCGTTGGTGCGGCCAATCGAGAGCGTTTGCCACGCCCCGATTTTGTTTATATCCCGTGTGTAGCGCAGTTGACTGTCGCCCCCGCTGTGTTCGCGGCGCAATGAAACCGTTGCGGCCAATCCACTGGCGGTGGTGTTTTCAACCTCTGAGGACAGCGAAGTTCGGCGCTCTCCTACACCAAACCGCGCGACGGTAATCCGATCAAGTCGCTGCACCACAGAGATGCGCGCAAGATCAGTTGTGCGCTCGGTATTCAGGTCGTCATTCTTTGAGAAGTCCTCGTGCATGACATCAAAAACCACAGAGGTCATGGGTGACAACTGCGCGGTGGCACGCGCCTCACCGCGCAAAGTATCGTTGTCAAAATGTGACGCCGATACCGCACCGCTAAAATCCGTCTGTCGCCACTCACCCGACAGCTCGTAACTCAACGGCGCATCAATACCTCCTTCAAAGCCTAACATCATACGTGATTGAGCCACGCCACCAGATCCGGACGCGATATCAATAGACCCGTCACTGGCCTCACTGTAGGTTGAAGAAGAAATATCTCCTTTGTCATACCGAAACGCCGACGACACTCGTGTTCTCGCCATCTCGTGAATGAACGATACGTCTAGATAAGGCGCGTCGAAGTCGTTGCTTTGCGCACCTAAAACATAATCCCCGCCTGCCTTAAAAATTAATGCAGTCGACGGAGTTTCCCAGCTGTAACTGTAATCAGCAAATGAAATTAGCCCTGTGTGCGTGGCCTCACCATCAGGGACTTGATCGGGGTTATAGTCCCATCGCAAGCCGGTCCCAATGGAAAGACGACTGCCCGAGGGCACGCCATCGTCGAGGTCAATTTGAACTTGTGCCACTGCTGAATTGAACGCGGTTATGCCAACTAGCGCGGCATAGACTGCGACCTTTGCCAAAATGGCTGCTCGTTTAGCGTAGAGGGTCACGGATTAAAGGCTCCTGAATGGTCTACTTTCGTCCGATCACTCAAAAAGCTTGCGTTCGGGAACGCTAATGACGTCCCCTGCCCGCAATCTGAACCCGCCCGAAATGCCGCGCTTGTTCTTATAGTCAAAATAGTAAACTTGTTCGGATTGTGAAGTTGTATCAATGCGGTGAAGTTCAACGCGCTTTGTCGCGGCAAACCGTGTAAAGCCGCCCGCTTGCGCGATGGCTTGTAGAACTGAAATCGGCTTTTCCGATTTGATAAGGCCCGGCTGTTTGACCTCGCCCATCACATAGATGTTGTCAGGATCGGGGCGGACACTGGAGGGCAAGACATCGCGCACATGGACAACGGACACGTAAACCGTTGGCATCGATGCAAAGACGGCGCCTAGCCCTTTGGATATCTCATCTTGAACCGCAATGGCGGTTTTCCCGCGTGCGCGCACCGCTCCGAGTGAGGGGAAATTCACCGATCCGTCTGGCAAAACAAGTACCGTACGGTTCAGCAATGGGTCTTCCAACACCTCGACCTTAAGAGTGTCGCCCACCTGAATACGATATCCCGCAGCATGTCCCGCAGATGCGAACAAAACCAAAAATACGGCCATCAGGCCTGAAATCAATCTCGGCATGCTCTACCCTTATGACTGAGGCCCATACGACCGTTATCTGTTTTATTTCAAAAGGCGCAACACCCGCGCCAAACACAAATAATGACCAATAGTATCTAATACCATGTCATTAGTTTCATTGCTGCGCTAGCTCTTCAAGTGCTTTTGTAACATCGCGGCGCAACAATGGGTCGGGGGCGAGTCCATCGCGCAACAGGTTAACGGCCTCTTGGAATGCTTGGCGTGCGTCCTGTGTCCGCCCGAGCCGCGCATAGACCTCCCCCAAATGATAGGCCACAGACGGGATACTTGGGAGTGCCTTTGCAGCGGCCTCCAAGGCTGGTAGCGCGCTGTCCATATCTCCCGCTAAAAATGCAGCCCGCCCGAAGGTGTCTTGAAATGCAGGCACATTGCTGCCCTTGAGTACACGCGCAAGCTCAAACGCGCGCTCCACGCTCTGCGGATCTTTGTGTGATGCATTCAGTAAACTCACAAGATTGTTGACGACGATCAAGTCATCAGGCCCGCTTTCATAAAGCGCCTGATATTGCACAATCGCATCCTCGATGCGCGATACCGCCTCAAGCCGCCCGGCATAATCCAGCTGCAAGGCGCGACTTGAAGGATTGGCGAGGCGCGCGTTTTCAATAATTTTGAGCGCGGCGTCGCGACCGTCCAATTGTTCGACGACATGGGCATAAACCGGCCATGATGGCTCAAAACTCGGCTCGTCAAAAGTTAGAGCCTCTAGCGCCTGTGCGGCATCAACGAGCGCGCCGGTGTCGTATTGCACCAGAGCATGCACGAGCCGAACATTTGGATCGTCAGGCGCATCGCGCAACAGCTCATCTACCCGCGCCCGCGCCGCATCCGTGTTTCCATTGACGATGAGGTTTTGAACAATCGCAAACTGCGCCCCAAGCGAGCTGCTTTCTTCATCGGCTCTTCGTTGCAAAAACTCCGTAAGTTCCGTCGATTTGTTTTGCTCTTCCAAAAGTCGCGCCTGTAAGCCAGCGATGGCAGTTTTGGCTGCTTCGGAGGTAAAAGTCTGCGACATCAACGCAAGGCTTCGCGTCACACGCGGCCAATCGCGCACTCCCAAATGGATTTCAACCAGACTCACATAGAGCCGTAGATCGCGCGAATTGCGCCGAAGCGCCTGTTCAATCACCTTTTCAGCCAATCGTGGCTCACCCTTTTGATTGAGGCGCGCCGCATATCTAAGGGACTCATCTGGCGCATTGAGTGACGCCTCGGTCGCGCGCGCCAGCATATCGGAGACAAGCGAGTCTTTTCCGTCACGCTCGTATGCCGTTGCCAAAAGTGAAAAAAGTTGCGGATCCTCGGGGGCATCACTGAGCGCAGAGCGTAACACCAAAATGGCATCATCGATTTCGCCGTCATTGATAAGCCACCCTGCCTTCTCTTTTAGCGCCTGCAATTGGCTGGGATCATGCGCAAGCACGTCATCAATCAAAGAGCGGGCCCCAACAGCATCGCCCGTTTCGCGGCGCATGACCGCAAGCTGCATTTTGATATGATCAACATTCACATCTGGCGGTGCCCGACCAATCAAGGCTTCCAGATCAGACATCGCAGACACCGTATCGCCCTCGACATAATCGGCACCGGCCAAAAGTGCGTCGAACGCGGTGCGGTTTTCCTCTATGTCATTTGGGACATCATCCGCCTGTAGTACGCGACGCAATTCATCTCTCATCACGGTGTTTGACCGTATTTGAGATAGAAACCTCATATACGTAAGACGCGGGGACGCATCCGCGCTCTCGGGATCAATCCGCCCTTTCAGCCATGCTTGCGCCTCGTCCAGACGCCCTTGCGACAGATACCAATCCATCAAGAGGCGTTGGACTTCTACATTCTCAGGATCTAGCGCGATCATGGTCAATATCTGCGCGCGAATATCATCAGATCGCCCAAGCTCATTGAGTGCGACCAGCTTTGTATTCTGCAAACCTCGATCCGTTGGAGTGAGACGCAACCCCTCATCAATGAAAGGTATGGCCTCATCCGCCCGCCCCGTGCGCAACATGTGGGCAATGATGACACGGCGCGCACGAATAAGATCAGGGTTGGACGCAACCAAGGTCAATGCCTCAGCGACAGCGCGATCCATCGCCTCCGCGTCACGGTCCTTTGCGCCGAGACGGTAAGCCACACCAACCGCGATGTCGCGCACACCCAAATCCGTGGCATCTAAATTTTGGGCAACCCTGAGATACGTCTGCGCATTGTCCATATCATTGCTATCAAACGCGATACCCGCCATGGCACGCGCGGCATCCAGATCTTTTGGATACACCTCGGATACGTACCGAAATTCGCGAAAGGATCGTGAAATATCCCCCGCTTCAAAAAGCAACTGCGCGTAAAGCTTGCGCGCGGGAATATTGGTCTCATTCAGTTTTATCGCATTTTTGAGCTCGAGAATTGCACCGCGCGCCTCACCGTTTTGAGACAGCGAGATGGCCGACTTCAAATAGGCATCCGATTTCTCTTGTGACGATTTACAGGCCGTCAATGCGATCAAAACGACCAATAGAATTCTAAAACGCCGCACGCCGTATGCCCCTTCGTGTTGGATGTTTTGCTCGCAAACACCCTAAAACAAGCGATACGGAAGTTTCAAACGTTGATAAATTTTATCAGATGTTCGGATGATTAAACCAATCGATTGACCCTAAATCGTGGCCAATGCACCACAAGATTTATACAAAATCTTCGCTTTTTCCCACGTGTGCCGCAACAATGTCTTAATTTTCTGTGAAATTGTTCTCGATACAGACTAAATCAGAAACATCGAGCACGGCCATATTTTGGGCATGGCATCGACAAAACATCGGAAACCGGGATGTCGACTGAAGGATTATATGCGAGCTTTTTCGGCCTAACGGAGCGTCCGTTCACGCTCTTGCCTGACCCAAGTCTTTTGTACTGGTCGGCACAGCACAAACGTGCCTTTTCGGTCCTGGAATACGGCCTGTTGTCCCGTGCTCCCATCACGTTGGTCAGCGGCGAAGTCGGTTCAGGCAAAACGACACTCATTCAGGCGCTCTTAAACAAACGCACGCCAAATCTCGTCATTGGCCTCATCTCCAACGCGCAAGGGGGGCGGGGAGAATTGCTTCAGTGGGTGCTCAATTCCTTTGGCATCGATGCCGCGCCATACGGTGACAATTACGTCTCGCTGTTTCAGCGCTTCCAAGACTTTTTGTTGGAACAATACGCCGCGGGAAACCGCGTCGTTCTGATGATTGACGAGGCACAAAACCTCTCCATTGAAGGCCTGGAAGAAATTCGAATGCTCACTAACGTCAATTCAAACAAGGACGAATTGATCCAACTCATTCTGGTCGGCCAGCCCGAATTACGTGACATCGTGTCAAGCCCGCAAATGCGCCAACTGGCACAACGAATCTCGGCCAGCTTCCATATCGGACCTCTGGATCACGACGCAACAGGGCACTACATCGCGCACCGTATCATGGCGGTGGGTGGAACAGGCCACGAATTTAGTCCCGAAGCCGCACACCTCGTCTTTCTCAAAACGGGCGGCGTTCCGCGCCTCGTCAATCAGCTATGCGATCTTGCTATGGTCTATGCATGGAGCGCGGAGACCAAAAATGTAACCGAGGCGACCGTGCGCAACGTGATCGAGGACGGATTGTTCCACTATGGCGAACTCGCCGCGGGAGCTGCGGCATGAACAACGAAATCAAATTCTACGCCGCCCTCGTTTGGCGCAGACTTCCTTGGTTCTTGTTGGTTTTTACCGTGTTCGCAATGGTCGGAATTCTAACGGCCATCACGCTGCCCGCGATCTATCAATCTCGCGTGCGCCTGATTGTGGAAAGCTCACAAATTCCGGGGCAACTCGCGCAATCAACTGTCGAGCTGCCAAAACAAGAGCAACTCCAGCTCTTTGAGGCGCGCTTGCTCACACGTGAGAACCTTTTGAACGTTGCGCAGAAATTGAATGTTTTCAATGGACAAAACCAGATGAACCCTGATCAAATGGTAGAAGCGATGCGGGCCAACACAAAAGTAAACAGCTCGACAGGCCGTGACGAAGCAACGATCATGACGCTCGTCTTTGACTCGCCAAACCCGAATATCGCAGCCGGAGTGTTGAGTGAATATTTGACCTTTATCCTCGAAGAGGACGCGGAGTACAGGTCTGAACGCGCCACACAAACGCAGGACTTTTTTGCCGAAGAAGTTGATCGTCTCACCGATGAACTCGACATTCAAAGTGCACGCCTTCTTGCCTTCAAAACAGAGAATGCCGATGCGCTCCCTGAAAGTCTTGAATATCGCCGCGATCTGCGTTTGAGCCTTCAAGAGCGGATAGTGCGCAATGAGGATGAAATCGTCTCATTGCTAGATCAGCGTGAGCGTCTTGTTAAGGTTTTTGAGGCGTCGGGCGAATTCGACACCCCCGCAGCCGTAAAGAATGAAACCGCCGAAGAGCGTAGGCTTAGGGAATTGAAGGCACAGTTTGCCGACCTATCGTCCGTCTACGCGGCGGATAGCCCACGTATCAAATCATTGCGTAGTCGTATCGATCTACTGCAGGCATCAATCCTACCGCCCGACAGTGCCGATATCGCGCAAGATGAGATAAGTACTGCAAAGCGCATGCTCGATCTACAACTCTCCGAAATTGATGCCAAGGTGGCCTCCTTGACCCAAAAGAACGAGACCGCGGAACGCACGATTGCCGATCTGGACCTGTCCATCACACGAACGCCCGAAAACGGCGTAAAGATCGAAAGCCTTCAGCGTGATTATGAGAATACTCAAGATCAATACAACAAGGCAGCGGATCGTTTGGCCAAGGCCTCAACGGGTGAGAGAATTGAAACTCTATCGCGCGGACAACGTGTGACGGTCATTGAACAGCCCTCTGTTCCAACAGCGCCAACACGTCCAAATCGCAAAAAGATCGCAGCAGCAGGTGTTGGTGCAGGGTTTCTATTTGGGGCCGCTCTCATCGCCTTGCTTGAGTTACTTAGCTCCGCGCCAAAGCGCTCGAAAGATCTCGTAAACGCTATTGGAATAACGCCCATCGCGACGATCCCGTATACACGCACACAAGCCGAACAAACGTGGCGCCGCGCAAAGGTTGCACTCGCATCCTTTTTTGTGGGCACCTCCATACCGACTTTGGTTTGGGCTCTACACACTTACTATATGCCCGTCGACACCATCGTCCGCAAAGTTTTGGAAAAAGCCGGGCTGATGCTCTGAGGAGAAATGCGTCATGGAAAATCTACAAATCGCCATCGAAAAAGCGCGCGCCAGTCGCGAAGAGCACACGACACAGTCCTTGGCAACATCGCCGTTGAGCGTTGAGCACAGCTGGCATTCATTTCCGGAATTGGCCATTGATCCGGCGATGCTCATCGCAAAACGGATCACGACACAAAAGAGCAATGCACAATCGAGCCACTACGACATGCTGCGCACCCGCATTCGCGATCAAGCAAAAAAGAACGATTGGCGGCGTATTGCAATTGTTTCTGCGGGTCCACAGGTCGGCAAAACCACAACCCTAGCGAACCTTGCGTTTTCGTTCGCGCGCCTTCCCTACTATAAAACGATGGTGTTCGATTTTGATTTGCGCCGTCCGTCACTACAACATTTGATCGGCCACAATCCATCCACACAAATCGACGATGTCGTGGCGGGAAAAACACCCATTGAGGCCCATTGTCGGCGCATCGGTGACAACCTCGCGTTTAGCTTGAACGCACAGCATGTCGCAAACTCGGCTGAACTCCTTCAATCCGATGGCATGAGCGATTTTCTATCGGGAGTACAAGAAACCTATGATCCCGAGTTGATGTTGTTTGACACGCCACCTCTTTTGGCCGCCGACGATACACGCGGATTTTTATCCAACGTCGACGCCGCACTTTTGATTGTTGAGGCTGAACGCACACCGATCGACCAAATTGATGTCGTTGAACAGCAGCTATCGGAACTGACCAATGTGCTAGGTGTTGTGCTCAATAAATGCAATTATCCTGACCCAACGTCCTCGGCAAACTACGCATACTATTGACGCCTATCATTTGTATTCGATGAGACCCGATGGGCGTTTCGCCAGCCTGCCCAAGTGAAATTCAACGACACCTCGCGCTTCGGCAAATTTGGAAACCGTCAAAAGCCAAGCTTCATCAAAAGCCGGCTTTGTGCCGCCCTTTTTTCGCGCCAGTCGTAAAATTTGTAGAGGGTAGATCAACGCCCCAATCATCATATATCCCCACCAAAACATCGTAAGGGATCCTATGGCGAGAGGCAAAACAAGACCCCAAACCAGCGCGCGATTGGTTTGCGCTACAAAATGCCGCTCTGGCGTTTTTCCATGCCTATGCGCGCCTTCTGCATAGGCATATCCTGCACGGCGTGCACGCTTCCAAAACTGTGAAAACCGAACAATATTTGCATCATGGCGTGTCATCTCCGCGTCGATACGGATCACTTTCCAGCCCTTTGCGCGCAAACGCAAACACAACTCAGGCTCCTCACCCGCGATCAGTGTAGGATCATAACCGACCACATCATCAAGCGCCGCCATCCGCATCAACGCATCTCCACCGCACGCCAATGCCTCACCAATAGGCGTATCCCACTCCCGATCGCATTGCGCATTATAGATGCTGGCATCGGGTGCGCGTTCACGCCGCCGCCCGCACACAACGCCCACCTCCAGATCACGCTCGAGCAATGTACGCGCCGCGTCAAACCATCCCGTGGCGACCTCGCAATCGCCGTCAACAAATTGAACAACATCCACGCCGCCCAATTCACGAAGGTGGTTCAAACCCGCATTTCGCGCGCGTGCGGCTGTAAATGGCTGAGACATATCGAGCGAAACGACCGCAACTCCGCGCTCACGGGCCGCCTCAACGGATCCGTCCGTTGACCCGCTATCGACGTAAACGACAGTGGACACGCACGACAATGAAACGAGGCATGCAATCAAACGCGCACCCTCGTTGCGTCCGATGACAACCGCGGCCAAACCCGTCATATCGACCCCTTTGAATACAGATCCTCAATCGCCGTTTCTCGCGGAAAATGACCGGCCAAGATGCGCCCGTCAGCTGCGAATATATCACGTAAACCGGCTTGGATCTCGGCACTTAAAACGGGGCGCGCTTGCATTTGTCGCTTTGCCTTAAGCGCATCGCGTAGCGATTTGGGGACTAACGACCTACGAAGTGTTTGCGCAATTTTATTGTCAAAAAGGATGCGATGGAACGGAAAGCGTTTGATCCGCTCGCTCGAGGCATTCACGCGTCCCAACGTGGTGAACCACTCTAGATTATCGTGACCAATAAACGACCCAACCCGCGACAACACGACCTGCGGGTCTTTCGTCATGTCTTCCATTGTGAGGAGTAAAATGGCGTCCGCTCCAAACGCATCTATCCATGGCGTAATCTGCTTACCGTATAGGCTATATTCTATCAGCTCGGGAAAGCTTTGAACCGCCTCGTCTAGCCCGCAAGGTATAACGCCTTGCGTCCATTCATGGATGTAATGCGACACGAGCCGGTCAACGGGATCGCGCACAATATAGATCAGTTTCGGCCGCGCCCCCGAGGCCTGCAATCGCGCAATCGTGTGGGGATATGTGGGCCGCTTTGAATAATGTGTGGAGGCCTCCAGCTTAATATCCCCCGCGCCGGCGCCCTCAAACAGCGCTCCATACCATTCCGCGCCTTTGGCATAGATATCGTCATCTGAGAAAAAGTTCGGCTCTTTGGGTTGGGTGAGAAACACGCCATCTTGTGCGCCAAGCTGTGCCGCCAAGGTGCTCGTGGCGCATTTCATCGCGCCAATTATGATCACATCGGGGACCGTCATGTGCGGCCACCTCCCATGCGGTCCCCAAGAGGTGTGCGAAAATTGGTCCAGATATCGCGTGCTTCAGATGCAACGGCCCGAGGATATGATCCCCCGACCAAAACGCGCGCCGCAGCTATGCTGCGACCAACGTGCCACAAGAGATTTGCAGCGACCAACCCATGCCATCCATAGGCTTTGTAAAACAGTCGCGTGCGCGATGCATAGTAGTATGCGGGCAGACGTTTTCCGGCGGCACCCAGTTTTTTCACGGGCGCGCTCCCCCCGCGAAAATGGACAACGCGGGCAGGTTCAACATACGCGATGGACCACCCCGCGCGAGCCGCCGCGATACAGTAATCCGTATCTTCGAAATATAGGAAAAACCCCTCATCCATAAGACCGATTGACTCAATAACCTCGCGGCGGATCATGATTGCGGCAAAACTCGCCCATCCAATATCTGTAGCAACGGGCGGCATACTCAACGGCTGATCATAGCGCGAGAACAGCCGCGTTACATGTCCCGTTTGCGCCGCACGGATTAGCTCGCTCACTGGCGTTGGGTTTCGAAAACAACTTGTCTGAACTTGTGCATCTTCGCCCTCTAGACGCGGGGCGAAGAGACCCACTTTTGGCTGGATTTGAGCCTGTTTCAAAAGGTGATCAACACAATCATCTCGCAACACAGCGTCAGAATTCAGAACAAAATAGAACCTTGAACTAAAGGCCGAAACGACTTGATTGTGGCCGCCCGAAAATCCGGAATTATCCGCAGAACGGATGAGAGAGACGGGCGCTCCATTAGGCTGCGCCGCGATCCACGCTTCGATCTTTTCAACCGATCCATCGTTCGATTCATTGTCGACCACAACAACATGCGCATTCAGATGGCCAATCTGCAACAACACGGACTGCACGCATGCAAGGGTCATGTCCGCAGTGCGGTAATTTATGATCGAAACGACAACCTCAAAGGCTGTCGCACGCGCCGCTTCATCGCCCATACACGTCTCCATGGTCCAACGAAGACCCAACTTAAATGGTTATTTTGTTAACCTTATAGCTGTGACATCCACGACGCAAAGAGAGAACACTTAGATTTTGGTGACAAAAATATTGGCGTGGTACAGCTGCAGCGCTTATCGTTCTCTCAACGAGCCGATCCCCGCCAAACAGTGTGAGCATTGGCCAACACGAGAGCAGAGCACCCGCAGGACCGATGCCAAATATCATCGCCTATATCATGCTGTTTTTTTGGCCTATGATTTCATGGGGCTTTTTTCGTGCATTTGAAATCCCAAAAGCGGTCATTCTCACAATTGTCCTTGGGTATCTATTTTTACCCGTTGCACCCGCAATTGATATGCCACTTTTGCCGCCACTGGATAAAACATTCGTGCCAAGCCTCACTGCGCTGGTGTTTGCATGGCTTCGCAGTTCACACCAAACCACGACAGATGACATCTCATCTCGGCGCGCGGCGTCGATTTCAACGACGTCCGCTCAATTGCGCGCAGACATTGCAACGACGACACTGGAACCGTGGCGTAAACCAAGACGAAAGTCGCGAACCAACCTGATGATTACTCTGTTATGCGGTTTAATCTTTTGGGGGTGTTGGCTCACGTATTCCGCGAACACAACACCCATTGACTTACCCGATGAGACCTTACCCGCGCTGCGCCCCTATGATGCCGCATCCATGGCGCTTTCAATTACGGTTCAGCTGTTAGCGTTTTGGGTCGCGCGTGCATATCTACGGACACGCGAAGCCCAAACCACATTGCTACGCGTTTTTGTGTTTTCGGCTCTCGCATATTCATGTCTGGCGCTCATTGAATTGCGACTGAGCCCCCAACTCAACAATTGGATTTACGGCTTCTTTCCACATGAATGGCGCCAACACCTACGCAACGGCGGATATCGCCCAATTGTGTTTTTATCGCACGGATTGCGGCTCGGCATGTTCTTGACACTTGGCATTCTCTCCGCCGCCCTTTTAGCACGGGTCAGCGAAAAACGGATCAGAACAGGATGGCTGGCGGCGTGTCTTTGGCTACTCATCGTCCTGTTTTTGTCGAAAAATCTTGGTGCCGTTTTGATCTCAATGATCTTGCTGCCTGTGATCCTTTTCTTTTCCGCACGTGTGCAAATTTGGGTCGCGGTTGCGATCTCGCTTTTGGTTCTTCTTTACCCCATCGGTCGAGGGGCCGGATATATTCCCGTTGAACGTATGGTTGCCGCGATGGAGGCCCTCTCTACGGAACGCGCGTCCTCTTTCTCGTATCGTCTCGACAATGAGGCAATTCTACTTGAAAAAGCCAACCTCAAACCGCTCACCGGCTGGGGCGGCTACAATCGCTCACGGGTTTTCGATGAATGGGGCAACGACATTTCAACTGTTGATGGTCAGTGGATTTTGATCATCGGAACCTACGGGTGGATCGGCTTTATCGGACAATTTGGCTTGCTATGTTTGCCTGCGCTTTTGATTTGGCGGATGCGCAAACGCCTTGAGGTCGATCTCATTCTAACAGGGTCGGCGGTTCTGCTCGCGGGCAACCTTGTCGATCTCATTCCCAACTCGTCTTCTGTTCCACCGCTCTGGCTTATGGCGGGGGCGCTTTGGTCGCAAATAGATGATCGCCGCGTTGCCTTTAGCGGTGAGGCCGCATTACGCCAAGAGACCCGCCGCGCCGAGGTCGCCGTGCGCCGCAAAAAGATTGTTCCACGTCGAACGTGACCATAGCGGGGGCAAGGTGTCACCTTTACTCAGCTAAATAGATGACACTTTGCGCAAACCGCACACGCTCAATACCGCGCACGACTTTAACCCCCTCTGGCCCGTCCAATTTATAGCCATCCTTGGTGGCTAGAATCGTATAATCTTGAGCACGGCCCGCTAGAACAATGTCGTCAATCCCATCGCCACCGTCGATATGATCCGCACCTTTTCCGGGATGGAACACATCATCTGCGCGCCCACCGATCAAAATATCCTCAGCATCGGTTCCGTAGAGCGTGTCCGCCTGATCCGTGCCTGTTCGCGCGACGCCATCCAAAAAGCAAGAACACGCCCGCGCCGTCCACCACGGACGATAACGCCCATTGCGATCATCAAGCAGTTGGGCGCGCGGCGTCTGGTCGCCAACAAATGCCCGCGCACCCCAGCTCCCAGACCATGCAGGCATAGAGATCGCATTGAATTGCATAAACGGCCCGTCCGCGGTCGCCGCCCATGCGTCCCACGCCATGCCATATAGACGCGCGATATCGTCGCCGCGCATATAGTCGATGAGAAATGCATCCACCTCATCATCGTCGCGGCGTCCACTGGTTGCAAAGTGGATGTGTTGCCCTCCTTCGTAGGCCACCAACCGCAAACCGTGCGCATGTACGACATTTGCATGATCGCGCCAAAGCTGCGCTACATGAGGAAGAGACGTCGGTTGATCCGCATCCAAAAGACGGGATGTTAACCACGCCTTTGCCGCCTCAGGGTTAGTCCTCACCGAAGCCCCAAATTCATCTCGTGCGCTTTGGTTGCGCAAAACATGTCCGCCAAAATAACTCGCAATGGCGACCTCTTCAAAAACTGTGCTGGGATCGACATACGTGTCCGGCTCCTGACGCGCCCAAATCGCAGGCGACAAAATGCGGGCAACCTGATCACGGCTCATCGCCTGTCCGGAGATCACATTGATCAAACGTGCCGCGCCGTCCGCTCCAAACACATCCTCCCAGATAAGAGCAGTCTCAACCGATTTCTTTGCGTAATAATCGTGAACAGCGGGCGTGCCCCACGCCGATTGAGCGGCATCTTTTATGGCTTTATGCTGTGCAAACGTGCCATTCCAAACCTCGTTTGAATACTCCACCCGCACATGTAAACGCGGATCTAGGTTGTCACGCACATAGGTCGCAAACGCGCGGTTGTACGCGGGCGTGGCACCATGGGGAATCGTGAACCACGGCTCTGTGCCAATCTCATTTGCAAGACGAACCATCACCTCAACCGATACAATCCAACCCATCCCCCGCGCCGTGTCGCGCGGCATATCTGACCATGCGCGGACCTGTGATCCGTTGGCGCCCATCCAGTCCATAAACCTGATCTGTCGTGCATCCTTTATGTGCGCCAACCACGCCGGAGAAAACAGTCCCCCCGCGTTGAATACAGCGATGTTTTCCTCACGCACCAACGTGATGTTCCGAATGTAATCACCCACATTGAGTGGGTCAGTCGCCGTGATATCGAGGCCGATGTAGCCGCCACGATGGTTTATAAATCGAATGACGCCTGAGGCGCGCGATGTGATATCTGCATCGCCCTTGAGAACAATTTTCCCTGTGCCCTCGTAGCGCAATTCGTACACTCCGCGGCGGGTCTCAGGCACACCACTCAACGCGTCCTCCTTCCACGCGAAAATGGTCCCAATCGCGGTTAGCCCATCCGGCACAAATAACGGCCACCCATCCGCATCAAAGACGTTGCGCGCAACCAATTCGTCGTGTTTCGCCGCGGCCCATGTATGTCCTGAATGCCCGACCCACGGACGCGCCACGCGCATAAGATCCAAGAACGGTTGCGCGCTCCCCCAGTCTTTGGGTGTCGCCAGATTGTAGGCCAAGGTCGGATTGTCCAAACCATATCCTTCGGACACGGCCTCCCCGATTTTGTCCGCTTGCGCAGCACTCACCACATGGATCGCAAAAACTGCGAGACAAAAACAACGTCTCAAAAATACCAACATGCGGGTGCTCTCAATTGGACTGCATCCACACCTTACCAAAGCCCCGCACAGCGTCCAATCATCTCGTCTAGAGCCAGATTTTTGCCCGATACCCTGCGTCTTTTGCAACACCTGCATAGGATTGCGCCTCACGCCGCATCACACCTATTCCCGCGCAGCCGCCTTTTGCTGTAGCGTGGTGAAAACGATCCCAAGAGATCGCAAGAGCAAGGCAGGCTAACGTGACACACTCCGTTTTCCCAACCCACACTAGCACGCCCCTTGCATGATAGGGCGGATGGCATCCCATTTGCGCGGCGATGGCGTAAAGGCACGATCCCTGCGCGCGGCATTGATGGCGGTCCTCAATGTGCTTGGCAATAACGGATTGCGGCTTGTCTCGAACCTCATCCTGACGCGCCTTTTGTTTCCCGAAGCCTTCGGCCTCATGGCCCTTGTGCAAATCTTTATTTACGGGCTTCAGATGTTTTCGGACCTCGGCATCAACGCGTCAATTGTACAAAGCAAGCGTGGCGATGACCCGACATTCCTACAAACGGCGTGGACACTCCAAGTGATGCGTGGCGCACTGTTATGGGTCGCGTCCCTCATCCTCGCTATACCCGCCGCGACCCTTTACGGCGAACCACAACTCCAACACCTTTTGCCGGTTGTTGCCCTCAGCGTGATCATCGGCGGGTTCCAACCCTCCCGCGTTATGCTCGCCTCGCGCCACTTAAAACTGGAGCGCCTGACCCTCATTGATCTGGCCGCTCAGGCCGTTGCCATAACACTCATGTTGATCGCCGCATGGTGGTGGCGTTCCGTTTGGGCGTTGGCATTCGGGGCCGTTGTAACCGCACTTTTGCGCACCACATTTCAGTCCGTGTCTTTAGAAGGGAGCCGAGATCGCTTTCGTCTCGACCCGTCAGCAACGCGCGACATACTTGGCTTTGGCGGATTTATCTTTGTCTCCACCATCGCCACGTTCGCCGTCACGATGGGCGGGCGTGCGATCCTTGGCGCATATATACCAACGGATCTTTTGGGCATTTTTTCGATCGGCTTTATGCTAGCCGCTCTTCCCGAACTGGCCACCACCCAAGTGGCTCGACGCGTCCTGTTTCCGCTCTACCGGATCAAACCCCCCATCGACAGCATGGACAACCAACGAAGCTTGTTTCGCGCACACCGCATGGTGGCGGGGTTGGCCGTCACCATGTCCATCGCGTTAGCTTTTGTCGGAGTATGGCTCGTCGACGCCCTCTACGACACGCGCTATGCGCTCGCGGGTCCTGTCGTCGTTCTGATTTCATTCGCATCGGTGCCCGCGTACGCCGTAATCGGATCGCAAAACGTGCTCTTGGCCAGTGGCGATAGTCGCCGCTATTTCTTCCTTCAGGCCGCTATGGCACTGGCAATCATTGTTCTAACATATGTCGGCGTCACGCG
>NZ_CBFHKW010000004.1:21246-27298 GCF_965656515.1 Celeribacter marinus
TGGGATCCTGTCGGAGAACTGGGCCTGATGGCCTTTGGGTTGGCAACGACCGGCTCCGCCATTTGGCTGCACTGGGACAGGATTTCAACTTTGCTTTAGGCCGCTCTAGGGTCGCAATGAGTCCGGCAAAGTCTCGACCAATGCGCCCTCAAAAAGGGCACCAATCCATGCCGCTTCCGAAGACAAATCAAAATCTGCCTCAACTTTTTGGCGTCCCTCATTCCCCATACGGATGCAAAGGTCGCCGTCAGACAATAAGGTGTCCAACCTTGCGCATAAGGTGTCCAAATCACCGGCAGGAATAGTGAACCCTGACACGCCATCCTCGATCAATTCACTCACGCCCGCCACCCGACTGGCGATCACTGGAATGCGACTTGCCATAGCTTCCATCAAAACGACCGGGACGCCCTCGGCAAAAGACGGCAATACAAGCATATCCACCTCTTCCAATAATCCCGTTATCTCATCTGATGCACGGTACCCTAGAAACGACACACAGTCACCAAGACCAAGCGCGCGTGATTGCGCCTCTACGGCGTGGCGTGACGGACCATCGCCCACAACCGTCATGGTAGCATCACCGTGGTCGCGCACGACCCGCGCCATAGCATCAAGCAAAAGAGGCACGCCCTTGACCGGATCAAGTCGCCCGACAAAAATGATACGCTTTTTACGATCAGTCCGGGGTCTTCGGCCGTAGTCATTCGGCACAACACCACAATGGACAATTTTGAGTTTGTCCCAATGTATCGGGTCAGAAAAATACATCGCTTGTGATCGGCAAAAATGACTGATGCAGGACACGAACGCGGCGCGCGCTATTTTCTCGTCAATGCGCCAATGCATCGGTTCAAAAAAGATCGCAGGCCCGTGCATGGTCATTGAAAACGGAATGCCCGACATTTCGGACGTCAGCATCGCCACGGACGCGCTCGAGTTTGCAAAATGATTGTGGATGTGGCGCACGCCTTTATCATGGAGGTGACGCGCCAAAATCCCAGCCTCCAGAAAATAAAACACCTGCCAAAGCGCTGCTTTCAACCCCGCAGGCCGTGTTTTCCACGCAAGGCCAGCGGCCTTTGCCCATGCTCGTGCATCACGCCGTAACGCCCAAATATGCGCGCCGATCAAAGTGGCCGGTCGCTTTGCGGCCTCAAGCACACAGAACGTCTCGCGCGCTTCGCGGTGTTGGTCCGTCCCGACAATGTCGTTGGGCGCGGCGCGTCGAATTGTGCAGGCCTCAACAGTCCAGCCATTCAAACGCAACGCCTCAATTTCACGCTGAATAAACGTATGCGAGACCTTGGGGTACTCCCCCGTCAAATATGCAATCGGTTGTTTTGTCATCGCGTTATCATCCTCGCATCAGACCTATCGTCCGCGCGTCCACGTCTCTTTATTGCGTCCAATCCGTGTCAAAACATGCACGGACACATAGACCATCGCGGCAAACGGCATCGTGGCAGCCATCATCGCAAATCGACCCAAACCAAGCGGCGCTTTTTGCTCATTCACTAAGATCTGCGGATAGCGGTGAGCGATTTCCTTGACCCCCGCATCTTGTCGCCTGCGCACTTTCACAAGTGCGCGAAACCCCTCAACCATCGGCCACGTATAAGACGCATCAACTTCGATCCGTTCATCGGGCGCAAACTGTAGCCGCACATAGGTGTCGTCAGAAATGATGTCCGCGAAACGACCCCAACGCGCGCGCCCTGCGGCATTGACCGCAAAAAAACCTGCGCCAACGACGCCCCCTTTGACAAAGGGCAGCTTTTCCCAAAACCGCGCATAGGCGCGCGTAATACGGCTGTCCGCCCGCTTGATCACCAACGCTCCCGTTGCATATCGCGGTATGTCCACGCTCAATGCGTCGACGATCTTATCGATAAGGTGCGGCGAACAAACCACGTCAGCATCCAGATAAACGCGCGGCAAGGCACCCAATCCAATCACATCAAAATGACTTTCGGCTCGCGTCAATGCAGCCGTTTTTCCCCCGATTTGACTATCAATAATTACGAGGGTGTCACCGCGCTCATGAAATGCGATCTCATAACTTTGCGCAATGCTAACCGTTGCATCGGTGCATGCATTTGCAGACACAACGATGAGGCATGACGATCCCACACCACGAGACAGCATAGCATCAAGGCACGGACCAATATAGCCTGCCTCATTACTCGCGGGAATAATCACCGCCGCCCTTGTTATTGTTGTCCCTGTCACGGCCTCTGCTCCAGACCTGTTTGGGCATATCCCACCCAGTGATGCACGTATGTCATGCTTGGTTAATGTTTAGACGTCCCGTCTCGTTGCAACAACCCTGCACGCACATCGCCGCGCAGTTACAACCATTGGGCGAAGGGTTTGCACTACCCGCCAAACCGCACTAACCATATTAAAAATCAAGGAAAGACATTGGGCATGACGGAGCAAGACCACGCGCAAATCGTATTCGTTTACGGTGCATTGCGATCTGGAACGACCGCCTTTCGTCTGATGCTCGACGCGCATCCGGACACTGCCAATCCCGGTGAATACGACTTCTTGTTCGACCACTTGCGGCGCGATCACACGCACGCCACAGGGTGGCGCGTGGACCTTGACGCATTGCAAAGCGACCGTATCTTTTCAAACTCGGGTCTCACCCTGCCACGTCAAAACGTTCCGCTGGACGGGCTGGATTTGATACATGCATTTTTTGATCAACTGCGGGCACGCGTACCTGAGGCGCGCGTCATAACCTTGAATGTGCACCGTAATGGCAGGCGGATTCACGATGCGCTTCCCGATGCAAAATTCATCCACATGATCCGCGATCCACGCGATGTTGCGCGATCTTCTATCCCGATGGGGTGGGCGGCACATATCTATTACGGTGTGGACCATTGGATCGAAACAGAACGTGACTGGGGTATGATTTCGACCCTGATCCCGCCTGAGAACCAATTTGAACTACGCTATGAGTCGCTCTTTTCCGATTGGGAAACCGAGTTGAAACATGTGTGCGATTTTCTAAATGTCCCTTGGTCGCCCTTGATGTTGAGCTACCACGAACACACCTCGTACGCCGCGCCCGACCCAAAGCTGATCGAGCAATGGCGCCAAAAATGTAGGCCGGACGCGCTGGCCCTTCTTGAAGGTAAAGTAGGCGACCTAATGAACGCACGCGGGTATGTGTGCGCGACGACACCGCGCAATCCCACTCGATCAGAGCGCATCACATTGGCAGCGAACCACAAGCTCTATCGATGGCGTTTCGGCACACAGGCATATGGGCCTCTCTTATTCTTTGGGGAAAAAGTTTGCCGTCGCATTGGCTTGCGCGGCATTCATCGTCGCATCACGGCGCGGATATCCGACCTTCACAAACATAGTCTAAAGTAGCGCAAACTACTCAAACCTCGCGCGATTGGCCAAAACCCATTCGTGGTGCGCGATCGCGTGGTCAACATCGTCGTAGTAAATAATCTGCCCACGATCGAGCACTGCACCCGCATCGCACAGATCGCGTATCATTTTGCGTGAGTGCGATATGACAATCGCGCCGCTCGTCGACAACCGGTCATAAAAGAGGGTGCGGGCATGATCCTTGAAATCCTTGTCGCCTACTGATGTCACCTCATCAATCAGATAGGTATCAAACCGAATTCCCATTGAAACGCCAAAGGCGAGGCGCGACCGCATGCCAGACGAATACGTTCGAATCGGAAGGTCGAAATGCGCACCAAGATTGGCGAAATCGCGCGTAAATTCGATAAGCTCATCACTATCCACGCCGTAGGTCCGCGCGATAAAGCGCACATTTTGCGCGGCGGTCAGTTCGCGGTGAAAACTTCCCGTAAAACCAACCGGCCAAGAGACTGATCCTGTGGATGTCACGCGGCCAAAATCTGGCGTCACTGTCCCCGCTATAATCTTGAGCATCGTACTTTTTCCGGACCCGTTTCTCCCCAAAAGTGCGACACTACGTCCGTCTGGAAAGAGTGCGTTTGCCCCTCTGACCACGTCATTTTTGTAGCCTTCCGTGCGAAAGGATTTCCACACATTTTCAAGTTGGATCATGACTAGGTCACCGCCGATCACGGATTGCATAAAACACCAAGACGGCAATCGCCCATGCAAGGAGATCAAAAAATGAAAATGTCGCCAATACCCCAAATCGATGTGGCTGTGAGGATCGTTCTGGTAGTGTCGGTGGAATATGTGCAGCCACGTAACGCGTTTTGCGACCCGCATCTGCAATCGCCATATTGAAGGACGCCAAAGCCGTCACATATGCTTGCTCGGCAAATTCCTTTTCGACCGAAAGCCCTTCGAACTCGTCCAGAATTTGTGAATATGACTTTTCAGTCGTCGGCGCCGTGACGCCACCCACCATTGACAGTCGCTCCGCCTCAATGCGCCGTCGAATAACGTCAATACGTGTTTGGACTTGCCGCACACGCGGATCATCAGCCTTGGTTGCCTCAAGGAGCAAGTCATTGTCGATCAGACTGTCCGCCAATTCTTGTTGTAACTTAGTGACGACACCCAAGCGCGATTCGGCCTCTGCGCCAGGGTCCAGAATCAGGTTTTCAGATCGAAACCGCGCAATAGCAGACCGCGCCGCCTTCAGCGATTCAATGGCCTGTTCAAGATCGGCACGGGCGTAGCGTGTCGAATCTTCACGCGCAACCGAGCTAAGCTGATTGATCAACTGCGAACTCTTATCCAAGATTTCGCGATTTAAGGCCTGCGCATCCTTTGGATCAAAAGCATGTGCTTTCACCTCAATGATATTCGACGAGTTGTCGTAAAAAACTTTGACCATTTTGGTCCAGTGATCTGCGAGGTTTTCGATAGCTATATCACCATTAAAGGCAAAATACGGATCGTTTTGAGGCTTGGACCATATCGCCGCCAAATCCAGATCTGCGTTGGCTTCGCGCACAATTGTGCCACTACGGATATAGTCAAATAAAACATCGGTATCGGAGGTTCCGGACCTCCCTAAATTGGCCAAGCCGCCGATCAGATCAAAGGCTGACGACTGCTCTTCCGAGCGTACCGAAAACGCAAGATCGGACACGTATTGGTCGGCGGCGCGCGTAAAAAGATAGGTCGCAACAAGCGCGATTGGCGCAACCACCAAAAGCAAAAAACTCATCACAATTGCAATATGGCGGCTTCTGAAACGGGCCGGCGCAGCTGCGGGAGGCGCGACCATTTTGCCCACATATAGTGCGCGCATATCGCGGTCGTTATCATCCTCATCTTCGTCCCATTGGGTGTAAAGGCGCTCTTCCTCCGCGCGCTCTGCCTCAAGACGGGCGAGGGTCGGTGCGACCTTAGCTGCGTGTCGCTCCTTTTCTTCTTCAATCTCGATACGGCGCGCACGGCGACGCTCGTTGCGCGCACGCCGACTTTCATCTGCGGCATCCGTGTCGATGCAAAGATCCGAAACTGTGGATCGCGAAACCATACTTTTTACCTGTGCCACCGAAGATCCTTTTGATTTTGCGGGATAGGCCACTATATACTTTAGTTGTATTCAGTAACCTTTAATCAACTATGAAGCGATTAGCGTGAGTAATGGACCAGACAGTTAGCTCACAAAAATTGCGATTTCGAAGCTTTCGGGCAATCTCGGCGCTGACGATCCGCGAACTCGCCACGTCCTCAAGCAAGACATCGGGTGGGTATCTTTGGACAATCATCGAGCCAATTGCGTCCATCGCACTCATGTCCGTGATATTCTCTCTCATTTTGCGCTCTCCTCCGCTCGGGGTGAACTTTCAGATCTTTTATGCAACAGGGTTTTTAACATTTAATGTCTACCGCGATGTTTCCGGACGCGTTCAAAATGCGGTCAGCGGCTCGCGGTCCATGTTGCAATACCCGTCAATCACCTACATCGACGCCGCAATCGCCAAAATGCTAGCTGCGACGATCACCCAAACAATCGTATTCGTCGTTGTGGTGATCGGCATTTGTCTGTGGTGGGAAACGCGCACAGTCTTTATCGCGGCGCATGCGATCTATGCGATGTTCACAGCGATCATAC
>NZ_CBFHKW010000004.1:27395-47468 GCF_965656515.1 Celeribacter marinus
TGGCCTTGGGGTCGGTCTCGTGAATTGTTTGATAATGGCCTACCTACCGATGTGGAGCCATGTTTGGGCGGTACTCAACCGACCTCTCGTGCTGATCTCGGGGGTGATGTACCTACATGACCGCGTGCCCCAACCCTATCAAGACTGGCTTTGGTGGAACCCTTTGGTCCACGTGATTGGCGAGATGCGGCGCGCCTTTTATCCCCAATATATAGGTGAATATGTCACGATGGCCTATCCGCTCGGCGTGGGCCTCGTGCTCATCGCGCTCGGCCTCGCGCTTTTAAATCGCTACTATGGCGATATACTCATACGGCTGTAGGTGCACATGGGACAACCGACCCCCACAACCGTTGACGCGCTGAATGTCGCAATCTTGATGGCGACCCATAACGGTACAGCCTACTTGCAAGCGCAGTTGACCTCGATTGCGCAGCAATCACACACAAACTGGTGCCTTATCGTTTCGGATGACAACTCTACCGACGATACGCGTGCAATTATCACCGCATTTGCAGCACAGTTTCGCGATGGAAAGGTGCGGCTCATCGATGGCCCGTGCAACGGCGAACCCGCGTCAAACTTTCTATGCGCCCTGAACTCAGGCACCTATCCAGACCATAGCTACATCGCGTTTTGCGACCAAGACGATGTGTGGCTACCCGACCGCTTAGAGCGGGGTCTAAAGGCGCTCACGAACGATGCGGCCGATCATCCATCGCTTTACGGAAGTCGCACGATCGTCACGGATGCCACCCTTACCGAAACGGGACTATCACCGAACTGGCGCTATGCCCCCTCGTTCCAAAATGCATTGGTTCAAAACTTTGCGGGTGGAAACACACTCCTCATGTGTCCGTTGGCAGGACAGTTGTTGCGCACACAAACGCCGACAAATGGCATGATCACCGCGCATGATTGGTGGGCTTACATACTGGTAAGTGGCGTTGGCGGGCACATACATTTTGACCCTGTGCCAACCCTGTATTACCGCCAACATGGCCGAAACGTTGTCGGTGCCAACGGTGGCTGGCGCGCAAAATTATGGCGTATAAGAGCGGTGTTTAGAGGCACGTTCAAAACGTGGACGGCCATGCACATTAGCGCCTTGTCGCAATCAACCGCCGCCCTGACGCCAGACGCCCGCGAAGCACTAAACACCCTTCAAAGGATTCACAATGCACGTGGTTTAACAGCAATGCTGATGCTCCGACGATCCGATTTGTATCGCCAAACGCCGACCGGACACCTTGCCTTATATGTCGCGGCCTTTTTCGGAAAACTATGACGCCACACATCCCAACCACGCCACACAGGCGCACACATTTCAAGTAGACGAGGACACGCTGTGAGAATTTGTATGATTGGCTGCCGCTGGTTTTTAGATGACTATCCCGACATCGACACCATTCCTTTTGACGAGCAAATCCAGATCGCAGGGAAAAACTCTGGCAATCTATTCATTGGCCACGCAGTCAAAACGCATTTGTTGCGCTTGTTCCCCAACATCACAAAACTTGACTACTTCTCCTTTTCAGACATTCGCCTCACATCGGGTGACAGCATAAAAGACGACTACGATCATATCGTTATGTCCTCCTCCAATATGCTCAATCCCGGCGTCAATTTCGGCTTTATCACCAAGTTCGTCGAAGCAAGCGGACTACCCTTGGTGATCGTTGGTCTTGGCGCACAAGCGGAAAGCATTGCTCACGCCGTCGACCTGCATCCCGCCACCGTCCGACTCGTCGCCTATGCGGCGGACACCTCAAAAGGTGTTGGTGTGCGCGGTGCATTCACCGCCGATCTTCTCGCAAATCTAGGGATCAAAAACACGGTGATCACCGGTTGCCCCACGGCATATCTCAACACCGGAACGGGGTTTAGAATTGAGGTTCCCAACAGTGTCGACGACATCAAAACCGCGGCACTCTCATACAAAAGGGATCGCAACAAATATGCCTCAGACGCGCAACTCAAGCCCATTCAAACGCAAATGCTACAGCTCTCTATCGAACACGGTTTCGACTACATCGCCCAAGCAAATTTCGCTGAAAGCTGGACAGGATTTCATAGGGACATCGACGAGAAAAAACTCGCAAACATTGCAAAATACTTTGGCCACCCTGAGGGCGATATAAAACGCCTTCGCACATATGCGCTTGACCATATTCGCATCTATTTCAAATGGGCGGACTGGCGCGCACACATGGAACGCATGGATTTCGCATTTGGCTGTCGGTTCCACGGCAACATGATGGCAATGATCGCGGGCACCCCTGCCGTTTGGTATGTCCACGACACACGCACACAAGAGCTTTGTGAGCGTTTAAGCCTCCCAACACTCTGCGTCCAAGAAATGACAGACAAAGGCTTTTCTCTAGAGAGGGTCTTTGAAAAAGCAGATTACACAACCTTTAACGCAACCTACCAAGACCGATGCGACGAGTTTGATGCGTTTTTCACATCACATTTCACGTGATCCCAAATCGCTGTAAAACTGGTTGCGCCATTCATCGTTGCGCGCATTTCCAAGCTTCACCATCTTACGTGACGCCCTGTTTGGTGGCAGCTCAACACCGCTGAGCCGCGCCATCATATTTATATGTTCAAGCGTCTCATCCGTGCTCACCTCTTCGTACCGCAGCACCTCAGGGACAATCCCGTATACCTCGAAAAAGCGGGTCCAAACCAAATTCTCCAACGTGATGTTGAGGCATTCCTCACGGATTTTGCCGTATTGGTATTTGGCCTGCGCATTATAGTCGTTCGAATACCCGTCCATACGGTTGCCCGCAAAATGATCATCGCCCTTTTTGCCGGTCGCATGGTTGATGCCCGTCTGTCGCGAAATGACCCGTGAAATCGCCTGAAATACGATGTCGTCGCGTTGAATTTTGACGAAGGTACAGTTTTGCGTGATCTCGGCGAACCGCGCATATGGTGTATCGCGGGGTGCATCCATGAACGTCGCCAAACACGCCTCAATGGGCGCAATTTGATTCGCCATCACCTTGATCGCGGCAATACCATTGGCCGATGTGGCCCGCTTGATCACACCTGAGAGGGCTTGTCGCCAACTGATATCCGGCTTTGACGCCTGCCACGGCACGAACCATTCTTCGGGATGCCCCAATACAGTGGCATTGCGCATGTCCTCGACGATCATCGTAGACCCACAACGTTGTGTTGCGCACAAAATGAGGGATGACTGGGGGAACTGCATGAACTCGTTTTGACCTCAAATACTTATTACCATAAGAATTGTTGCATGTAGTTTGAGTACACGCAACGGTCACCCCAACGGCCCGAGGAGTTTCAGGTAAAATGTACGGGACACCAACACCATTCGCGCCCGTCAACCTTGGGGACTTGACCCAAGACGACCTTGATTTGGCAAGCCTCGCACTTGACCAGTCTTGGTATGTTTCACACCACAGCGACATCGACGACTCTGGGGTGGATCCCGTCACCCATTTCGCGACGATTGGATGGCGAGAGGGCCGCGCACCGTGTGCGAAATTCGACACCCTATCAGCCTTGAACGTTGATGATGCCGTGGGCCTTCGCGCCTATTTGGATGCTGGTTTCGGGGGGGCGTGGCCACACTTAAAAGGCTCCTCACCGACACCAACAAAGCCACCCGAAAAATCACATGACACGCGCCTTAAACAGAATTTCGACGCGCCATACTACGTCGCTCAACACGGTGATGACATTCCCGACACCATGTCGCCATTCGAATATTTCATGACGGTCGGTTGGACCAAAAACCACAACCCGTCACCCGATTTTGACACTGCATTCTATCTGGGCCGGTATAACGATATCGCATCAAGCCGCATGAACCCCTTTGAGCATTTCATCCTGTTTGGGCGCAAAGAGGGGCGGGTCGCAACCGCGCAAAACATGCGCCGAATCCCTCACACAGTTTTGGCATCAGCGACGCCAAAACATCTCCAACACATCGTGTCTCTGCCGCAGACCAGTGCGCACAAGGCACCCATCGGAACCGTTGATTTTAACGCGCTCAACATTCACTGGATTGTCCCCGATTTCGCACGCGGCGGCGGCGGCCACATGACCATTTTTCGCACGATACGTCACCTAGAGCGCATGGGGCACACCTGCACAATCTGGATTGAACGCCGCGACTTTCATAGCTCTGCGACCGAAGCCTACGACGACATTGTGAAATACTTTCAATGCGTTCGCGCGGATGTGAATTTCGTCTCGCCCGCATTGTACCAAACAAGTGGCGATATCGTTGTCGCGACAGGATGGACCACGGCGTATATCGCCGCGGCGTGCTCGGGCTTTAAGGAGCGGTTTTACTTCGTTCAAGATCACGAACCCGACTTTTATCCCGTGGGTGCCGAAAGCCTTTTGGCCGAACACAGCTATAAACTTGGCTTGGCGTGTATTTGCGCAAGCCCGTGGCTCGCCGATATTATGGCACAGCGCTACAAAAACTGGGCGCGCCCCTTTCATCTGGCCTATGATCCAAGCGTCTATTACGCCGATGGTCCAAAGGTAGATTTGGGGCGCACACAAGGCGTGGTGCGGATTTGTCTTTATGCGCGCGACCATACCCCGCGCCGCGCAATCGCACTTAGTCTCATGGCACTCGACATCCTCGGCCAACGCGGTCTCCCGATCGAAGTTCATTTCTTTGGACAAGATGACTTGAGCTTTGATGAGGTGCCTTACACCGCCTACAATCACGGCATCCTCAGTGAAACAGAATTGGCCGCACTCTATCGCGCGTGTGATATCGGCATTTGCTTTTCTGCGACCAACTACTCGCTCATTCCACAAGAGATGATGGCATGCGGATTGCCCGTTGTGGAATTGGACGGCGATAGCACTCGCGCCATATTCCCTCCAGATGTTGTCACCTTGTCCGGACCTCACCCCGTGGATATCGCCGACAAACTTGAGCGGCTCATACATGACGCCCCTTTGCGCGATGAGCAAACACGGGCGGCGAAACAATGGATCGCCCAATTCTCATGGTCCGCATCCGCAAAAAACGTGTCTGACGCATTTTGCGAACGCCTTACCGACTTAGGCGCACGCGCTCGCAATCGCGTAACCGTCACAGAGCGCCAAACGGTCATAGACGTGGTCATCCCAACCTGGAACGCCATGACCGAGTTGCCGCCTGTGATCGACGCATTGCGGGGTCAGACGGGGCGGGCGCGCCCAAACATCATTTGCGTCGATAGTAGCTCGACTGACGGCACAACCGAGTGGCTTGCAGCCCAAGACGACATCACTCTCAAGGTCATCAATCAGTCCGACTTTCAACACGGTCGCACGCGCAATGAGGCGATCTCACTCGGCACCGCGCCGTTGGTGGCACTCCTGACCCAAGACGCCATTCCGGCCCACTCTGGATGGCTGCACGACATTTGGGCAATGATGGAGCACTTCCCCGAGGCGGCCGGTCTGTTTGGGCGTCATGTAGCCTACCCCGAACATGCTCCGTTCATTCACCATGAAATCAATTCACATTTTGCGAATTTTTCAAAATACCCATTGTGCCTCTCAAACGAGACAACAGGCCATGCATGGGGTAAAAGCACAGAGCAATGGGCGCAACTTTTACATTTTTATTCGGACAATAATTCATGCCTGCGCCGCTCGGTTTGGAACGCCATTCCCTATCCGGAAATCGACTACGGCGAGGACCAAGTGTGGGCACACACAATGATCAAGGCGGGCTATTCAAAAGTCTACGCTCCCACCGCCACGGTGATCCATTCGCATGACTACGGACCGGACGAGACCTATAAACGCTCCAAAACCGAAGCACAGTTTTTCCGTGACCATTTTGGGTATACGATCGCACCAAGCATGAGCACCTCCGTCGAGCTTGCCATAACTCGCGAGCAATCGAACAAGGCACAGTGGATGAGAGAAAACGGCGCGAACGGCGCCGAAATCGCGGACCTCATGCGTGTGATCGAGCAAAAATATCGCGGGTACGCTGACGGAATTAATGCCGCAGATAGAACGCGCGAGCACCGCTAAGGGCGGCGCAACAATCCTATTTTCCGCAAAATACGCCCCGCCACGCGCCGCACTGTCACACCGGCTCGGCGCTCTGCGTGGTGCACGCGCTTCCACAACTCGCTGGTTGTGTGAGACATCTCTTCCAACCGGCGTTCGAGGGATGCGATCTGATCGCGTAAATCTTGGTTTTCGACATCCAACAGGACCAATTGGCGATCTTTATCATTAATCGTCAACTTACCGTCTTCGGCCTTTGAAACATGGGCATGATTGACCCGCGCCCAAAGGGCGCTGTTCACACGCCGCGTGCGTTCGAGTTGTAAAGTCACTCGGCTCAGCTCTTGCGCCTGATCAATGTCATGCGTGGTCACCTCGTTTGTGTCCAACTTGGCCACGATACATACCTCACTTCTTTACGCGCATTTAACCAACATCATGGCATTGATTGAGGGGGTTGGAAATCCACCAATTCACCTCACATCCGAACTTGGCTCTGGTGGTCAGGTCAACGCGCATTTTGCGCACCTTAGACAAAGGCCGCGCTTTGATTATTTTTCCACATATTCCCAAAACAGGCGGTACGACCCTCCTGAATCATTTTCAAACCTACAAGGGCGCGGACAATGTGTTGTCCCTTGGTCCAAATTCGCGTGTCCACCGGTTCTTCACATCTCAACCCCAACTCGAAGAGGCGGACACCCGCGCGCTCGCAAACGCGTTTTGCATTCAAGGTCACGGAGTTGATGAAACGACCACACTCTATGCAAACCCCGACACGATCAGGCTCATGGTCGTATTGCGCAGTCCCGATGGTCACACGCGGTCCCGTTTCAATCATCGCAGGAGCGCGATGCACAAAAAGACAGGTCGCATTTTGACAACCGACCTGTTCATGGCTCGATTTTACACACCTGATTTTCAATGCTCGTATCTGGTCAAAAAATTCCCGAGTTTCGTAGATGATCCCTCCGCCGATTTGTTGGAGCAAGCGCGATCGGTTTTGCGCAAGTTCAACTATGTTTTGGCGACCGACTGTCTAGATGATCAATTTGCACGAATTGCGCCCACTCTTGGTCTACCCCCGCATCTTACGCGCAAGCGGTCCGTTGAAAACAAGGCACCACTGGACATATCCAGCGCGGACATTCTCGCCTCTCAGACCCGAGACACAGCCATCGTAAATCAAATTGCCGCCCACGCTGGCGCCGATGCATCCGACCATTTCAATCCGTTTGGGTTCGACGCCGAGGGCCAAAAAAGGGCGCTCACCCACCTGAAGGCACGACAAGACGATGGTATTTTCACGGCGGCCTATGACCAACTTGCGTCCTGCCTCTGCGCGAGTTCAAAAGCCGAATCGGCGTTATTTTTGCTGCGCAAACGCCCTGATGCCGTGGCAGTTAAAAGCCCGTCTTTGCTATACGATACGATTGAACGGCGGTGGGCACGAACCGCGGCCACCGCAAGCGAGGTTCAATTGGCAAAGTCCAAGCGTCACAAAAGACGGGTGCGCAATACGCTTAGACTGGCCGCCGCGGCACAGTTCGATACGGAAAACATCCGAAGCCGAACAGATCCGACGATGTGAGGGGCAAACGCCCTAAACCCCTTGCCTCGTGTTGTTGTCGGCTTTGCGTTCTCTAACCCTTTCGACGAGCCGCCTAAGCCGCAGCACAAGAGGGCGCTTGTGTCTGTGTGATCGACGTATCGATATCAAGGGTCTCAATAAACGCCGCCATGTCGCGCGCTTCGTCCATCCAATCCGCGCGTCTCGCCACCATATAGGCCGCCGCAACACGCGCACGCGCCTCGCTCGTGTCCTCTAACGCGGAGCTAAGTGCATAGGCCAATCCCGCAGGGTCCGAGCGGGCAAATACTGCACTTCCATCATCCAAGAGCCACCGTGCATTTGGATTGTCATTCATCACCACAGCACATTTGCACGCAGCCAGTTCAAGCGGCATGAGCGACAAATTGGTCCCAGACAGCACCAATCCCACATCCGAGCGGCGAAACACATCACCCAGCGCCGCCTCTGGCACCTCGCCGAGGTTTTCCACCTCAAACGGCAACGCATCTACGTCCAAAGATCCGCCAACAACAATCACTTTGAAATCATCGCGGACCTCATGCAAACGCAAGAGCGCCGCAAGCCCCAGCTCAACCAATCGTCTAGGCGTCACATGGCGCGCGTAAAACACAATTGTCTTTTTGCCAACCCGCGGCGTGCGGCCGAGCGGATGGTAAATACTGTGATCGACCCCAAACGAAACGGCGTGCGTTGTCATTCCAAAGTCTTGGGCAAGCTTTTGCGCGAGCCAACCGCCCGCAGTGATGCCCGTTAAGCCAAGTGTATACGTGCTCTCGGCCCAATAGCTCAGCGACGATGCCGGAAAAAAGGAGGGTTCAAAATCTTGAACAAAGTACAGGCGGTGACGCGCCGCGCGGTACGCCGCCACAGTGTGCGCCGTCTGATGCCCCGTTGCGATCAAAACATCGCTTGCAACCACACCCTCTTGTCCGAGCGCCACCTCGGCATCGACAGGGAAATACCAATCCGTCATCGCCTTTTTCGCGAGTGCCGCACTTTGAAACGCATGCGGTTCCAAAATGACAATACGTTGGGGATACCCCATCGCGGCGAGGTTGTTCACAAACCTGAAAATCGTTGTATGTCCGCCAGACCCGAACCCGAAACTTGGTATGATCCATTGCATACGTGTCTCGTCATTACCCAGCTTTGCGAGATCGGCCGCATCACCAAACGGCGCGCAATAAAGCGCATTCAGGCTCTTTGCTGCGGCGACGACATCCGTGGACTGTTGGGACTTTCCAGCGCACAGATACGCCGACGAAAGCCGCACCGCGTGCGCAATACCGTGCGTGCGCACATGTCTCATGAATTTTCTTAGATTGGCCCGTACCGACATATTCGGCCTCTTTCAACACACACAACTACCGTGCTTACAAGAGTAGGTTTCAACGTTTAAAAAAGCATTGAGACCCCTGTGATCAGATGACCGTAATCATGTCCATGAGCGCGCTGATATCGAGCACTCCCGCAACCGTTAATACATCGCCCTCGCCAAAATCGAACACGATATCATCCCCGGACACACGCGCATATTGACCAACGTCCGCCACCGACCCGACCAAGTCGGACAGGACGATAATACCGTCTCGCGACATCTCGAAATCCAAGATGGTATCGGCGTCAAACCCTTTGCCAAAAACAAAACTATCCGCGCCAGCCCCACCAATCATACGATCATTTCCCGACCCGCCACTCAAATAGTCCGCGCCGCGCCCGCCAGACAATCGGTCATTTGATGATCCTCCGTCGATGACGTCATCGCCCCAACCGCCAAAGATGTTATCCTTGCCCTGTGCTCCGTCAATGATGTCATTTCCCTCACCGGCTTCGATGCGGTCACGGCTTTTCCCGGCTTCGATCACGTCATCGCCCGTTCCGCCAATGAGATAGTCACGGCCATATCCGCCATACAAAACGTCATCGCCTTGCGCGCCATTTAAGGTGTCGTTTCCGCGATTGCCGCGCAGTGTATCGTTGCCATCATTGCCGTTTATGTCGTTGTCAACGTCATCGCCGTGCAACACATCGCGCCGTTGACCGCCCATGATATTCTCGAATTGACCAAGCCCCAGATCCGCGCCTCCCGCCGATCCTAGATCCACTTCGCCCGTATCCAAACGAACCGTCAAACTCGTGTCCATCATGGAAAAGTCAAGCCAGTCCACACCGCCATCATCATCTGTGATTTGGCCTCGATTCGACTCTGTTGCGGCCAAATCACCAAAATCGGATGTAAAATGGTGCACCGTATCATGCGTTGCGTCATCGCCGAAAAACGTGATGGAAAACGCCTGAATGACCGTCGACTTTCCGTCCGTCTGGGCCTCTTCAACATGAAGACCCCACGTCCCCACCGTACTCATTTCGTGCAAACCGTTCACGTGAAACACATACGAGTACGTGACGAATGCGCCCAAATCCGCGTCATACATATGCTCTTGGTCCATCAGGGTTAGCATCTGCCCCATGGGTGTCACCAACGAAACGGAAAGCCCCTCAAGGTCGGCACTTTTCAAACGGACGTTCACATAGGCACTATCAATCTTCAACGCGGATGTGGTGGTCGCGGTTTGTGTGCGTGATCTCCCGTCAGGGACAGTCGTCGTCTCCGATGACACCACCTCAAGCGAGACTTCATTGGCTGACACACCATGCTGCGGATACAGGACGTCCCAAACCTCGGCCAGCCGCGTTGCTGCGAAAACATCGATCATGCCGTAGCCATACGACTCGCTATAGCTCAGGCCACCACCGTTCCAGTTTTGTGCGCCGTTTGACATCCAGTCCGACACCTCAAACCGCCGCGCCCCACGTCCGAAATCAGACCCCGTTTGAGCCGCCGACAAGGCTAGAATGTCGTTTATGT
The DNA here is from genome assembly GCF_965656515.1 of Celeribacter marinus. Classification (GTDB taxonomy): domain Bacteria; phylum Pseudomonadota; class Alphaproteobacteria; order Rhodobacterales; family Rhodobacteraceae; genus Celeribacter; species Celeribacter marinus_D. The sequence goes on from NZ_CBFHKW010000004.1 coordinate 37,874, forward strand.
CGCGCCACCCCAAACCGGCATTGGCCTCTAGAATAAGTGCGACCGCGCCTGACACGATCGGGGTGGACGCCGATGTCCCGCCAAAGCTGTGCGTATAATCTGTGTCGCCACCGGTGATACTATACCCCGCATTTCCCGACCGGTCCGTTGTCACACTCGCCGCCGGTGCGGCAACCATTAAGGAGACACCATAATTCGAATAGCTTTGTGCATCGCCACTTTTGTCCGTGGCCGCAACAACGACACTCATTCGATTGTTTGTCAGATAGGAACCGGAGGCATTCATCGAACCGTTGCCCGCCGCATAGATTGACAGCGTTCCCAACCCGCCACGTCCCGTTTCCAATGCATGCGTCATCGTATCGAACAATGCGCCAATCCCGCTCGACTGGCTGTCGCCACTCCCATGCGCATAGCCCTCGTCAAAATCACAGTAGAGCGCGGGAATGCCGAACGAACAATTCACCACATCAAAACGAGCCAATTGCCCAAAAAGCGCGAGATCATCGGTTGGGGAAGGCGTATTTTGCACCGCATAAAGATAGTCAAAACTACTGAGCCGCGCGTCATATGCGACACCGACACCACCCAAACCATTGCCAGACTGCGCGGCAATCAAACCTGCGACGGCGGTTCCATGGTTTGAGTCAACGGCAGAGGGCTCACCGCTATACGCTGCACCCGCGTAGAAAAACGGACGGGATGTATCGTAATTGGACTGCAAGTCCTCGTGGTCTGCCTCGACACCATCGTCGACGACCAAGACAGAAACACCCTGTCCCGAATAGTCGTTCCATACCGCTTCGATGTCGCCAATCAGGGCGAAATGCCATTGAGCCTCATACAAGGGATCGGTTGGACGGGTCATCAAAGCTCCTTTACCAAAGTGGGCACGAGGCCGCGCCCGAACGCTGCCAAAACATGCTCCACCCCAAGATAGCCAATGACGCTTTCCAGTTTACTAACGTGACCCCACAACATGCGGCCCGTTGGCACCCTACCGCTCCTTTCGACGGCAAGGCTTAACGACACCTTTCCCAACTGCGAACAACTTTAGAACAGACGGAATTAAAAGCGCGCGTGTCGCCACAATCCGTTCCGCAAAACGACGCAGTCAGGCACGACCCTGTCCTCAATGGTGCGTCGGGCGCCGTATGCGCTGGCACGGGTTTTGGGGGTTACAATGGTAGGGTTAATTGCAGAACGCTGGCTTGGCTTCAACGATTTAGGAGTCGATATCCGATTCAATGATTTCGATCTGATATCATCAGGGACCGGCGACCTCTTGGTCGCAACCAGTCGCGAAATATCGACACTGTTCACGTATGATCTGGACGCCGGTACATCCGATGTCTCGCTAATAGATCAGGCAAGTTTCATTGTGCCTATGGCCCCTCCAGAAGGGATTGATCTCTACCAAATCGGCACGACTTGGCACGCTGTGATGCACGGCGCATTAGGCTCAACAGGGCTATCTATGGCATTGGATCAGGCTGGCACAATAACACGGGGCACCACATCAGGGAGTGCGACAACTGGCGAACTCATGTCTGCGTCAGGTTATATAAGTGCACCAACGCCCTATCTGATTGCGGCGTGTGCCGGCGATACGATGCTGTCTAGCTACACCGTGAGCGCAAATGGCACACTCATCACAGCGCACGCAATCGCGGCGGATAGCGCGGCCATATGCGCCATCTCCACATTTGAACGCGATGGGCAGTATTTTGCGCTCTACGCAGGATTGGACAGCAACGCCGTGACCTGTGTGCGCGTCACATCAGACGGCAGGTTTGAGCCGACCGCCTCGTTGGGTGCGGCCAACGGCCTTGGTGTGAATACCATTTCCGATATTTTGACGGTCGATGTGGCGGGCCAAACATATGCGGTCATTGCCGCATCAGGAAGCTCGTCCCTGAGCGTGGCGGCAATTGACGCCGCAGGCCATATGCAAATTGTCGACCATGTGATCGACAACACCCTAACCCGTTTTGGAAACGTCGATCAGATCAAGGCCATTACAATAGACGGCGTTACATTCATTGTCGCCGCCGGAAGTGATGACGGCATAAGCATTTTGACCCTTATGCCCAATGGAACATTGGTTCACCGGCTCGCAATTGCGGACACACAAACGCGCGGCCTCACCAACGTGTCGAACTTTGAACTCTTGGCTGACGGTCACATCCTCACGATCATTGCAGGGTCTGAAACCGAATCTGGCATGCAAAGCCTTACTGTTGACTTGGGACTAAACGGGCAAAGCCGCCTTAGCCATAATGAGGGCGAAGATCTGACAGGAACCGCACAAAACGAGGCGCTCATTGGCGGGGAGGGAGACGACAATCTAAGCGCCCTAGATGGCGACGACTTTTTGTATGACGGGGCTGGCTCAGACACGATGACGGGCGGGGCGGGGCGCGATGTCTTTGTTTTGACGCGCGATGGCGCACGGGACACCATCACCGACTTCGACGTTGCCCACGATCAACTCGACCTGTCCGCCTATGACGGATTGCGCAATCTCAACCAACTTGAATTTGAGACAACCGCAACAGGTGGCATTTTGACGTTCGACGATGAACGCCTAGACCTCACCACGCCTTATGGCGATCCCATAATGTGGTTAGATCTGGTGGACCACATCACCCTAACCTTGTCGCACTATTTTCCCGCCATTGCGGCACAAACCATCACACATGCGGATGGGATACAGGCGGGCACTCTCCTTGGCACCAACGGCAACGACATCTTTGTCGGAGGGACAGGAGATGACCGCTTTGTCGGCTATGACGGTTCCGACAGCTTCACAGGCGGCGATGGCTATGACCTTGTCGACTACTCATCGTCGTCAACCTACGTCAGCATCGACCTCATGGAGCAACACCTCAACGCGGGCGCTGGCGAAGGGGACACATTCTCAAGCATCGAAGGTCTGATTTTGACAGACGCCAACGACCGCGTTTCGGGCGACACCGTCAATAACATCATCTACGCAGGTGGCGGCAACGACACCCTCTACGGGAAAACCGGACGTGACTATTTTTATGGGGAGGATGGCAACGACCGCCTCAACGGCGGCAAACACAAAGACCGCCTCTATGGCGACGAAGGAAACGACCGCATCCACGGAGATTGGGGCCATGACTATATCAAAGGTGCCAATGGTGATGATCTCTTGCGTGGCGGCCCTGGCCGCGACCGCATTTATGGCGGCAACGACAATGACATCTTAGACGGCGGCGAAAGCAACGACTACCTGTCGGGCGGAAAAGGCAACGACACGTTCATTTTCAACGATGGACACGATGTGATTAGCGACCTCAACACCAAACGCGACATCGTACAACTGGACGTCGCAGAACTCGACATACTGGGCCTAACCCCACACGATATCGTCACTCAACTTGGCGCGTGGATCGGCCAAGATTTCGTCTTGGATTTCGGTAACGAGAACACTTTGACATTTTTCGACCTGAACAACACCGCCGCACTCACTGGCGCAATAGAACTGATCTAACAGACCCTAATGCTGCTTAAAATGACGCTCGCCGCGGGCGTCCGACAATAGAATTTGCTTTTGACGCTCACGAAACCGCTCGCGGCGTGCCTCGTCAAATTTGTCGATGCACTGATGACACGAAACACCGTCCTCATACTCGGGGCGTGCCTTGTCCTCGGGCAAGATTGGCTGACGACACGCATGACACAACTCATGCGGCCCCTCTTCCAATCCATGCCCGATCGAGACGCGCCCGTCGAATACGAAACACTCACCGTTCCACAGGCTCTCTTCCTTGGGCATCTCTTCGAGGTATTTCAAAATACCGCCCTTGAGATGGTAGACATCCTCAATCCCCTGACCCAACAGAAAATTGGTCGATTTTTCACACCGGATACCGCCGGTACAAAACATCGCAATCCGTTTGTTATGAAAACGGTCTTTGTTCTCTTCCCACCACTGCGGAAACTCGCGAAACGATTTGGTTTGGGGGTCAATCGCGTTTGCGAACGTGCCGATTCCCACCTCGTAATCATTGCGTGTATCAATCACGGCCACATCATCCGCCGAGATCAATTCGTTCCACTCTTCGGGGGTACAGTAATGTCCGACCGACGCGCGTGGATCGACGTTGGGCTGACCCATCGTCACAATTTCGCGCTTGAGGCGGACCTTCATGCGTCCAAACGGCTGAACCTCAGCGGTCGATAGTTTGAATTCAAAATCGGCACAGCCGGGCAGCGTGCGGATATGCGCAACAAGACGCTCGATCGTCGCCGCAGTCGGCCCCGCAACCGTACCGTTAATCCCCTCGCCCGCCAAAAGGAGCGATCCCGTGATCCCCTCGGAGAGGCACAAATCGAGCAACGGTTGACGGATCGCCGACGGATCGTCGAAGCGGGTGAAATGATAGAGAGCGCAAACTGTATACATGGCAGTTTCGTTACGCCTGTCGCGCGCGGCGATCAACCCCCAACACGCTGCCCCGCTGCAATCGCAAGCCCGTCCACCACTGCCGTAAACACCTCTGACGTCTCCAATTTGGCATTTGGGAACATCACACCAATACGTTGCTGAATCACCCCAAGTAGGCTCGATCCACCGACAAACACCACGCGGTCTATGTCATCAGCGGTCATATCCGCCGCCTTCAGGGTCGCCGCCGCGCACTGGGCAATCTCTTGTGCAGACGGGAATAACTGCGTCATCAAGTCGCCATTGGAGAGGCCAACCCCCAACCCCTTTTCGACAACGCTCAAATCAATCAGTGCTTCGCTCGCCCCATTCGCCGTAATCTTACCCGCCTCAACAGCGTAGGCCACATCGTGCCCAAGATGCATCTCCAACACATCGGCAAGGCGCGCAAACGGAACCTTATCCTTGGCCATCCGTTCCCAGCGGCGCACTTCGCGCACCATTTTGTCACCGTAAACAAAGGTGATTTTTTCCCATGACGCCAGATCATTGTACAACCCGCGCGGTGCGGCGTGACTGCCTTCTCCGAATTCATTTCCAATCTGCGTATTTAGACCCAAAAGCGGCATAATATGGCTCAAACTGATCTGCTTATCAAAATCTGTCCCGCCCAGCCGAAGCCCCTCAGAGGCAATGACGCGGGTCTCTAATCCAGCCTTCTCACAAATCGTAAAATCCGATGTCCCCCCACCGATATCAACGATCAAAATACGCCCCTCTCCCGTCACACTCAGCGCGGCTGCCTCAGGTTCAGGTAGGAATGAAACAGACCCGAATCCAGCCAATTCATAGGCTTTCGTCAGATCCACAAGGGCCTGTGCATCACGTGCCGCATCCGCCGAATGGAACCGCACAGGGCGACCTGAAATCGCCGCATCAAACGTCTCGCCCGTCGCGGCCTCGGCGCGGGCTTTGATCTCGGACAGAAACCGCGCAATCACCTCAATCAGCGTTAGTTTTTCCGCCATAAACTGTCTGCGCTCATGGGCCAACGGCGTTCCCAGAACGGATTTAAGCGCTCGCATAAACCGACCGTCCTCACCGTCCATCATCGCACGCGCCGCGGCTTTGCCGTAAAGGGTCTGTTTCGCGCCAAAGTCCAAAAAGACAGCCGTGGGCAATGTGGCGCTTTCTCCCTCCAAAGGGATGACCATAGGAACACCATCACGCATCCATCCCGCCGCCGTATTGGATGTGCCAAAGTCTATACCCAGTGTCGCCATATCGCCCTCGCATTCGCCGCAAAACATGACGTTTACGCCCCTGTCTGGACCTGTGCAAGCGATGCGGTTGACCCACGCGCGCGCAATGATACCCTTTGCACAATTCAACCACTCGGAGCCCTAAAATGGCGCATGCCCTTATTGTAATCGATATTCAAAACGACTTTTGCCCGGGCGGGGCCCTCGCGGTTGCTGGTGGCGACGAAATCGTGAGCGGCATTAACGCCATAATGGACAGTCATGACGCGGTGATCCTGACCCAAGACTGGCACCCGCGCGGCCACTCATCCTTCGCCACGTCCCACGATGCCGATCCATTCACCACGACCCAAATGCCCTACGGCACCCAAGTGCTTTGGCCTGACCACTGTATCCAAAACACCAACGGCGCGGCCTTTCACCCCGATCTGCGCACAGATGCGGACATGATCATCCGCAAAGGGTTCAATACCGCAATCGACAGCTATTCCGCCTTTTTCGAGAATGACCACATCACACCAACCGGCCTTGAGGGCTATTTGCGAACGCGCGGGATCGACACGCTGACACTGGTCGGTCTTGCCACCGATTTCTGCGTTAAATTCTCTGCCTTGGATGCGGCGAGATTGGGGTTCGCCGTCACCGTGCGCACGGATCTGTGCCGCGCTATCGATATGGACGGATCATATGCGACCGCACGCTCCGACATGCGCGCCGCCGCAATTACGCTGCTTTAGGATCACAGTGTGGAAAATGTCGCCCCGTGAACGTCCACTCCTCGACCTTCGCGTGATTCAAAGCCTTGCAATCACGCCTCGCCCCCTGTTTTAACGAGCCAACCGTTCCGAAAAGGGGCCGCCCATGGTCGATATCGCTACCCGTGTCTACAATCACAAATGGAAGATCGACCCGATCGTCCGTTCCCTGATCGACACCGATTTTTACAAACTCCTGATGTGCCAATCGGTGTTTCGCAACAAGCGTGACACACAGGTAACATTCTCGCTCATCAACCGGTCCAAATCGATCCGCATGGCCGACCTGATCGACGAGGGCGAGTTGCGCGAACAGCTTGACCATGTCCGCTCCCTGTCTCTCTCGCGCGGCGAAAGCACATGGCTGCGCGGCAACACCTTTTACGGCAAGCGCCAGATGTTTCGCCCCGACTTCATGGAATGGTTCGAGAACCTTCGCCTGCCGCCCTACCACCTCGAAAAACGTGATGGCCAATACGAGCTGACGTTCGAGGGCGCATGGCCAGAGGTCATGCTATGGGAAATCCCCGCCCTCTCCATCCTGATGGAACTCCGCTCGCGGGCGGTGACGGGTGACATGGGCCGCTTCGAGCTACAAATCCTGTACGCCCGCGCAATGACCCGCGTGTGGGAAAAGGTCGAACAGATCAAACCGCTCGACGGCCTGAAAATCGCCGACTTCGGCACCCGCCGCCGCCATTCCTACCTCTGGCAGGACTGGTGCGTTCAGGCGATGGGAGAGGGCCTTGGCGCCAAATTCTCCGGCACCTCGAACTGCCTCATCGCGATGAAACGCGACCTTGAGGCGGTCGGAACCAACGCCCACGAATTGCCCATGGTCTACTCGGCCCTCGCGGACGGCGATGACGCCTTGGCCCGCGCGCCCTATGACGTGTTGGCCGACTGGCAAGAGGAGCACGATGGCAACCTGCGCATCATCCTGCCCGACACCTACGGCACACGCGGCTTTCTCGACCGCGCCCCCGATTGGCTCGCCGGTTGGACGGGCATCCGCATCGATAGCGGCGATCCCGCAACGGGCGCCGAAGTGGCGATTGACTGGTGGACATCACGCGGCGAGGACCCAACCAAGAAACTGGTGATCTTCTCCGATGGGTTAGACGTCGACAAAATCGCCGCCCTTCACACCCAATTCAAAGGCCGCGTACGCACCTCGTTCGGGTGGGGAACCCTGCTCACCAACGACTTCCGCGGCTTGGTCAACAACAACGCCCTCAACCCGTTTTCACTGGTCTGTAAAGCCATCAAAGCGGACGGCAAACCCACCGTAAAACTCTCGGATAACCCGAACAAAGCAATGGGCCCAAGCGACGAGATCAAGCGGTATAAACGGGTGTTTGGGGTTGGGGAGCAATCTGTTATGGATGTTGTTGTTTAGTTTTCGGAGAGTGCGATATGAATACAGTTCAAGACCCCAACAAAGTTCGGTTTGATCCAGAAACACTTAACCTTTTTGATGAAGTTGAATTAGCCTCAACTAGTATCAATAAACAGAGGCCATTTTCCCCAGAGGTCCAACAGAAAATTGCGCGCGATTTTCTTCCCGACCGCGTGACAGCAAGCCTGAACATGGAGGGAATTTCGGTTACGAGGCGGCAAACCCTACTGATGATGGATGCGATGACATTATCGGAGAACAATACTAAGGCTGAGAAAGAGATATTCAACGCTCTACAATCCGACGAATTCGTCTACGATCATGCGGTAAACAACAGGCCATTAACGCTGAACTTCATTCGGGAAGTGAATCGGGTTCTACAAGATGGAATATTAGAAGCAGCAGGTAAATTTAGACAAGAAAATGTCGAAATTTCGGGAGCGGCTTTCCAGCCGCCTGATCACATATCTGTTCCGTCTGAATTGCAAACGATGCTAGACGCATTTGGGAAAATGAATGCTAACCTTAGCCCCGTCTATAAAGCGGTCTGGCTACACGCTACTTTTACTCGCATTCACCCTTTTGAGGATGGGAATGGTAGGACTGGTAGGTTACTCCAAGATTTCGTTTTGTTGAGCGCTGGTCTCTTTTCAACGGGCATTCCTTCGGCCCGTCGCGATGACTACTACGATGCGCTTGAAAAAGCCGATGACGGGAACTGGAACCCACTTTGCCAGATGGTGTGCGAATTTGAACTAAAGGTACTCTCAAGAGTGTCGGGAATCATTGAGGAGATTAGAAGCCGCGGCGATTTTATTAAGAGAATTGCGCAAAAAGCATCTCAGCAGAAAACTGGCGGGCTCCACAAACAATATCTGGTTTGGCGGCAACGCATGAGTAATTTTGGAGAGCAGCTCAAGCAGACTTGCGATGAGTTGGATTCTACATCTGAAGTAATTGGCGTAAAGACTGACTTGTTCGAACCAATTGATTTCGAAAAATGGAAACTAATCAGTGATAAGGGCCACGCGACTAATTCGTGGAGCATCAAACAAACATGGTTCACAGAGGGCAAACCGTTCTTTCGGACAATTTTTTATTTTAGTCGTCACTTTTTTCAAGCCTCTGACTTAAAAACACCCGATGAACTTTTTGGGGCTGTAGCGCTCAAAGTAACCGGAGGCGAGGCCGAGCCAAGCTTGAAATATGATTTCCACAATTTCTCAGATCAAGAAATTCGTCTGCGTGAAATTCTACTTTTTGATCAAGAGATCTACAGATACTGCGGAACTAACCAGTTCTCTACAAATGGTGTTCGTTCGGTGGAAGATTGGTCCTGTGTAACAGTAGATGACTATGGCGAAATCATTGAAGAATTTGTGTCTGACGTCTTCGAAAGAAAACTTGGTTTGTGAATCACTCCACCCGCCCCCTAAGCGCCTTTACCTCCCCGCGTTTCTTCTTCCCGTCAAGCCTCCGCCGCACCGACCCCTTCGTCGGTTTTGTTTTCACGCGATACTTGGGCCGCTCTGTCGCTTGCACGATCAGCGCGACAAGGCGTTCTCGGATTAGGTCGCGGTTTCGCACCTGTGATCGGGTTTCGTCGCATTGCAGGATAATGGCGCCGTCTTTGGTCCATCGCCGACCCGCCAATTTGCGCAGGCGGGTTTTCACGGCGGGCGGCAGGTGTGGGGAGCGTTCGGCCTCGAACCGCAACTCGACCGCCGAGGACACCTTGTTCACATTTTGCCCACCCGGCCCA
>NZ_CBFHKW010000004.1:47565-52004 GCF_965656515.1 Celeribacter marinus
CAGAGGCACGCATAAAGGACTCCGTGAGTTCCCAATCGGCAATCTCGATCTGGTCGGTGATGGTCAGCGGCATGGGTCTCGTCCTTGGATCAGCGCGGCTCAAATATGTGCAAAGCGCGGGCATAAAGGTGTTAAACAGATGCAACACCGCGCCACAATCACGGATAACAGGTTAAACACCCTGACACAAAGTGGGGACACAAAACGTAGACAAAACCCGAGGACACACCATGTGACGATGCCCGATTGCACGGATGCAAAAAGGGCTGCCTAGAAAAGACAGCCCTTCGAGATCAGTGGAATTGGGTCAATTAGGGATGCCCAATCAAAGGTGTTCTGAACAGGGGACTGCCCCTAGTCGTCGGCCCCTCCGACTGTCTTGACCGTTGCTTCCAATAGGACTCTAGACACTAGGACACCTCCTTTCAAATGTTGCCGATAAGGAGATGGTGCCACATATCTGGTATATGGCAAGTCTTTTTATACCACCCGTGCGGCCAAACGCCCAACAATGAGGCGAAACGGCAGCAGCGCGATCAACGCAAGGGCAAGTTTCACACCCCAATCGGCAACCGCGAGCGACATCCATAGTGGCGCCATCGGACCAACGGTCAAAAACGGCACGACATCCCAAGCCCACGAAATCTCCGCATTCGCCGCTTCGCCAAAAACACGGACGGACTGTGAGAACGCGAGGGTGAAAAAGATCGCCGTATCCAATGCCGACCCGACAACCGTAGAGACCAGTGGCGCCCGCCACCATGCCCCAGCGCGAAGACGGTTAAATATTGCAATATCAACGAGTTGAGCAATCAAGAACGCCGTTGCCGATCCAACAGCAACACGCATTGCCACCGCTTGATAGGTGTATCCATCTCCCTGCATCGAGATCTGCGTCCCGATGAGCGAACAGACAATTCCCGTAACAAAGCCCGCGAAAATGACTTTACGCGCTGATTTCACGCCGTAAACGCGGTTCATCACATCCGTGACGAGAAAGGCAAAGGGATAGGTAAACGCCCCCCATGTCAGCAGCCCATCAAGGATGAGAAATTGCACAAGGATGTTTGAGGCAACCACAATGGTGGCCATGGCAATGATGCCAGGAAGAATTCGGTTCATGATGTAATCCGTTTTTTATCGAAGGTGACGGCAACTCGGCCCCGACCATCGGGGCTTTGGTGAATGCCCCATATGAGGCGATGCGAGCGTTTACCGCCCCAACCGATCCAGATCAAGGATTTATTCGATCACGCGGTAGTCCACAAATTCCGTGACTTGGAACGGTTTAAAATTATCGTCGGAAATCATGGTGATACGAATACCTTGCGCATCGCGCCACACGGCAATCCCCTCTAAATTATCATGAACGCCAAGGCCGCTTTCAATCAACGTAACCTCGCCATCGGCCGTATTGCCGCTGATATCAAATCGGCGCACACGTGATGAAAACCCGATCCCGCGAAACCATCGCTCCAAGACATATAGCTGCCCATCCGGCCCAACATCCATGCCCACAGGCAGGTATTCACCCGATCGCGGAATGCGGTACACAATGCCAAACGTCCCTCCGCCATTGCGGTAGACGGGGAACGGTGTGGACCGCTCACCTGACCGCTCGGGCATGGTCAAAAGCCGCTCCTGCGCATCAATCGCCAATGCTTCCAATCCAGAGTTGTTTTGAAGTGATTTGAAATCTGGGTGCGCCGGCAGAGGCACCGCACGCGCATTCACCGAGGCATAGGACCAGATGCGGTGAAGACCCTCAAAGCTTATATAAATGGTGCGATCACTACCAACCGCAAGCCCCTCGGCATCGGTTCCGTAGCGCGGCAACGCATCAGATTTAGCGCCCCTCAACGGCACAATTCCATCCGACCTAACCTGTGACACCACACCACGTGCATCGCGTTTCAGCTGGCCCGTTTCGATCGCCCCGCGATCCGAGATTGTCACATAGCCACGTCCGTCATCCGACAATTCAAGGCCAGAGAACCCACCGTGAAGCGGATCACTCGACTGCCAACGATAACTTCCCAAATACTGTGCGTCTTGCGCCGTGAGGGGCGCAGACAACAGGATTAATACGACGAGACTACAGATGAACATTGTGCGGGAAGGGTCGCCATTGTGATTGGAGGTTTAGGCTTTGACGGGGTCGCGTTGGGATTGGGCGGCGGCGGGTTGAGAATGTTGTTCACCCAAGTTTGCGCATCGGCACATCCATCTCCCGCGGGGGGCGGCGCCTGATCGACACAGGATGCATCCCCCTTAGGACAGTTCAAACGCACGTGGAAATGATAGTGATGTCCCCACCATGGCCGGACTTTGTTGAGCCACGCACGATCCCCTTTTTCGTCGTTGCACATCTGCACTTTCGCGCCTGGAAAGACGAAAATACGCGCAACACGTGGGTCTTGTGCGGCGGCTTTGATGACGTTGTGATGCTGCGGGGTCCAGTCGCTATTGACGTAGGCACCGCCCGCGCGTCGCATGGAAATCGACGACAAGTTTTCACGCTCGGCCGGCGTCAGGTTCAATCGGCTTGGCGGCAGCATCCAGATATCTGCGTCCAAACCAATCTGATGACTGGCGTGACCTGACGACATCGGACCGCCACGCGGCTGGCTCATGTCACCAACGTATAGGCCGGCCCAACCGGGCTGGGTCGCCGCCTTACGTGATAAATCCTGAACAAAATCAACAAGCGTCTCATGACCCCAATTGCGATTGCGAGATAAGCGCATGGCCTGCCATGTCGCACCCGTTTCGGGCAATTGAGCCGCCCCGCCAACGCACCCCTTGGCATAGGAGCCATAGGACTCGGACTCACCCGTTGAGGCAACCGCTATCCCGCTGAACACCGATTTTGCAGGACGATGATCAGAGGACGACACGGTGACGGATGTTGCCGCCTTTGACGCGGAGGGCGCGCGCTCTGCGCCACATGCCGCCAGACCCGTACAAATAACCAAACCAAACCAAACCAACCGCATCACTCGTTCTCCACACCTTCTGGGTTAACCCACGCTAACAAGACCAGACCGATAAAGAAAAGCGCAATCAAGGGTGTGATGCCCAATCGTTGGGAGTTTGTGACATCCGACACCACAGCGATTAACGCGGGCGCTAGAAATGATGTGGCTTTCCCAGACAACGCATAGAGGCCAAACGCTTCGGTCATGCGCTCGGGGTCTGCTTGGCGAACCATCATCGTGCGCGAGGCGGATTGGATCGCACCGCCACACGCGCCGATGATCGCGCCGCACACATAAAAGGCTACATCGGGGAGCGCGCTTGACGGATCGACCGCGACGAACAATACGCTTTCGCGTGTGATGGACAAGATCATCGCACAGACGATCATGAGCAAAATGATGCAAATTGCGATCACACGTTTCGGACCGAACCGAACATCTGCCGCCCCGCCCAAATACGCGAAAATGGCGCCCGTAATAATTGCCAAAATCCCGAAGACGCCGACATCAACGACACTCCACCCCAATGCCCCCAGCGCGTAAATTCCGCCAAAGGTATAAACACCGTTGAGCGCATCGCGGTAAAACATCGACGAGCCCAGATAAGCGAATAGCGATTTGCGCGCGGGCAGCGACTTGAGTGTCTTTTTCAAATCACGCAGTCCTTGAGAAAACCCGCTGCCATGACCGCCCACACCACTTTTGGGTTCGCGCACCCACATGAAAAACGGGATCATCGAGAGGATAAACCACAGACCGACAAACGGTCCAACAAACCGCGTACCTTCGCGCGCGGCGGCATCGAATCCGAACAGCGGCGCAATACCGATGAGCGTAACACCGGCCCCGTTCTCCGCAAACAGCAACAGCATCGCAACAAGGGCGATGAGACCGCCGACATAGCCCCACGCCCAGCCATTGCCGGAGATCTTTCCAATCTCCTCGCGTGTGCCCAGGTCTGGCAACATTGCGTTGGTAAAGATCGTGGTGAACTCTAGCCCGATCATACCCAAACCAAAAAATACAAGGATCAAAACGGTTGGAAAATCTGACGGCGCGGCAAGCCAAAGCCCGAACGAGCCCACCACGTACAGAATGGAAAAGACCCTAATCCACGGCATTTTGCGCCCCGTACTATCCGCGACAGCGCCAAGAACAGGGGCTAGAATTGCGATTGTTAGACCTGCGATACTTAGGCCATAGCCCCAAATGGATTGCGCTTCGGCTTTGGCCATCTCGCTGTCCATGCCGCCCGCCATAAGCGACGAAATGACCTGTTCCGCAAAATAGGGTCCAAAAATAAAGGTAATGATCAACGTGTGATAGGGCTGTGTGGCCCAATCATACATCATCCAACCCCAGATACGTTTGCCGTGTGTTGGCTCGCCCATGCCCCAAACCCTTTTTCTTGTCTGAGGCGATAGAACAGGCAAACGGACGTTAAGGCAATCGAATTGAGGT
>NZ_CBFHKW010000004.1:52103-77296 GCF_965656515.1 Celeribacter marinus
TAGTCGCGTGTTGGGGGCCACGGGCGTGTGTTATCCGCCTCGATCCAGTTCTCAACCCATGCGGGTAGCGCTGGACTTTGCACATTCGGGTCTACGGCTTTCAGCAACTCGATCGGTGGCACCATGCGGCGATTTTGCGTGACTGCCCCACGAATAAGGACGTGATTGCAACACTCGCCCTTGGCGTTCCACATAGACTGCTCCATGTAGAGAAACTTGTCATCGAACCCGACAGGGCGCGTCACCATATCGATTTTTTGAAATATCGTGACGCGTTTGCGGTAGCGCACGGAGGCCCCAGCAACGGCCAATCCAAAACCACCCGCCCGCGCGGCCGCGGCCGATCCGTTGCGGATAGACATTGGTACGCGGCCCAAATCAAACAGGGTAAGTGTGCGCCCGTTGTTCAGCTCCATCCAAAAATCTATGTCCCACGGCAAACAATAATGCTGTGAGTGATGGGTTTCGAACAGACCAAGTTTTGGCGCGCGGCGAAACTTGAACGACTGATAAATCATACGGATAAATGGATACATTTCGCCACCATCATCGCGCCGCACTGCGGCGTCAACCGCGACGTTACGACAAACCTGAATTTGCGTCTCTCTTGCGCAAAGGACGTAGAGACCTTAGATATCTGCGGAACTTGAAACCGAAGGCGCACTCACATGATCTCACTCATCCAAATTCTACTTATGATCCTCGGGATCGTTAAATTTGTCATGATCGTACACATCATCATGAGTTGGTTGATCAACTTTCAGGTTCTCAATATGCGCCAACCCTTGGTCTTCCAAATTTGGGAAGGCCTATCGCGCCTGCTAGAGCCAATCTACGGTCCAATCCGTCGCCGCCTACCCGCGATGAACGGTCTCGATCTCGCGCCGCTGGTTGCATTCATCGCAATTTACGCGATTGAAACCATCATCCAAAATAACGCCTACCACTTCATGTAAAAAACACGGCACTTTGCGCGGCTTTTGAACGTCAGGGGCGAATGCCCCTTGAGGCCGCGCGCGCGCCGTGCGATTCTGCTCACAATCAAAAAGAGCAGTATTCATGGCATCCGACACCTCACAGGCGCTTTCCCTTTTGTCATCCGTCTTTGGCTTTGACGCCTTTCGACTTGGCCAAGCCGAAATTGTCGATGCCGTAGTGGACGGCAAAAACGTCCTTGCGATTATGCCAACGGGTGGCGGAAAATCTCTATGCTTCCAGCTTCCCGCGCTGTGCCGTGACGGCCTCACAATTGTCATCTCCCCCCTCATCGCCCTCATGCGCGACCAAGTCCAGGCGTTGCGCGCCGCAGGTGTCGAAGCGGGCGCCCTCACATCAGGCAACACCGATGAGGAAAACGATGCTGTATTCGCGGCACTCAATGAGGGGCGTCTAAAGCTACTTTATATGGCGCCTGAACGCCTCGCGTCTGGCGGCACCTTGCCGATGTTGCGCCGTGCGAATGTCTCTTTCATCGCGGTGGATGAGGCGCACTGTGTTAGCCAATGGGGGCACGACTTTCGACCAGACTATCTACGCATTGGCGATTTGCGCCGCGTCCTTGATGTCCCACTAGCTGCCTTTACCGCCACCGCCGACGAGGAAACCCGCGCCGAGATCGTCACACGCCTGTTTGACGGCGCTCAACCGGAAACCTTTTTGCGCGGGTTTGATCGTCCGAACATTCATCTCGCCTTTGCGGTCAAGGATAGTCCTCGCCGCCAGATCCTTGACTTTGCCGCGGCGCGCAAAGGCCAGTCGGGGATCGTGTATTGCGGAACGCGGGCGAAAACGGAAAGCCTAGCCAAGGCACTCACGGATGCCGGCCACCTCTCCCTCGCGTATCACGGCGGCATGGACCCCGAGATGCGCCGAGATGTTGAGCGCCGCTTTCAACAAGAAGACGAATTGATCGTCGTGGCCACCGTCGCCTTTGGCATGGGCATCGACAAACCCGACATCCGTTGGGTCGCACACGCCGACTTGCCCAAATCCGTCGAGGGGTATTACCAAGAGATCGGTCGCGCCGGTCGTGACGGGGCGCGGGCCGAAACCCTCACCCTGTTTGGTCCCGATGACATACGGTTTCGCCGCAGTCAGATCGACGAGAGCCCCGCGCCCTCGGAACGCCGCGCCGCCGACCATGCGCGCCTCAATGCATTGCTTGGGATTGCAGAAGCCCAAGTGTGCCGCCGCCAAAACCTGCTCGCCTATTTCGGAGAGACAACCCAGCCCTGTGGCACTTGCGATCTATGTGACACGCCCCCCGACCTGTTCGATGGAACCCAAGCGGTGCGCAAAGCACTCTCCGCAGTGTTGCGCTGTGACGAGGGTTTTGGTGCGGGGCACCTGATCGATGTGCTCATGGGAAAGATGACCGACAAAACGAAACAGTGGAGCCACGATCAACTCAGTGTGTTCGGCATCGGCAAAGAGTACGACAAACGCCAATGGAACGCCGTCTTTCGTCAAATGATGGGAGCCGATTTGGTGCGCCCCAACCCTGACCGCCACGGCGCGCTCTACATGACCGAACCTGCCGTGCCGATCCTCAAGGGCGAGGGCGAAATCACCTTGCGACGCGACACGATTGTGCGTGCGAAAAAGGATCCAATGGTGCGTTCTCTCGTGTCCGAAGAAGATGCACCGCTCTTGTCCGCGCTCAAGGCAAAACGCCGCGCCCTCGCCGAAGAGGCGCGTGTGCCCGCCTATGTCGTTTTTGCCGATCGCACCCTCATTGAAATGGCCGAGAAGCGCCCCGATACGTTGGACGCGATGGCCCGAATTGGCGGCGTGGGCGCGAAAAAGTTGGAGCGGTTCGGCGCTCTGTTCTTATCCGTCATTTTAGGTGCGAATGCGCCGGACACGCATCCCGCGCGGCGCAAGTTGGCATCATCAGGCGGCGGCGATTTATTCGACACCCTACAAGACATCCAAACGCGACTCAGCCGCGGGGAATGCGGCACGCTCAAGCCTGTCACACTCACCTCCGCCCAAATTGCACGTGTGGTCAAACAACGCCCCCGCGATCATGACGGATTGGTCCGCCTATTGGGCGACCGCCCCGCGGAACGGTTCGGAGACGCGTTTCTTGGCGCTATCGCGAACGGGTAATTACACGTTTATCTGAGCGGACGCACCTTGGTCTGCACGCATAACGTCGGACTCCATTGGTGTGTCATCCATGGGTGCGACCGGCTTGCAATCCATCGGATGCTCCATCAAAATACGATCAATAATAGCCGCTTTGCGGAGCGGTTTTGTCATGTAATAGTCTAGCCCGTGGGACAAAATTTCCTCTTCGTCCCCTGGCATTGCGTGCGCCGTCATCGCGACAATCGGAACATGTTTGCCGGTGTTGGTTTCGATATCTCGAATGCGGCGCGTTGCCTCTTTGCCGTCCACTTCGGGCATTGAGATGTCCATAAAGACCAGATCGGGATCAAAGCTTTGGTAGAGATCAATCGCCTCTTGGCCGTTGTTCGCAAAGACCAGATCAATATCTAACGCCTTGATCATTTTACCGAACACCAACTGGTTGGTCATGTTGTCTTCGGCCGCGAGAATACGCATGAGACGCGGCGCACTCACGTGATCTACATGCGCTACGTCATCTGGTAAATCGAGGGCGTTGGGCCTCTCAATCGGCGGCAATGCCGAAAGTGCACGGCATAATTCAGCGCGCAATAGAGGGCGATGGATTATCTCGATGTTCGCGTCAATCGGTGCCTTGGTCGTCCCGCTAGACACCATCAAAAGATGATTTGTCTCGACGCCCGCATCGCGTAACGCAACAACAAATGCGTCAATATCCTCAATCGCCTTTTGACTAATCAGGTAGGCGTCTGCCTGAACGGGCGCATCGAGCGCCGCCTGTTGTGTTGGATAGAGCGTTGTGGTGACGCCCAATGCCGACAATTGCTTAGTCAAAATCTGCGCATTCGCCTCAATGTCTTCGACGACAGCGACATCTTTAATCCATGCGGGAACACTATTTTCGTCGATTTCGGGGGCTGTCGCCATCGACAGGCAGAACCCAAAACAGGATCCTTCGCCCTCGATACTATCCACCCAAATCTCGCCATCCATCAAAGTGATCAACTCTCGCGTGATTGCGAGGCCAAGACCGGTGCCTTCGAACTTGCGATTCCGCTCGCCCTCAACCTGATTGAACTCGCCAAAGATATGGTCCCTGAACTGCGCAGGAATACCAATGCCCGTATCCTCGACCGAAATATGGACGCGTTGAGATGCGCCGTCGTTCTGCGGCACGCCAACAACGCGCACAATCACATGTCCTTCGCGCGTAAATTTAACCGCATTGCCGATCAGATTCGTCAACACTTGGCGCACCCGTCCCGGATCACCGACAAAACTGGTGGGCATGAACATGTCGTAATCAATGATCAACGAAAGCCCCTTTGGCGCGGCATTCGGTTGCAACAATACCAAAACATCATGAATGCAATGCTCTAGATCGAACACCTCGGGATGCAACGACAGTTTCGACGCTTCGATCTTGGAGTAATCGAGCACGTCATTGATCAGAGTTAACAACGCAGCGCCGCTGTTTTTGATCGTTTCAACAAACAGCAACTGTTCCTCGTCCAAATGCGTCTCTGCCAACAACTCCGCCATTCCGACCATGCCATTCATTGGCGTCCGGATTTCATGGCTCATATTGGCGAGAAAGGCCGATTTGGCACGGTTCGCGCTTTCCGCTCTGTACCGCGCTTTCTTAAGGCGCTCTTCGTACCGGATGGTACTCGTGATGTTCAGACCCAACGAAACCATATCGCCATCGCGCGACCGGCGATCGACCATTTTGATGTATTGGTTGTTCCATAACCGCACCGTTTGCGGCTCACGCGTGGCGGCGCGCCATCGCGTCACCGCCGCCTCGACATAGGCGTCCCGCGATAGATCACCGACATCAATAATCCCCTCTTCGACAGCCAGTCGGACGATTTCGGTGTAGGTAATACCGGGCTGCACATCCTCCAAATCGTCGAATACACGTAGATAGGCGGAATTGGCCGCGATCATGGTGTCAGAGGGATCAAACACCGCGAACCCATCCTGAATGGTTTCCAAGGAGTCCCACAAACGCCGCTCGGCAATCACAATCGCTGTGTTCGCCTTATCCAGATCGTCACGGGTACGCGAGTTTTCGACCTTTAGAAACTCGGCTTCCTCGCGCTTCTCGATGATCTCACCTGACAAGGACAACGCATGTTTCGACAGCTTACGATTCGCATCATAGAGCTCTGCTTGCTTGAGCTCTAACAAACGTTCCGCAGCCAAGCGGGCACGCCGCTCCTGTACGACCATATCGGGGTAATCCATCGCATGACCTCTTTGTCCCACACCCTACGCAGCGAGGGCTTTGGGATAAAATCGGTGGTCAGGGTGAAAAATCTCTTAACAGACTATCGAAAATTTCATGAAAACGGTTCACGCTTTAGGCGGTCACATGCTCGAGCGGCGCACGACCCGTCTGGGTGACAACTTCTTCATGACCATTCTCAATCACCAAGGCGGTCATCGGGCGGCCATATCCCGCCCCTGTATCAATATCGATGCGATTGCCAAAATGGGTCGGCGCATCCAGTGCGGTGTGACCATGCACGACCCGCAACGGCAGATGTCCGTGAAAATCAAGCCAACCTTCGCGAATCCAGATCAGATCATCCTCGTCTTGATCGGCAAGCGCCACCTTGGGATTGATCCCCGCATGAACAAACAGATAGCCCTCCCATTCATAGGTCAACGGCAAGCCCTCCAAAAAGGTCAGGTGATCGTCAGGCACCGCCTTTTTCGCGCGCATGTGAGCCAACTCGAACGCCCCATCCTCGGACTCAACGCCGTATGAGGCCAGTGTTGTCTGACCGCCCAAACGCGGGTCGAGCCATGAGAGGCCCGACTTGATCCGTTCATCATGGGCAATGCCAAAACGGGCAAAGCGCGTGAACATCCGGTCATGATTGCCACGGATCAACACCCATGGCTCACCGCGCTCAACCCCGTCTTTGAGGTATTGAATGACGCCACGACTGTCAGGGCCACGATCCGTGTAATCGCCAAGGTGAACGATCTGCGCATCCGCATCCCCGACCCGCGCCTTATCCGCCTCGATCCGCGCATGAGCGGCTTTGAGCATATCGAGTTGTCCGTGAATATCGCCAATGGCGTAAATGCGCATAGTATGTCCTTTGGTCCGTCATGCGGATGATTGCATCCGCCCGCAACACTACTATGGTTTTCTGGAGCAGAATGGAAAGGCGGAGCGACAAAATTGTTGGATCAATTTAGAGAATGGGCGCAAACAAGCGTCATCGTCATCGGTGCGGTTATGGCCCTGATGACCTATCGCCGTGACGCCAAACTGCGCCGCTCCGAATGGCTCTACCGCCTGTATCAACAGTTCTACGAGAACGATCGCTTTGACCCTGTGCGCCGGATCCTTGACTACGAACCCGAGGAGGAGATCCGGCAACTGTCCACCGATATCGACAACATGGATGGCACCGACTCCCACGAAGCTTTCGTGGACTATTTGAACTTTTTCGAATTCATCGCCGTGCAACTCAAGAACAAAAACATCCGCCGCGATGAGGTGCTTGATATGTTTGACTACTACATTCGCCGCTTAGGCGATCATGCCTTTGTCGTCAGCTACATGCGCAAATACGGCTATGAGAACCTTGATCATCTCGTCACATCTTTGGCGCCGAAAAAATGACCCACCCACATTCAAAAATGGGCGATCATCTATTTGTCTATGGCACTCTGATGCGGGCGATAGAGGACAACGATATGGCGCGGCTCCTGCGCGAGAATTCGACCCACCTTGGCGCGGCAACAATGCAGGGCCGCCTGTATACGGTAAGCTATTATCCGGGGGTTATAGACAGTGACGCCCCCACCGACATCGTACATGGGGACCTGTTTCGGCTTGGCAAAAACGCCGCAGACGTGATTGATCAGCTCGACCTTTATGAGGACATAGGCCCGCCCTTTGAGCCACCATACGAATACCGCCGCGAATTGCGCACGGTGCATCATGGCGGCGAGACGTGCCAAGCGTGGGTCTATATGTACAACTGGCCGCTAAACGATAATGCCCAAATACCGGACGGTAAATTTCGCACCTGATTTGGCATCAATACCGCCACGAAAAAGGCCGCCACAATCGGGCGGCCTTCGTCATATTTCGGTGGTGATCGCTTACGCTTTGAAGTGAAGCGGACGCACGTGTTGGAACAACCCGCTATCCTTGAGCGCTTTTACAGTTGTCGCCTTGATCGGGGTGTCGAGGAATGTCACAGCAATCGCATCGCCACCCGGTGCCGCACGGCCCAAGGTGAAGTTGGCGATGTTTTCATCGTGTTCGGCCAAGAGCGTACCGAGTTTGCCAAGGATACCGGGGACGTCTTGGTTGGTGGTGTAGAGCATGTGCTCGCCCACCTCGGAATCGATGGTGATGCCTTTGATCTGGATGAAACGCGGCTTGCCGTCCGAAAATACAGTGCCCGCGATGGTGCGGTACTTTTCAACGGTTTGGATGTCGAGCTTGATATAGCCGTCAAACGTGCCTGTTGCGTCTTGGGTGGTTTTGGAAATCTGGATGCCGCGCTCTTTGGCGATCACAGGTGCGGACACCATGTTCACGTCAGGGTTCGAGGCCTGCATGATGCCCGCAACAACCGCTGCTTCCAGAGCTTTGAGGTTCATCTCGGCGGCCACACCGTCGAACGTGACGTTGATTTCCTTGATCGCCTCATCGGTAACCTGACCGATAAAGGATCCGAGGTTTTCCGCCAAAGTGACCCATGGGCCCATAATTTTGGCTTCTTCGGCGGTCATGGATGGCATGTTGAGCGCGTTCTCGACCGCGCCGTCGAGCAGGTAGTTGGACATTTGCTCGGCCACTTGCAGCGCCACGTTCTCTTGGGCTTCCGATGTGGACGCGCCAAGGTGCGGCGTGCAAACAACGTTCGGCAAACCGAACAACACGTTTTCTGTCGCAGGCTCAACCTCGAACACGTCAAGGGCGGCACCCGCGACATGACCGGATTTGAGCAATTCGGCCAAAGCTTCTTCGTCAATGAGACCACCGCGCGCACAGTTGACAATGCGCACACCTTTTTTGGTCTTAGCGAGGTTTTCAGCAGAGAGGATGTTGCGGGTGCTATCGGTCAGCGGCACGTGCAAAGTGATGAAATCGGCGCGCGCAAGCAACGCATCCAATTCAACCTTTTCAACGCCCATCTCGATGGCGCGCTCTTCGGACAGAAAGGGATCGTAAGCGATGACTTTCATTTTCAGGCCACGTGCACGGTCACACACGATACCGCCGATGTTACCCGCACCGATCACGCCAAGCGTTTTCGCCGTCAACTCGACACCCATGAATTTGGATTTTTCCCATTTGCCGGCATGCGTGGATGCAGAGGCCTCGGGAATTTGACGGGCAACGGCGAACATCATCGCGATGGCGTGTTCGGCTGTGGTGATCATGTTGCCAAACGGCGTGTTCATGACAATCACGCCCTTTTTGGACGAGGCTTCTTTGTCGACGTTATCGGTGCCGATACCTGCGCGACCGACCACTTTGAGGTTGGTTGCATGCTCCAAAAGTGAGGGCGTCACTTTGGTCGCAGAACGGATTGCGAGACCGTCATATTTACCGATCACGGCAGCAAGCGCATCTTTGTCTTTGCCAAGTGCGGGGAGAAAATCAACTTCGATGCCACGGTCACGGAAAATCTGGACGGCGGTTTCGGACAGGCTGTCGGAGACGAGAACTTTGGGGGCCATTGGGCACACTCCTTGGATCGAATGAAATTGGGTTGGGAGGGTCGCGGGCGATGTCGCCCGCGATAATATCCGGATGAAATTCCCGCGTCAGATTGACCTTTTGCCCGACGAAAGTCCGACGAAAAGCCGACGCGGTGCCGACACCCTTATTGGGCTGCGATTTCAGCCTCGAACGCGTACTCAAGCCACGGCATCAACGCCGCCACATCAGCCGTTTCAACAGTGCCGCCACACCAGATCCGAAGACCCGCAGGCGCATCACGGTACGCCCCGATATCAAGAGCGACACCCTCGACCTCAAGACGTTTGGCAACCGCTTTTGCAAACGCTGCACCGTCCTGAATTCTGTCGTCGGTGAACTTCAAACACACAGAGGTGTTCGACGCCGTGGCCGGATCATTTGCGAGGTTTGCAATCCATGGTTTGGCATCGCAGAAATCCCAAATCACTTTGGCATTTGCGGTTGCGCGCGCAATCAAACCCTCAAGACCGCCGACCGATTTGGCCCAGTCAAGTGCGACCAGATAGTCCTCAACGGCCAGCATCGATGGCGTGTTGATCGTCTCGCCCTTGAAGATGCCATCAATCAGTTTTCCGCCTTTGGTCATGCGGAAAATCTTTGGCATAGGCCATGCAGGCGTGTAGCTTTCAAGGCGCTCGACAGCACGCGGGGACAAGACAATAATGCCGTGCGCCGCTTCGCCGCCAAGTACTTTTTGCCAAGAGAATGTGGTGACGTCGAGTTTGTCCCACGGCAGATCCATCGCAAACGCGGCAGACGTCGCATCGCAAATCGTCAGGCCGTCGCGGGCTGCGGGGATCTTGTCACCGTTCGGGACGCGCGCACCAGATGTGGTACCGTTCCACGTGAAAACCACGTCTGTGTTAAAGTCGACCGTATCGAAATCAACGATATCGCCGTACTCGGCCGTCATCACATCAGCGTCGATTTTGAGCTGTTTGACCACATCCGTGACCCAACCCGCACCAAAGGATTCCCATGCAACCATCGTTGCTTTACGTGCACCCAAAAGCGACCACATAGCCATTTCAACCGCACCCGTATCCGAGCCGGGAACGATACCGATTTTGTAATCTTCTGGGATGCCGAGAATCTCGCGGGTCGTCTCGATGGCGGCCAACAGCTTGGCTTTGCCAACAGCTGCACGGTGTGAGCGGCCAAGGGGCGCGTCAGACAGCAGATCGAGCGAAAATGTAGGGATTTTGGCACAAGGGCCAGACGAAAAACGCGGGTTAGCCGGCCGCGTGGCCGGAGCTTGAATAGCCATTGCTGGTATCCTTCCAGATATAAGCCTCTCGTTGGGGAGAGGTGTCCCATCGCCGCGTTTAATTGCTTTCGATGAGTCTGGCAACGACTTGTTCGCGGGTGCGGCAAAATAGTTGCCCATTGGTAAGCGCGCCATTAACAGGGTCATCAGACTTGGATGGCGCGCCGCGCGTGCCGACTACCTTTGGAGAGCTTGCACCCATGTATGTTGTCACCCTACTCACCGCCCCGTCCCATCCATCGCTCTCACGTGAGGCCGTGGAGGCATTACGCAATGCGTGGGGCGGGGGCGATGCACAGTGGCTGGCCACAGGAGAGGCCGCCGAATTTCCCGTCGCCGACATGCCGCCCAACCGTTGGGACGTATGGGATGCGCTGCAAACCCAAGGGATCGACCTAATCGTCCAGCCCGTCGAGGGGCGGCGTAAAAAGATGCTGTTGGCCGACATGGACAGCACCATGATTGAACAAGAGTGCATCGACGAGCTCGCCGATGTGGCGGGGGTTGGCGACCATGTAAAGGCGATCACCGCAAAGGCAATGAACGGCGAACTGGATTTCGACGGGGCGCTGACCGAACGCGTGGCCTTGCTCAAAGACCTTCCAGAAAGCGTCATTCAAACGGTGATCGACGAGCGCATTACATTTATGTCTGGCGGACCTACATTACTCGCCACAATGAAAGCAAACGGTGCCTATGCGGCCCTCGTCTCGGGGGGCTTTACTGCCTTCACGGGCTATGTGGCCGAGGCGCTCGGGTTCGACGAAAACCGCGCCAACACGCTGTTGGTCGAGGGCGGCAAACTCGTCGGCAAACCGGGCCTGCCGATTTTGGGGCGCGAGGCGAAAGTCACTGCACTCAAAGAGATCACCGCCCGCCTTGACCTGTCACATGACGATGTGATGGCCGTGGGGGACGGGGCCAATGATCTGGGCATGCTTGAGATCGCGGGCGCGGGCGTGGCGCTGCACGCGAAACCCTCCGTTGCGGCGCAGTGCGATATTCGTATCAACCACGGCGACCTGACCGCATTGCTCTATATCCAAGGCTACGCCAAAGACGAATTCGCAGGCGCATCCGCATGATGTTTGAGGTCTCAGGCGACCTTCTTTTTCTTTTGATCGTAGCCGCTTTTGCTGCGGGGTTTATTGACTCCATCGCGGGCGGGGGTGGGTTGATCACGGTGCCTGCTTTGTTGCTCGCGGGCATTCCCCCCGTCACGGCCCTCGCCACTAACAAAGTCCAAGCGTTGTTCGGGTCGGGCATGGCGGCGGTCAACTATGCGCGGGCGGGTTATGTGGATGTGCGCCGCCAATGGGTGGCCGCGGTGATCTCGTTCGCGGGGGCCTTGATCGGCGCTTTGTTTGCGTCATCGCTTCCCACCGATGTGATCCGCTTGGGCTTGCCCGTGTTGCTCATCAGTGTGGCGTTGTTTTTCGCGTTCAAAAAGGGGCTTGATGATGTGGACCGCGTGCAGCGCATCACGCCGCTCTTGTTTACAGCTGCCTTTGTGCCGCTGATCGGGTTTTACGATGGCCTCATTGGCCCCGGGACAGGCGCGTTTTTCATGATCGGGTTTGTAACCCTCGCGGGCTACGGCATCCTAAAGGCCACCGCTCACACCAAGCTGCTCAACTTTGCCTCCAATATCGGAGGGCTCACGGGATTCTTATTGGTGGCAAAACCGTTCTGGATGCTTGGCTTGGCAATGGGCGCGGCACAGGTTGCGGGGGCCTACGTCGGATCGACGCTTGCCTCCCGCATCGGGGCAAAACTCATCCGCCCCGTGTTGGTTGTGGTCTCAACCGTTCTTGCGTTGAAATTACTTTGGGATCTGATCTGACCTCAGACGGGAAAACCTGCGGCGAGTTTGACCTCACCCGTAACAAGGCCCGCAAAGTTTTTGATCTCGGGATTGAGATACTTACGGACAACTGGATCATTGGCGTCTAGCGCGCCCAGCTTCACCAAAAGCCCCGCAATCGCGCATTCCGAAGCACGCGTAGCCCCATCGGTGATTTTAAGCGCCACGCCCAACCCTTGGTCGGGAAGGATGGCGGTGAACACGCCCTCGGCCCCTGTTTTGATCGTCACTTTGCCTTTGGCCGCACGCATCAATTCGGTGCACGCGCGCCCCTCACCCGCAACCAGATCGGGATGCAAACGCATCGCTTGGTGCAAACGCAATGCCGCTTGTGACAAGGCATCGCCATCCTCACGCGCGCCCGCAAAATAGCCCATCGCCCGACCAAGGCCGCGCATCGACGTGGCAAAATTTGGCGCGGAGCAGCCATCAATCCCAAACCCCGGTGAGGTTTCGCCCGTCACCGTCTCAAAGGCGTCGAGCGCAGATTTTTGTACGGGATGATCAGGATGCACATAGTCAGGACCGGCACCGAGGTGTTTGGACAGTGTCAAAAACCCGCAATGCTTGCCCGAACAATTGTTATGCACACGGCACGGGGTTTCATCGGCCTTAAGCAGAGCGCGGCGAGACTGTTTGCCCATCGGTTCCTGAATGCCACAAATCAAATCGTCATCGGACAGGCCCAACGCGCCAAGCCATGCTCGCGCTTTGTCAGTATGGATTTTATCACCGTTATGCGAAGCGCACGAAAACGCCAATTGATCGACCGTCAGACCCGCTGCATCCGCAGCACCAGACGCCACAAGCGGCAAGGCTTGGATCATCTTGACCGATGAGCGCGGCAGGATCACCGTGTCTAGGTCGCCCCACCCATCAATGACTTCTCCAGCGGCATTACAGACAACCGCCATGCCTGTATGGCGGCTTTCCGCCACAGGGCCACGCCAGATATCAACCATTTCCACAACACGGTCTGCCATCTTAAAATCTCTCCCAATCACGTTTCAGCGAATTTCTGCCAAGGGGTCTTTCCCAATTTGACGGTTTTACGCTACTGTGCCAATTGAGTATTTAACGGGCCCATCATGTCAGAACCGCAGCTAAAGACAGCGGAGGCGTATCGGTAACGGGCCGAGATAGCTAGAGGCAGCGAAATATCCATGTTCCATTCCATTAAGAAATTCGTCCTTGGTGCGACATTCGCACTCGCCGCAACAGTGGCATTTGCACAAGAAAGCAGCAATCAAGTGGCGTCAAATACCGACTGGTACGTGTTCCAAGAGGGCACGCAATGCTGGGCGGTATCGAAACCCAAAGAGACTGTGAACACCGATAGTTCGGGCCGCATCAAATCCGTGCGGCGCGGCGAAATCCTAATGTTCGTGTCCTATGCCCCATCAACGGGCATAAAGGGACAGGTTTCATTCGCGGGCGGCTACCCGTTTGCCGGTGGCTCCGAAGTGACACTCGAAATCGGTGGCACAAAGTTTGCACTCTTCACCGAGAACGAAACCGCGTGGGCTGTCACACCCGAGGATGACGCGAAGATCGTCGCAGCCATGAAACGCGGCGCGGCAGCATCCTTGTCAGGGTATTCGGCACGCGGCACCTACACCAAAGACACTTTCTCGCTCTTGGGCTTTACAGCTTCGGTTGAAGATGCTGAAAAACGCTGCGGCGGGTAACACCTTTGCGCTACGTCTGAAAAATTTCGGCCTCGCTGATACAGCGGGGCCTTTTCCTATGGCTTCCTTTGGTTGCAAAAATCCTGTAGAAGCCGCGCCAACTCACCACGAAAAAGAGATATGACATGGCCCCCAGCGCACCTATCACGCCGGACATTTTGACTATTCCGCGCAAAGACAGCGACGGGCAGAGCGGCAAAATCAATTTTGTCGGCTTGTCACGTGACCAAATGCGCGCGCTCCTTGTTGAGCACGGCACGCCTGAAAAGCAGGCAAAAATGCGCGTTGGTCAAATCTGGCAATGGATCTACCAATGGGGTGTGCGCGACTTTGAAGAGATGACAAATCTCAGCAAAGCGTTGCGAAGCTCACTTTGTGAAGCGTTCGAGGTTCGCATACCCGAGGTGATTTCAAAACAGGTGTCCGACGATGGCACCCGCAAATACCTTGTGCGGATCAATGGCGGCCACGAGGTCGAGGTGGTCTACATCCCCGAAGACAACCGTGGCACGCTCTGCATTTCGTCCCAAGTTGGCTGTACGCTAACCTGTTCGTTCTGCCACACAGGCACCCAAAAACTGGTACGCAACTTGACCCCTGCCGAGATTGTCGGCCAGGTGATGATGGCGCGCGATGACCTTGGCGAGTGGCCCGAAAAAGGCGAGCACAACGAGGGCGAAGCGCGTCTTTTGTCCAACGTTGTATTGATGGGTATGGGTGAGCCACTCTACAATTTCGAGAACGTGCGCGATGCAATGAAGATCGTGATGGACGGCGAGGGCATCGCCCTTGGTCGTCGTCGCATTACACTGTCGACATCTGGCGTTGTGCCCGAAATTCACCGTACGGCAAAAGAGATCGGCTGCTTGCTTGCCGTGTCATTCCACGCAACCGAGGATGCGACACGCGATAAGTTGGTCCCGATCAACAAGCGGTGGAATATCGAGGCTCTGTTAGACGCGCTGCGCGAATATCCCAAGGCGTCCAATTCCGAGCGGATCACCTTTGAGTATGTGATGCTCAATGGCGTGAACGATAGCGACGAAGATGCGCACAGGTTGGTCAGATTGTTGGACGGTATTCCATCGAAAGTGAACCTGATCCCGTTCAACGAATGGCCGGGTGCGCCATACACACGCTCGTCAAACAACCGCATTCATGCCTTTGCACGTATCTTGATGGCCGCGGGCTACGCCTCGCCAATCCGCACCCCACGCGGCGAAGACATCATGGCGGCCTGTGGGCAACTGAAATCCGCAACAGAGCGGGAACGGAAATCGCGGGCACAAATTGCGGCCGAGACTGGATCTTAACAGACACTTAGGATTTCGATAACGGCACCTTAACCACGTGGGTCCATCATATCTGTATGGACCCGCATCAAATCAGAATCACACCCGACATTGGACCGCGCCACGCCTTGGCTGCGCGGCCTTTGGGTTTGTCGCCGCCCCTTCCGACCAAACAGCATACCCTCGCCGCTTGGCTGCGCCACGACTTTGCTCTTGCGCGGACCTGGGACGACCTGCACGCGGCCCTGATGGCACGCGGCTATGCACTCGATCTGGGGCGTAAATCCCTAATCTTGCAAACTCTGAGCGGTCAAAAATTGTGGAGCGTCGACGACCTAGGCCAATCTTATGCGAGCCTTACACACCGTTTCGGTGCGGCCCTCCCGCAAAACTCACAACTCACCCCCATAGCGGAACAGATCGAATCTACCCCGCGTATACTCTAAGAACTTTCTCAATATTGAGGTCTACATGGAACAAATTACGCTCTTTTTGCCCAAAAATACCGTTGAACTCATGCACATTATTGCACGTCAAAACGGTGACACCATCGGTGGCATTCTGCAGGATATGGCGATGGAGCGCTATATGAAAGACCGCATGAACCTGCGTCACACGGCGATCGTGATCGACGGCACCAAAAGCCATACCGAAGCCTTATGATGCCGTCATCTCACGCCAATTGATCAGCGACCCGGCAGGGCGTCACGCCGCCCTTCGCCGTAATCCCACGCATCGATTGCGGCAATCGCCTCCTCTGCGGTCTCGACAAACCGAAACAGATCAAGGTCATCACGCGAGATCGTACCTGCATCGGCCAATGCGTCCCAGTTGATGATCTTTTGCCAAAACTCACCACCGAACAGCACGACTGGAATGCGGTTCATGCGTCCTGTTTGGATCAGGGTTAGGGTCTCGAACATCTCGTCCAGCGTCCCAAACCCACCGGGGAACACCGCCAAAGCTTTGGCGCGCATCAAGAAGTGCATTTTGCGAATAGCAAAGTAATGAAAGTTGAAACACAGGTCTGGCGTCACGTATTCGTTCGGGGCCTGCTCATGCGGTAACACGATGTTGAGACCGATAGAGACCCCGCCCGCATCAACCGCACCACGGTTGCCCGCCTCCATCACGCCGGGACCACCACCCGTAACGATAACATCCTCACGATGCCCGTTCTTTTTGGCGCGCTCCGTCATGAGCCGCGCAAAAGTTCGCGCCTCATCGTAGTATTTGGACAAATCCGCCAATGTTTTGGTCTTTGCGCTTTCTTTTTTCGCAGGCTCTGGAATGCGTGCGCCGCCGAACATCACAATGGTACTTTCGACACCGTATTCCGCCATCATCATCTCGGGCTTGAGCAATTCAAGTTGTAGGCGGACGGGGCGCAATTCATCACGGCACATAAAATCGACATCGGAAAACGCCAACTTATAGGCGGGCGCCCGGGTTTGTGCGGTATCGGGCGTGTGCTGTGCAGTCTCCATATCCGTATGGCTATCGCGAAGCGGGTGACGGCGAAGAGGGTGCTCGGGGGGATTGGACATGACATGTCTCACTTTTTTACTCGTGCGTTTCAATTGTCGCGGGCGACGCTCTCGCGTTGCGAAAGCGCGTCGCACAGACTATAGCCACCTGCAACAGATATTCCATGACACTTGGGAGACGCACATGTCCAACGCACAACTTGAAACCGCAATCGAATCCGCATGGGACGCTCGTGATACCATCACGGCCGCCACAACAGGCGAGACACGCGATGCAATCGAGACAACTTTGAACGCCCTAGATAGCGGCAAACTCCGCGTTGCTGAAAAGTTGGAAAACGGCGATTGGCACGTCAACCAATGGGCAAAAAAGGCTGTATTGCTTGGCTTTCGAATCAAAGACATGGAACTGCACGATGGCGGCCCGCAAGGGTCCGGTTGGTGGGACAAGGTCGATAGCAAGTTCAAAGGTTGGGGCGAGGCCGAATGGAAAGCCGCCGGCTTTCGTGCCGTTCCCAACTGCGTAGTCCGCAAATCCGCCTATATCGCACCGGGCGTTGTTCTGATGCCATCATTTGTAAACCTCGGCGCGCATGTCGGTGAGGGCACAATGGTAGACACATGGGCCACCGTTGGCTCCTGCGCCCAGATCGGCAAAAACGTCCACCTCTCGGGTGGCGTAGGTATCGGTGGCGTTCTTGAGCCCATGCAAGCTGGCCCTACGATCATCGAGGACAACTGCTTTATCGGGGCGCGCTCCGAAGTTGTTGAGGGCTGCATCGTTCGCGAAGGCTCTGTTTTGGGAATGGGCGTCTTTATCGGCCAGTCGACAAAGATTCTCGACCGCGAAACAGGCGTTGTGACATACGGCGAAGTGCCGCCGTACTCCGTTGTTGTCGCCGGTTCTATGCCCTCGAAAAACGGTGTGAACCTATACTGCGCAGTTATCGTCAAACGCGTTGATGAGCGCACGCGCTCAAAAACCGGAATCAACGAGTTGCTCCGTGACTGAGGCGCCCAAGAAAAAGCCATCGCGGCAAAAAGTCTACACTCTCCTCGTCCAAATAGGACGCAAGGAGGGTGATGGCTTGCCCATAGGTGCGACAGGTGGTGCGTTGATGATCTACGCGTCAGGTGTAGACGAGGCCGAGGCCGTCCGTGAAACGGTCGCCGTTCTAAAAACGGCGGATGTGGCGCCACTGGATGTTACAGGCTACGGCACGCTTGAGGAGCGCCTTTCTGAAGGGCACGACATTTCGGATGATGAAAAGGAGCTCATGCAACGTGCACTTGACGAAAACTCCGTGATCGTCGCACAAATGACACCCTTTTTTGACGACGAAACTCACTCTGACTGAGGGCATATAAGTCCTCAGTCAACTTGACCCCATACTTGCATTTGTCATCCCGCGCCCACCGCGCTAACCCTGTAGTAATGACAGGGAGCCGACATGACACTTGATCCGATCCAACTTTCCGCCGACCTCATCCGCTGTGAATCCGTGACGCCCATTGAGGGTGGCGCGCTACAATTGCTTGAACGCGTTTTGTCCGGCGCAGGTTTTCAGTGCACGCGCGTCGATCGCAACGGCACCGCCAACCTTTTCGCGCGCTGGGGTGACAAATCCGAGCGCACACTCGGGTTTAATGGCCACACGGATGTGGTGCCCGTCGGGGATGCCGCCGCATGGACGCACGCGCCGTTTGGCGGCGAAATTTCTGGCGGAATATTGTGGGGCCGTGGCGCGACCGATATGAAATCTGGCGTGGCCTGTTTCGTTGCAGCCGCTGTGGATCATGTGACACAACACACGCCCAAAAGCGGCTCCATTGCCATTGCCATTACCGGCGACGAAGAGGGCGATGCAACGGATGGAACTGTGGCGCTATTGGAGTGGATGGAGGCCAATGGCGAGCGCATGACAGAGTGCCTTGTGGGCGAGCCGACCTGTCCGAATACAATGGGCGAGATGATGAAAATCGGTCGGCGCGGGTCGCTCACCGCGTATTTCACTGCGACAGGCATCCAAGGGCACGCAGCTTACCCCCATCGTGCAAAAAACCCTGTGCCTGCAATGGCGCGCCTGATTGATCAGTTGTCCAACCACACGCTGGACCAAGGGACCGCGCATTTCGACGCATCCTCTCTCGTGGCGACAACATTTGACACAGGAAACACTGCAACAAATGTGATCCCCAGCCAGTGCAACGCAACTGTCAACATTCGGTTTAATGATGCTCACACCGGCGCAGAATTGACCACTTGGTTAGAGGCAAAAGCTGCCAAAATGGCAGAGGAAACCGGCATTGAATTCGCGGTTCGCGTCACAATATCTGGCGAAAGCTTCGTAACCCAACCCGGATATTTTGTTGATATGCTGGCCGCAGCGGTCGAGGCCGAGACGGGGCTCAAACCTGAGCTGTCGACATCTGGCGGTACATCCGATGCGCGGTTTATTCAAAAACATTGCCCTGTGGTCGAGTTCGGATTGGTCGGAAAGACCATGCACCAAGTCGACGAGCACGTTCCCGTGGAACAAATCACGCAACTCAAAAGCATTTATGCGCGTCTGATCAAAGACTATTTTGCATGACAATTCTGATTTCAAAAACCACAGATATCGATGCGTGCCTTTCTCTTCGCCTAGAGGTGTTTGTCCGCGAACAAATGGTGCCGGTGGATGAGGAACTTGATGATCTCGATCCCGTTTCCACTCACTTTTTGGCGCAAACAGAAGATGGGCAAAATGTCGGAACGGCGCGTGTTTATGAACAAGGCCACATCGGGAAAATCGGACGCGTGTGTGTTTCAAAATCACATCGCGGAACAGGTTTGGGCAAACGCCTGATCGAAACATGCCTGACCGATTTACGCACGCGTCCTCACATCACACAGGCCAAACTTGGCGCGCAAAACCACGCCATTTCGTTTTACCAAAACTTGGGGTTTCGCGTTATTGGTGGTGAGTACATGGATGGCGGCATCCCTCATCACGACATGATGCGCGCGCTTTGAGACAAAAGCTCGTCCTCATGGTCAAGGAGCCACACCCGGGTCGCGTAAAGACCCGATTGGGGCGAGACATCGGATATGTTGAGGCCGCACACTGGTATCGCACCGAAGCGTTGCGGACCATACGGCGCTTGCGTAGCCCCAAATGGGATTTGATTCTCGCGGTCTCTCCCGACAACGCCGGGCAATCAAGTCGCGTTTGGCCCGCCCATGTTCCACGTATCGCACAGGGGCATGGAGACCTTGGCAAGCGTATGGCGCGCCTGTTACGAGCGTTTCACCCGCACCCAACCTGTATCACAGGCTCGGACATTCCCACAATTCGACCACATGATATTGAGACCGCCTTTCGCGGCTTAGGGTCTCATGATGCTACGATTGGGCCATCGCCCGATGGCGGCTATTGGCTAATTGGGCTCAAAAACACCCGTGCAGTTCCATCCGGATTTTTGAACAATGTACGTTGGTCATCACATTTTGCCCGCGTAGACACGCTCGAAAGCTGCCCTGATTTAACGTGGCATATTGGGCGTACTCTCAATGACATCGACACACGCGATGACCTGATCGCATGGATGCGCGAAAACGCGGATTCGTAGCCCTCGTTTCTCATGGTGCCTTTAAATTGGCCGTGGTAGATTACCTCATGAATAAAATTCCAACAAAAGCCGAAATTCAAAACTGGATTTCACAGCACCCGACTCAGACGTCAAAGCGCGATATAGCGAAAGCCTTTGGCATAAAAGGGGCTGCGCGTATCGACCTGAAACGCATTTTGAAGGAGTTGGAAGCCGAAGGGCACCTCACCAAGCGAAGCAAGACCTACCGAGACCCGGACAAGCTTCCACCCGTTTCTGTTCTCGCCATTCTAGGCCCTGACAAGGACGGCGATCTGTTCGCGCGGCCACTTGAGTGGACGGGAGACGGGCCAGAGCCGCGCATTCTTATGGTAGTGCGTGAAGAAGATTCCGCCCTTGGCGAAGGGGAGCGGATCCTCGCAAAACTACAAGAGATCAAAGGTGAGGATCACCAGTATCAGGCCCGCTTGATCCGCAAAATCGGCACGAACCCACACAAAATTCTCGGTGTATTCCGAAAGTCTGCCGAAGGCGGGCGTGTTTTGCCGATCGACAAAGGGTCGAACAAAGACTGGCTGGTAAAGGCTGGCAATGAGGGTGGCGCAAAAGACGGCGAATTGGTCGAGGCGGAACAGGCAGGGCCCACAGGGCGCATGGGATTACCGGTTGCGCGGATTGTGACACGGCTTGGCGATCCCACGGCACCCAAAGCGGTCTCATTGATCGCCATCCATCAGCTGGGTATTCCAGACGACTTTCCTGATGCCGTTATCGACGAGGCTGACGCCGCCACACCCGCCGATTTGACCGGACGCGAAGATTTGCGCGATGTCCCATTGGTCACAATCGATCCTGCGGATGCACGAGATCACGATGACGCTATTTGGGCGGAAGCTGATGGTGACCCGAACAACAAGGGCGGTTTTATTCTTTGGGTCGCGATTGCTGATGTTGCCCACTATGTGACCCCCGGATCGCAGCTTGATCGCGAAGCGTGGACCCGTGGAAATTCGTCTTATTTCCCTGATCGCGTTGTGCCGATGCTTCCAGATCGCTTGTCCGGAGATCTGTGCTCACTGCATGAGGGCGTGCCGCGCGCATGTCTCGCAGTTAAAATGACCATCGACGCCCAAGGCAAAAAACTCAAACACACCTTCTTGCGCGGGTTGATGCGGTCCGCCGCCTCCCTGAATTACGCCGAAGTCCAACAGGCGCGTGATGGTGCACCAAACGAGAAATGCGCCCGCCTCATGGAGAGCGTTATTGATCCGATCTATCAGGCCTATGACGCATTGAAGAATGCACGAAGACTGCGGCAGCCGCTTGAGCTTGACCTGCCAGAACGCAAAATCATTCTCGGTGAGGATGGGCGCGTCAAATCCGTGAATTTTGCAGAACGGTTTGATGCACATAAACTAATCGAAGAGTTCATGGTGTTGGCAAATGTGTCTGCCGCCGAAGAGCTCTTTCATCGCAATCGGCCTTTATTGTACCGCGTGCACGAGGAGCCGTCAGACGAAAAGCTAGACGCCCTACGAGAAATCGCTGGTGCATCCGGCTTCACATTGGCCAAAGGTCAGGTGCTTCATACCTCGCACCTCAACAGGTTGCTCGCACAGGCCGCAGGCACGGATCAAGACGACTTGATCAACATCTCGACGTTGCGCTCCATGACACAAGCCTATTACCACCCTGAAAACTTCGGGCACTTTGGGTTGGCGCTGAGGTCATATGCACACTTTACATC
The DNA here is from genome assembly GCF_965656515.1 of Celeribacter marinus. Taxonomy (GTDB): domain Bacteria; phylum Pseudomonadota; class Alphaproteobacteria; order Rhodobacterales; family Rhodobacteraceae; genus Celeribacter; species Celeribacter marinus_D. The sequence continues at coordinate 73,879 of NZ_CBFHKW010000004.1, forward strand.
ACCCATTCGACGCTATGCCGATTTGATCGTTCACCGCGCTCTGGTGTCGGCTCACGGATGGGGTAAGGATGGCCTTTCGCCTGACGAAATTGATCGCCTTGAGGTCACCGCCAAACACATCTCGGAAACCGAGCGCCGCTCTATGACGGCTGAACGCGATACAACCGATCGGTATCTTGCATCATACCTGAGTGAACGGATCGGCGACGAAATGGCGGGGCATATTTCCGGCATCCAAAAGTTCGGACTGTTTGTAAAACTCGATGAAACTGGCGCTGATGGTCTGGTTCCCGTGCGCTCGATTGGCCGCGAATTCTTCGTATTTGATCCCGAGCGTCAAACGCTCATGGGATCAGACACCGGCGTCACACTTGCCATTGGTCAAAGCGTATTGGTCAAAATAGCAGATGCCAGCCCCATCACCGGCGGGTTAGAACTAGAACTTTTGCAAGTAGAGGGCGAAAATATGCCCGGTGGCGCACGCCGCGGCGCGTCAAAATACAGGTCACGCAAACATGGAAAAAACAAAGCCAAACAGGACAAAGCGCGCAAAAAGGTAGTGCGGCGCCGCCACTAGCGAACTTTCGCCCAGAGAGATGAAATGCGTTATGATCTCATCCGTTTCGGGTTAGTGTTTTAGAAATTAGTAACACGTGTATAGGTGCGAAATGTCGTTTCGAAGTGCTTTGTTTGTTAGCTTAACGGTCCTGCTTGCTGGTCAAGCGGGTTCAGCACAACCTGTAGGCTCTGTTACGCCGCATACGTTCTCAACGGAGACTTCTCTTTTGCAATTTGTTTCGACGACATCCAACGCCGGCTTTGATCGTTGGATTGACGCCTTTAAAGCACGAGCAGCGCGTGAGGGCATATCTCAAACGGTCCTGACCCGCGCATTTACAGGGATCGACTACAACGAGAGCGTTATCGCCAAGGATCGCAATCAGTCCGAATTCACCAAGCAAATTTGGGACTACCTCGATAGCGCGGCCTCACCCACGCGTGTTAAAAACGGCAAAGCAGCGATGCGAAAGCACGCCAAAACCCTCGCCGATATTGAGGCGCGGTTTGGTGTCGATAAACATGTTGTTGCCGCAGTTTGGGGATTGGAAAGTGCCTACGGGGCAACGCGTGGCGACATTCCAATCATCGAAGCCCTCGCAACATTGGCCTATGATGGGCGGCGCGGCCGGTTCTTTGAGGCGCAACTCATTGCCGCGCTCCAAATTTTGCAATCTGGCGACACAACACCGCGTAATATGACAGGCAGTTGGGCGGGAGCGATGGGGCATACCCAGTTCATACCAACGTCCTTTCTCGCCTTTGCCGTTGACGGTGATGGAGATGGAAAACGCGATATTTGGTCAGACGATCCAACGGACGCTCTCGCGTCAACAGCCGCATATCTTGCACGTCACGGATGGAACAAGAATCAGCCATGGGGCGTCGAGGTTCGGCTGCCACGCGGATTTGACTATGGCTCTGCTCGGCGCGAAAACATGCGCTCCCCATCGGACTGGGGTTCAATTGGTGTGGTCGGCATGAATGGCCAACCGGTCCCGAATTACGGGGCCGCATCAATCCTTTTGCCCGCAGGCGCACAAGGGGCCGCGTTTATGATTTTCGAGAATTTTCGCGTAATCGAACGCTACAACAAAGCAGACGCCTACGTGATTGGCGTCGGCCATTTGTCGGACCGTCTCAAAGGTGGCGATCCAATTCAGGCCTCGTGGCCTCGCGGATACAACCCTTTATCATTCAATGAGAAAAAACAAATGCAGCGCATTTTAAAGCGCAAAGGGTTCTTGGACGACAAGGTCGACGGAATTATCGGACCAAATTCGATCAACGCGATACGGAACTTTCAACGCTCGATTGGCGTCACTCCTGACGGCTATCCATCACAAACGCTCTTGGGCCAGTTGCGTTAATAGACCGCGACAAACCTGCTATCTAGGCTAGATGCGCACTGAACTCTTCGACAACGCGTTCATAAATACCGCGTTTGAACGGGACAATACTATCGATGAGCGCGACACGGTCGGACCATTTCCATTTGGAGAACTCGGGATGGTCGGTGGCGATCTGAATATCGGCATCTGTACCTGAGAACGTCATCAAAACCCAAAGCTGCTTTTGGCCTCGGTATTTGCCTTTCCAGACTTTGCCCAACAACTCATCTGGCAAATCGTAAGTTAGCCAATCGGATGTCTCGGCAATCACCTCAACTGCGGATGATTCTATACCTGTCTCTTCCCAAAGCTCTCTTAGGGCCGCATCGCGGGGTGCTTCGCCGGCGTCGATCCCGCCTTGGGGCATTTGCCACGCGCCAGGGGTATCAATACGCTCACCGACAAACACTTTGCCCTGCGCATTGATCAAGACCACACCGACACACGGGCGGTAAGGTAGCGTGCTCGCATCTATATTTTTCATCGTAGACTTTCCCAAAACGGATAGCAAAACGGGACGCTCTATGAGCGCCCCGATGCCACATCAATCGCTAATCTTGGAGAGACCGCGCAACAGATCAAGCGCGTATGCAAGCTGGAAATCCTCGTCCCGCAACTTCGCCGCTTCGTCTGCTATCGCACGTTCCTCTTCGATCTTCTGAATCTCGTCTTCCGTCAGGCTGTCATTATCAAGCGCCCCTCGCAAATCGGATTCAGATCGGAAACGTGGTGCCGCCTCTTCGGTGGGAGCCTCTGACTCGGGCGCCCGCGACGGCTGCTCCACGACAATGTCAGGTGAGATACCCAACGCCTGAATGGATCGGCCTGATGGCGTATAATACCGAGCGGTGGTCAAACGCATCGCGCCTCTTGACCGCAATTGCATGACGGTTTGAACCGATCCTTTTCCGAACGACTTGGTTCCGACAACGATGGCGCGGTGGTGATCTTGGAGTGCGCCAGCGACAATCTCAGACGCAGATGCCGACCCGCCATTGATCAAAACAACGATTGGCTTGCCTTGAGCCAGATCGCCGACCTCTGCGGTCACCCGCTGGCTATCATCGGCGAGGCGACCCCGCGTGGATACAATTTCGCCCTCGTTGAGGAACGCATCGGACACCATGATGGCCTGATCCAAAAGGCCGCCCGGATTGTTCCGCAAATCAATGACGACGCCGTCAATGTTGTCAATCCCGTCGAGTTCCTTAGCACTCTCTTTGAGACCTTCCTCAAGGTTCGGGTATGTCTGGTCGTTGAATGTCGTCACTCTTAGAACAACGGAATTTCCTTCAACGCGCGACCGTACAGCCGTTAATTTTATCGTGTCACGCACAATGGAAATGTCGAACGGCTCGTCCAGACCTTCGCGCACCACAGTAATAATAATTTCAGAGCCAACAGGACCGCGCATCAAATCGACGGTTTCGTCTAGATTCATTCCTAGAACGCTGTCGCCATCCACATGT
>NZ_CBFHKW010000004.1:77395-81183 GCF_965656515.1 Celeribacter marinus
GTGATGAAATCACCCGCTTCGACACCTGCGATGTCGGCGGGGGTGCCATCCATCGGCGCAACAACTTTGACGAAACCTTCCTCCTGCGTCACCTCGATACCCAGACCACCAAACGAACCGGACGTCTGAACCTGCATCGCTGCGGCATCTTTGGGCGACAAGTAGGACGAGTGTGGATCAAGAGACGATAACATCCCGTCAATCGCAGACTCGATCAGCGCTTCTTCGTCAACGGGTTCGACATATTGAGCACGGATCCGCTCAAACACATCCCCGAACAAATCAAGCTGCTCATACACATTGGTCGTCTTTTCGGCCTCCTGCGCGATCAGGGGTCCGGCAAACTGAGTCGTAATCAGTGTTCCCGCGAGGATACCCGCGACGCCTGCCATCATGTGCTTTTTCATGCGTATTCCTCTCTCGGGACATGAGTCCCTCGTGTATCCATTCGACCGAAAATCGGCCTACTGTGTGAACCACACTGCCGGATCAACCGGCTGTCCACCTTCTCTTACCTCAATATAAAGCGTTTCGGAAAGACCTGCACCAGTCCCATCCTCGGCATTTTCAACAAAAGCCGCGAGATCAAGGGCAACGCCCCCCATCAAACCGATTGCTGCGCCCTCAGGAATAACCTCTCCGATTTCGCCGTACACCTCTTCTAATCCAGCCAAAACCAACAATACATCATTGCTTGGCTCAAGGATCATCACGTTTCCGTAGTCTAAGAATTCGCCATGATAACGCACGGTGGCAGACCAAGGACTGGTTACAAGAGACAACTGACGTGTCGCAACGAGAACGCCAGGGCGCGCCACGCCCGCCGCATCTGCCTCATTGAACCCGCGCAAAATACGGCCGCGCACCGGCATCGGCCACGTCCCTTTTGTAGCCCCGAAATCAGGCAGCGGCGCAACCCCATCGACAACATCCATAACCGCCAAACCGGAGGCAAAGGATTCCAGCGTTTCCGAGCTTTCAATAAGGGTTCGAAGTCGCTCGCTATCGGTCACAAAGCGCTTGGGCAAATCCACACGGTCGGACATCGCCTGACTAAGTTCCGTGCGTGCCTGCTGAGCATCTTTGAGGCCGACAGACAGTGTCGCTACCGCTTCGTCTTGCAGTTCACGCAGGATCGTTGCTTCTTGCAACTGAACTCTCAAAACGTCCGCGGCCTCTTGCATTGCGGGCGTAACAGACGACACTAACATGCCTGCCCGCGCGTGCCCAAGCGGGCCCGTTGGATGAACAAGCGCTTCAGGAGTCGCATCGGGCTGTAATGTGACCAAAACTCCGAGGAGTGCGGCCACTTGACCGCTTTCATCCTCAAAGGCCTCTGATAATTCGGCTTCGCGGAGTGATATTTGACGAAGGCCCGCACGCATCGCCTCAAGCCCCTCTTCGTAGGCGCGGATCACGCTACTCAATGCCTTGACGCGGTTGGATGCGCCATCCGCCGCTTCCAGCTGTGCGTGAGCGGCTGCAAATTGTTCGCGTGCCGCTTGAGCAAGGGCGACCGGACTTGCCGGTTGCGCCACCGCGCTGCTTATGCCGACAAGCAAAGTGAGGACTATTGCGCCTGTCAATTTCATCTTTGAATTAACGTCCGACCAGTCATTTCATCTGGCAAAGGCAACCCCATAAGATCAAGCAGTGTTGGCGCAACATCGGCCAAACGTCCGCCCTCCCGCAAGGATGTATTTTGCGGACCATTAAAGACGATCACGGGCACAGGGTTTGTCGTATGTGCCGTATGGGCGCCGCCCGTCACGGGATCGATCATAGTCTCGCAATTTCCGTGATCCGCGATCACCACCATCGCGCCGCCCACCCGTTCGAGCGCATTGATGACCTGACCAAGCCCCTGATCCACGGCCTCACAGGCCTTCATTGCGGCCTGTAAATCGCCAGTATGGCCAACCATGTCGGGATTTGCGTAGTTAGTAACGATAAGATCATAACCAGCGTCGATCGCACCGACAAACTTTTCGGTGACTTCGGGCGCACTCATTTCCGGCTGTAGATCATAGGTTGCGACCTTAGGCGACTGCGGCATAAAGCGATCTTCGCCTTTCTCGGCAGCTTCCTTGCCACCATTCAAAAAGAACGTGACATGCGGATATTTCTCCGTTTCTGCGAGGCGGAATTGGCGCAAACCCTGCGTTGCAACCCACTCCCCAAGCGTATTGGATATTTCGCCCTTAGGGTACGCAACACCCATGTATGCATTATGCTCAGTCGAATACTGGACCATACCAAGCAAAGCGGCGAATTTCGGGCGCGGCCCCGTCTCGAATTCTGCGAAATCCGGCTCACCAATGGCGCGCAAGATCTCACGTGCGCGGTCCGCGCGGAAATTCAGGCAAAACACACCATCCCCGTCTGTTGCACCCGCGTAGTCACCGATCACCGTGGCCTTGACGAATTCGTCAGTCTCGCTCCGCGCATAAGATTCTTGGATTGCCTCAATCGGCGTCGCTGCGCGCTCGATCCCCTTGCCGTTAATAATCGCAAAATACGCTTGGCTGACGCGCTCCCAACGGTTGTCGCGATCCAGTGCAAAATAGCGCCCAATTACCGTACCTATCGCAACACCTTCGGGAAGGCGGGCCACAAAATCCGACATGAACGTATCGGCGGATTTCGGGGCGACATCGCGCCCGTCTGTAATCGCGTGAATAATCACTGGCACACCACGATCTGCAACTGCTTTAGCTGCGGCAAGCGTGTGCTCGATATGGCCATGCACGCCGCCATTGGAAATCACGCCCATGAGATGGGCCGTACCACCGCTCATCTTTAACGTCTCGCAAAACCGGATAATTTCGGAATTGTCGAAAAAGGAACCGTCCTCGATCGCCAAGTCAATTTGACCCAGATCCATAGCCACGACACGGCCTGCGCCGATATTCGTGTGACCAACTTCCGAGTTGCCCATCTGACCGGACGGCAGACCGACATCGGGGCCGTAGGTGATCAATGTACTGTGCGGACAGTTCTCCATGAGACGGTCAAAATTCGGGGTGTCTGCCAAATCCGGCGCACTTGAATCACCGGTCGGACTAATTCCCCAACCATCTAAAATGCAAAGGACGACGGGTTTTGGTGCGGCCATGATCGGCTCCTGTCTTTTTCTCTAATCACGTTCTAGCGCTGGGATTTGCCCGCGTGAACCTTAGACAACAAAATTGCGGACAAAATATATGCCCTAAACTCGATGGTAGGGCGACCCCGCAAGGATCGACGCCCCACGATAAAGCTGTTCAGTGAGCATGGCGCGGACAAGCATGTGCGGCCAAACCATTTTTCCAAGAGAAATTGAAAAGTCGGATTGCGCCCGCAAGGCGGGATCAATGCCATCAGCGCCGCCAATAACGAACGCGACATCTTGGCATCCGTTATCGCGCCACTGTGCCAACTTGTCTGCAAATTCCGGAGATGTAAGCGTCTTGCCGCGCTCATCCATCGTGACAATCATCGCGCCCTTAGGGATCGCGCGCTCTAATAGCGCAGCTTCGGCAGGCATGCCTCCACCTTTTTTATCTTCGACTTCGTTGAGGGAGAGCGGGCCGAGGCCCAATGCGCGCCCCGTCCGATCAAATCGTGTCGTGTAGTCATCAATGAGAGTCGCTTCTGGGCCGGAACGGAGCCGGCCCACAGCGCAAATATGAACGCGCATCAGCTCTTGGTCGCTTTGGTCGCCGCCTCATCTGTCGGCAGCCACATCTTCTCCAGCTGATAGAATTCGCGCACTTCCGGACGGAAGATATGAACGACAACATCGCCCG
>NZ_CBFHKW010000004.1:81281-84894 GCF_965656515.1 Celeribacter marinus
GCATCCATCAGAACCCAATCGCCCTGACCTTTGCCCTCGATGCGCGTCAAAACGCCGTGCTGCTGCTTGAGCAGATCGGATATCTTCTCTGCCAATGCCCCCACCTGACGGGAAGAGCGGCCAGAGCAAATCACCATGAAATCGGCGATCTGCGACTTGCCACGCAAGTCAATCGTCACGATATCTTCGGCTTTTTCCTGATCAAGAGCATGGGTAACGAAGTCCAACATCAGCTGGCCTCCGAATTTTGTCGAGGTGCCACGACTCATGGGCTCCCCCGAAACTGCAGCCCCATCGGCTGCGGTCTGTACGTAAGACAGGACATAGTCCTCCTTCAAAACGCGCCGTATTCAGTCCCCGACGCCAAGATTTACACAATATAGCATCGCTGATCACAAATCTCAATCTACCGAAATCACCTTGGTGAATTCAGGCGTCAATCGAGGGCATGGGCTGGCAACTCATCGCCATCCAAAACCCGAACTTCCCGCTGAGGGAAGGGGATAGAAATGCCGTTCTCTTTGAACGCGTCCCACAAAGCGAGGTACACATCACCGCGCACGTTGGTCAGCCCTCCCGTCGGATCGGTGATCCAAAAACGCAGGATGTAGTCGACGGAACTGTCACCAAACCCGACGATATGGCACACGGCGGGTCGTGTCGCCAAAACCCGACCCACCGTGTTTGCGGCCTCAATCGCGATAGCACGAACTTTATGAGGGTCATCGGCGTAGGCGGTCCCAAAAAAGATGTCCAAGCGGACAAAATCGTTTGTATGCGACCAGTTGACCACTTGGTTTGTGATTAAATCCTCGTTCGGAATCAGGTACTCTTTGCCATCACGCGTCACAACAGAGGCGTAGCGCGCTCCAAGCGTATTGATCCAACCAAACGTTTCACCAAGCGAAATCACATCCCCGGGCTTGATAGATTTGTCGAGCAAGATAATGATGCCCGACACAAGGTTAGAGACAACTTTTTGTAGACCAAAACCAAGGCCGACACCAATAGCGCCGGACAAAACAGCGAGGCCAGTAAGGTCAAATCCGACTGCTTTTAGACCGATAAAGAACGCGGAGCCGTATAGGGAAACTTGTGCCACCTTGACGATCAAAACGCGCATCGACGGCGATATATCCTCGTTCTTACGGACATGTGCCGAGGTTTGTGTGGACACTAGTCTCGCAAGCGAGAACAACAAACCGGTGACAATCAGCGCCTTCAAAACTGCCAATGACGACAGACGAAAAGCCCCAAACTCAATTGCCAATCCGTCTAAAAAGTGGGTGGTACGGTCCAATCCGCCAATGAGGTAGAGCGTCACATAGATCCACAAGCCCCAGCGCACCATGCGCCTTAATAACCGGTTTTTCACAACCTGTGCGGCGAATTCGACCAAAACCCATGCTGTTACAACCCGCGCGAGGACTTCGATCAAATACGATCGGGAGGGCCATGTGAGTTCTTGCATTACGAGGAACACGGCCCACAAAAGTACTGCCCAAGCGATCAAAATAAGTCTCTTTTGAACTGCGAGCAAATAGCGCAACTGCCACTTTGGTCGCCCGGAAAGGTTGCGCATCCACCCGCGCATGCGGGAGGCACACACCTTACCCAAACCAATCGCACCGATCAGGGCCACGACCATGATCCCAATTTGATAGAGATTCCAACGTCGCAACAGCCCCGTCAGAAACGAAGCCAAATCACCTCCCGTGTCATTCACGAGATCGGAAATCTGTACTGGATCCAAAACTAACCTCTTAAAATATCTCGCCTGATATTCGCACGGCTTTGCGCAACTGTGCAAGCCGTACACGCGAACCGCAACTATGTCATGCGTCTTGCTAGACTCAGCGCGAGCCTATATGTGACCCACTATGGAACGTTTTTTTGATATGGACGACCGCGCCCGCTTGCCGTGGCGGTTCTATGGTGCGTCGATGACAATTTTAGCCCGACTGCGGGCCTAAAACCTGCATTCGTGCGGCGTTTTTTTGCGCGCGCCACATCACAACACCTTCCTTTTCCCAATGACATCAACGGAGAGCGATATGACCGCCCCGAAGACACTCTATGACAAAATCTGGGACGCACACGTTGCCCATGAACAAGAAGACGGCACATGCCTTCTTTATATTGATCGCCACCTCGTACACGAAGTGACCTCGCCGCAGGCCTTCGAAGGTTTGCGCATGGCGGGACGCTCTGTGCGTGCGCCAGACAAAACCATTGCTGTGCCCGATCACAACGTTCCGACCACTTTGGACCGCGTGTCTGGTGTGATCGCCAACGAAGAAAGCCGTATTCAGGTCGAGGCACTCGACAAGAACGCGAAGGATTTTGGTATCCACTATTACCCCGTGTCCGACGTGCGTCAGGGCATCGTGCACATTGTTGGTCCAGAGCAGGGCTGGACCCTTCCGGGTATGACTGTTGTATGTGGTGACAGCCACACCGCAACACACGGCGCATTTGGCGCGTTGGCCCATGGCATCGGTACATCCGAGGTCGAGCACGTTTTGGCAACGCAAACGTTGATCCAGAAAAAATCCAAGAACATGAAGGTCGAGATCACAGGCAAGCTTAAACCTGGTGTGACCGCCAAAGACATCACCATGGCAGTGATCGGCGAGACCGGCACGGCTGGCGGTACAGGTTACGTCATTGAGTATTGCGGCGAAGCGATCCGCGACTTGTCGATGGAAGGGCGCATGACCGTCTGTAATATGGCAATTGAAGGCGGCGCACGCGCGGGCCTAATCGCACCAGACCAAACCACTTTTGACTACGTCAAAGGCCGCCCGCATGCGCCAAAAGGCGCGCAGTTCGAAGCCGCATTGGCGTGGTGGAAAACACTGTTCACCGACGAGGGCGCGCACTTCGACAAAGTCGTGACACTCAAGGGCGAAGAGATCGAACCAGTTGTGACTTGGGGCACCTCGCCCGAGGATGTTTTGCCGATTTCCGCGGTTGTCCCTGCGCCAGAATCGTTCAAAGGCGGCAAGGTCGAGGCGGCGAAGCGCGCGATCGAATACATGGGTCTGACAGCGGGTCAAAAATTGACCGACATCCAGATCGACACAGTGTTCATCGGATCATGCACCAATGGACGTATCGAAGATTTGCGTGCCGCGGCCGCTATCCTCAAAGGTAAAAAGGTCAAGGACGGGATGCGCGCGATGGTCGTTCCCGGTTCGGGCCTTGTGCGTGCACAAGCCGAAGAAGAGGGCCTTGCAGATATCTTTACAAAAGCGGGTTTTGAATGGCGCCTTGCAGGGTGCTCCATGTGTCTTGCGATGAACCCCGACCAGTTGGCCGAGGGCGAGCGTTGCGCGTCGACATCGAACCGCAACTTTGAGGGCCGCCAAGGCTACAAAGGCCGCACTCACCTCGTCAGCCCCGCTATGGCCGCCGCCGCCGCCATCACGGGTCATCTGACTGACGTTCGCGAAATGCTGTAAGGAGTATCCAAATGGAAAAGTTTGAAAAACTACACGGCATTTCTGCGCCTATGCCGCTCGTGAATATCGACACGGATATGATCATCCCCAAGATTTTCTTGAAGACGATCAAGCGGTCCGGCCTTGGTGTGAACCTATTTGACGAGATG
>NZ_CBFHKW010000005.1:0-47506 GCF_965656515.1 Celeribacter marinus
TCGTAATAGGCGACCCAATGCTTATCTAGATACCATGTCGGAACAACAAAATAGTCGTAGCGGAATAGGCGATCGACGGCTTTGAGGGCTGCGGACATTTCCTCGTAGGTTTCAGCCTCAACAACTTGAGCAATCAAAATGTCGGCGGCTTCGCTGGCATAGCCTGCCGGGTTGAACACATCATCGACGCCCTCGGAGCCATATTTTTGCGCAAGCCCAACACCCTCCTCAAAACCACTCGTGTAGCCACCAAAAATAATGTCGTAGTCAAAGCTTTGGGTACGTGCCTGATAGGCGTTGGTATCCACACGGCTGTAGACGGCGTCCACGCCCAATGCGACGAGGTTCTCGACATAGGGGATCAAAATTCGATCAAACGATGGCGTGTTTTCCAAAATCTCGATCTTGAGAACTTGGTCATTTGCGTCACGCAATTTACCATCGGACCCGGGTGTGTATCCCGCGGCTTCCATCAACATGAGTGCCTGACGCATATTTTTACGATCCAAAGACCGCGCTCCTGACTCATGCGGCAACGCGGCCTCTTGGGTAAACACCTCATCGGGAACAAGGCCGCGCACGGCTTCCAAATACGATAGCTCTTTGCCTTGAGCCACACCCACAGCTTTGAGAGCATCAGTGTCCCAAAAACTTTCGCGCTGTTCAAATAACCCGTACTGTAACGTTTCATTGGTCCAAGTGAAGTTATACATCAGGCCCAGCGCGCGACGCACATTGCGGTCTTGTAGCTTTTCTTGGCGCAGGTTGAATACGAGCCCAGTCGCATTGGGCAAGCTGCCATCGGGCAACTCGGCCTTTATGACTGCGCCACTCTCAAGCGCAGGAAAATCATACCCCGTGGCCCAATTAAGCGACGAGTTCTCTTGGCGGAACGTAATTTCACCCGATTTGAAAGCCTCGAACGCTGCAATCGTATCGCCGAAATATTCAATGCGGATCGTGTCGAAATTCTCAGTGCCTTTTTTGAGCCAAAGATCACGGCCCCAATAATCGGGGTTGCGGGTATATTCGACCCATTGCCCCGCCTCGAAAGCTCCATGCGCATAGGCGCCTGTTCCCGGAGAGACATCAAACCGTTTCTCGTCAATTTTTGCGCCCGTCTCATCGAACCATGCCTTTTGCATCACAAGTGTCGAACCGGCTTGCGAGATAAGCCCGTTGCGGGGCGCGTTAGGCTGAAACTCAAACCGGACAGTATAATCGTCAAGCGCCTCAACGCCCGCAATCATATTGCCGACACCCGTGCGCCACGATAGCGTCCCTTCTGCCATAAACTTCTCATGCGTGAACACCACATCGGCGGACGTCATGGGCGTGCCATCCGAAAACGTCACATCCCGGCGCAGATTGAAGATCACCCAATCTTGGCTCTCTGGGTATTCAATTGTCTCGCACAACAAACAATACGAGGCAGATAGCGCCTCGTCGGATACGCCCGTCATGAGACGCTCATAGGGAATCGATGAATTTGCCGCGGGTGTGCCCGAACGGGTCGAATATGGATTGAGGCTATCAAAATCTCCAACCGTCCCCAAAACGATCTTACCGCCCTTTGGTGCATCAGGGTTCACATAGTCCAGATGATCGACGGGCGTACTATACTTCGCCTCATCCCAGTCCGAAAACCATGTAGCTACTATAGTGCTTGTATCTTGTGAATGCGCGGCACCTGAGGACACAACAATGCTTGCTGCGGTGAAAAGGGCGAGGGGAAAATGGGCGGCGGCCATGTGAAAGCTCCAGTCATTTGGGGCGACGGTGTGTTTGAACGTAATGCTATCAAACTGACCTGAAATTGCACGACTTCCAATGGGTAAGTGGAGCAACTGTGATGAACCTGTGATCATGGCGTGATCGACGCACGAAAAAGCCCCCGTAGCACGCGGCTACGGGGGCTCAAAACGCAGTCGAAAAGACGTTTTTAGTTCAACGTCTGGAGATAGGCGACGAGATCTGCACGATCTGTGGCTTTGCTCAAGCCCGCAAACGACATCTTTGTGCCAGGTGCGTACTCTTTTGGTGCCTCAAGGAAACCACTCAAGTTATCAGGCGTCCACGCACCATCCAAGCTGGCCAAAGCGTCCGAGAAGCCATAATCGGCTACGGATGCGATGTCGCGATCAACAACACCGTCGAGGTGTGGACCTGTGCCGTTTGATCCGTCCACTTTGTGGCAGGCTTTGCATTTGTTGAAAACTTTTTCGCCTTTGCCAACGTCAGCAGAGGCCAGAAGAACGTCAAATGAAACTTCAACGACCTCTTCTACTTCGGCTGGCTCACTATCACCGGTATCGATGATATAGGCTTGGGCGTGCTCGCCGTCATGACTTGCGCCACCGGAATGATAGATGGCATCAGCGCCCCAATTGGCGAAGAGAAAGATCAAGAGCGTGCCGCAAATTGCGCCGACGGTCTTAGTAAGGGTCATAGTGTTGAACATGTCGCGGTCCGTTTTGTGCATGGGTTGCGCGCTATCTACCCGTTTCCAACAGTACATTTCAAGGTATAAGACCTGCGACCGATCGACATTGCGCAGAAACTTCATCGAAAAAGAGACGAAAATGACAAAACGCATCGCATTCCAAGGTGAAATGGGCGCTTATTCGCATCAGGCTTGCGTCGAAACTCGGCCCGATTTTGATCCCCTACCCTGCCCAACCTTTGAGGATGCTCTAGAAGCGGTGCGCTCGGGAGACGCCGATTTGGGGATGATTGCAGTCGAAAATTCAACTTATGGCCGCGTGCAAGACGTCTATCACCTATTGCCGAAAGCCGGATTGCACATCATCGAAGAGACGTTCGTACGCGTGCATGTCAACCTTTTGGGGCTTCCGGGCGCCAAACTATCCGACATCACACATGCTCACGGTCATCCTGTGATTTTACCTCAATGCGGAAAGTTTTTACGCGATCACAACATCAAGGGCGTGACCAGTTCCGACAACGCCCGCGCCGCACGAGATGTGGCTGGTGGCGGCGACAAAACCCAAGCGGCTCTTGCGTCTGAATTGGCGGCAAAGCTGTACGGGCTTGAGGTTATCGCGCCCAAAATCGAAGATCACAAACTGAACACAACGCGATTCTTGGTGATGTCGCGCGATGCCGACACCTCGCGTAGGTCCAACAAAATGGTTACTGCGTTCATGTTTCGCGTGCGCAACATCCCTGCGGCTCTTTACAAGGCAATGGGCGGATTCGCCACGAATGGCGTCAACATGACAAAGCTGGAAAGCTATATGGTCGACGGCAATTTTTCCGCCACCCAGTTTTATGCCGACATCGAAGGCCATCCCGACGATGCCAACGTGCGCCTTGCTTTGGACGAGTTAAGCTATTTCACCGAAATGGTCGAGATACTGGGTGTTTATCCTGCCGATCCGCGCCGTAAGTAGCCACAATGGGCGGCCACGCAATGCGGCGTTCGTCCGCACACCCGGCATCCCTTAGGACATCAATGACTTATTGTAGTCGTCACTCATCGTAGCGCCATACTGATCTATTTTTCGATCAAACCGACGATCAAGCGTCCCTTTGGCGAACTTGATCGACTGCACGAGAATCCGCGCTGACAAGGTTTGCGGCTTGATATCATAGCTAAGCAACAAACGCGTCCGGTTAGGGCTAAGCGCCACAATGTCCACAGTGAGCACCATATCAAGGCCTCCGGACTTCGCGACCACAACCAAATTGCTCGGGTCGCAATACGTCACGACTTCGGCGACGATATCACGGGTTTTGCCGCGAAACGGAACTTTCATAGTCCAGCCCGCACCAACATCTCGTGGCTGGGCGGGATCTTTGCGTGATACGTCAATACCACGCCTCATTGCTTGACGCTCGAGTGCCTCGAAATTCGCAATGCGCTCAAACACGTATGCCGCAGGTGCGTCGATATCCTTGCGTGTCGAAAATTTCATACCGCTTCACCTCACTCAACCGATCATTGGAATATCCAATTATTCAATCTCGTCCGCAAGCCACTTGGCCAAAAGATAATGTGCAATTGCACCTTTTCTTGCGGGTTTAAGCGTTGGGTGCATCCCCGCCATCGACAACGCTACATCCTCGCGGGAAACCCACATCGCATCTTGCAACTCTAGCGGGTCAATCGTGATTGTCTCGCTCGTCGCGCGGGCAGCACACCCAATCATCAAAGAGGCCGGAAACGGCCAAGGCTGTGACGCGATATACGTCACAGCCGCCACAGCTATTCCTGATTCCTCAAACACCTCACGGCGCACTGCGGCCTCAATCGGCTCACCTGGCTCGACAAATCCGGCGAGCAAAGAATACATGCCCTCAGGCCAGTTTTCATTTCGCCCCAATAACACGGAATTGCCACGTGTCACCAACATGATCACAACGGGATCGGTACGCGGAAAATGCGGCGCAGAACACGACGAACATGTGCGCTGCCATCCGGCCTGCGTCATCGCGCTTTTGGCACCGCACGCGGCACAAAACCCGTGACGTCCATGCCACTCCAAAAGACCGCGGGCGGTTGATGCCACTTCGGCCTCCCAGGGCGACAGGAGTGTCATAACCGCACGAAGTTCTGAAAAGGCGCAATCAGGCAAGCCGTCCACACGCTGTTGTGACGGATCAAGAAAACCCTCTTGAAGCTCCGCGACCTGTGTCACAGTCCATGCACGTGTCACATCAACCGCGAAAACGGCGGCTCCGGCATCGTCAATCCCCATGAAAATGGCATCCTGCGCCAAATCTACAACCGTGGGGTGGTTGGTCTCGAGAAACGTCAGACCACCCAAATCATTGCAAAACGGCTTGTACGACCAAAGTGGAAGCACGCGCGCATCGCTTTTTGCCCATAACGAGGCCGCATCGCCCCGCAGATGCGCCGCGCGATCTAGCGTGCCCGCGCCCAATGTAACGGCGTCATCCGTTTGCTCTGTCGTGTTGTTCACGGTCGCACACCTCATGATATCGATTTGGGTTAAACTCCGTCCAAACCGCACCGCACTCATGCGGTCAAGTCTAACGATTCAATTTGCCCACAATGCACTGTGCAGATTAAGAGGCCCATCGTGCGGAAATGCACGCTTGGGTTGTTACGTGACGTCGCATTCACCCACAAGATGTTGCATCGCAGCGTACGCATGATACGTAGCTCACGTCGAAAACAAAAACCCATAAGATCATAAAACATACCCCATAGCATATATGAGGTATCCAAAAGTGTTGCCCGACACACCTCTAAAACCGTAGTGTTTAACAAATCACATTCTCAAATCAGAATTTTGGCATGGCGCATGTCAGCAGGACAATCAGTGACCCAACCTCATTCCTTCTCCACCGACACCCGTGCGGATCATGCGCACCTTCGGATTATGAGCACGACAGATCTGCACATGCAGATTTTTCCCTATGACTACTGTGGGGATCGCGCCACTGACGCGACCGGTCTCGCGCGAACGGTTGCACTCATTGCCAAGGGACGCGCTGAAGCGCGCAACACACTTTTGGTCGATAATGGTGACTTTTTACAAGGGACGCCAATGGCAGACTTTGTCGCCGCCGATCATGCGAAAGGACGAGACACACCTCACCCGATGATCGCCGCAATGAATGTCCTCGGCTACGATGCTGGCACTTTAGGCAATCACGAATTCAACTTCGGCCTCGATCATCTCAAATGGGCCATCTCGCGCGCAGATCATCCCGTTGTGTCGGCAAATCTGATTGAGTTACCCGACAAGACATCAACGCATGACACTACAGTGTTTGACCCCTATGTCATTTTGGATCGCGAAATCATTGATGGCGCCGGGAAACCACATCCGATCAAAGTGGGTTTTTTAGGCTTGCTGCCGCCACAAGTGATGATGTGGGACCGGACGCATTTGGCAGGAAAAGTCAGCACACGTGACATGCTACAGACAGCACGTAAATTTGTACCCCAGATGAAACAGGACGGGGCCGATATCATCGTCTTGTTATGTCATACGGGGATCGCGGGCGAAGATGAATACGAGGGCATGGAGAACGCGGCCATTCCTCTGGCGGCCCTTGAGGATGTCGACGCGTTGATCACGGGCCATTTGCATCTACTATTCCCCTCCCCCCAGTTTGCGCAAACCGCTGTTGTCGATAGTGAAAACGGTTTCATCCACGGCAAACCTGCCGTTATGGCGGGCAGTTGCGGATCGCACCTTGGCCTCATTGATCTCATGCTTGAACGCACTGGCGATACATGGGCCGTCCGCAAAGCAAACGTCGAAGTGCGTCCAATTCTTAAGCGAAACCCGTCAGGCTGCGCGCGGCCTTTGGTCGAAAGTGTCGACGCCATCATTGCGGCCGTGGAACATGACCACCTTGGCACACTGGACTTTGCGCGGCGCCCAATCGGCCAGACAGATGAACCACTTCATTCTTACTTTTCATTACTTGGCACCGACCGTTCGATGGAATTGATCGCGGATACACAACGCACCTATGTTGAGGCAGCAATCGCACAAACCGAACACGCGCACCTCCCCATTTTGTCGGCTATCGCGCCGTCCAAATCTGGCGGGCGCGCAGGCCCAGAGAACTATGCGGCCATGCCCGCAGGCATCCTCGCGATTAAAAACATCTCAGATCTCTACCCCTTTCCCAACCACGTGTGTGCGGTTCGCGTCTCAGGCGCGCAGCTTCGCGCGTGGCTAGAGCGCACTGGTGCGACCTTCAACCAAATCACCCCAAACACTGATCCGACTGCTTCAGCCCAAACCCTGTGCAACCCTCATGCACCTGCTTACTTTTTCGATGTAATATTTGGGATCAGCTATCAATTTGATCTGTCACAGCCCGCCCGCTATGACGGATCCGGCAATGAGATCAATCCTACCGCAAACCGCATTCGCAACTTGTCCTACAATGGCTCGGCTGTCTCCGACGACATGGAATTTGTGATTGTAACAAGTGATTACCGCGCCAACGGCGGCGGGCATTTTCCGGGTGCTGATGGCAGCACGGTGATCTTTGACGGACCTGATTTGATCGGTGACATTTTAGCCAGACATATACGCACACTCGGCGTCCCGACGACACAAACGACACCCAACTGGTCGTTTTGTCCGATAGGCGGCACACCAGTGATGTTCGAGACATCTCCGAAAGCCAAACATCATCTCGGCGAGCTCTCATATTTAAACGTGACAGGCTTTGACATAGGCGCATCGGGCTTCGGCCAAATCAGATTGCTTTTATGAGGAAACAGGCAACACATACCTGTGCTGCGCCCCTCTTGCCATTTCAGAATACTCCCCCTATATCCACAAGCGAGAGGTTGGCGCGGGCAAGCTCCTCGCCAACCCGGTCAGATCCGGAAGGAAGCAGCCGTAACGAGTCCCGCTTGGGTCGTTGTCCAGCCTCTCACCTTTATCTCCCTTAACATCCGCGCCTCTTGCCGTATCCCCCGCGACAGGCGATATAGGCCGCATGTTTATGAGCTCACCCAGATGACACCACACCTGAAGCGCCTCGGATGGTCACAGCATTTCACCGCGCAAATGAGCGTGGACGAGATTGAAACCTTGACGCCAGTTCGCATTTCCGAAGTGCGCCGCCGCAACATCATCGCCCTCACAAGTGAGCTTGAGCGGCTGGAACTGGCGCTGACGGGCGATCTGGTGGCCTCGGATTTCGCGGTGGGTGATTTCGCCCTCACAGATGGTGAAAAAATTATACGCCTGCTGGACCGCAAAACCCTCATTTCGCGCAAATCCGCTGGCCTGACCTCGCAGACACAGCTCATCGCCTCAAACATCGACACGTTGTTCATCACCACCTCATGCAATGATGATTTCAATGAGGCGCGCCTAGAACGCTACCTTGCCATCGCAATCGAGGCCGAGGCCCATCCGGTGATCGTGATCACCAAAGCCGACAGGCCCGAATCCGGCAACGTGGATGACTTTATATCGCGCGCCAAAGCAATCTATGCGCCCGCCGATGTCATAGCCCTTAATGCCACGAATCCGGACGCTTTTGGCAAATTGATGCCGTGGTGCAGCACCGGTCAAACCCTTGCGCTTGTTGGCTCCTCAGGGGTTGGAAAATCGACAATTGCGCGCGGCCTTACCGGCCTTGATATCGAGATCGGTGATATTCGCGAAGATGACGCAAAGGGCCGCCATACAACCACGGCGCGCTCCATGCACGCAATGCTTGCGGGGGGATGGCTGATCGACACCCCCGGAATGCGCGAACTGGCCCTCCACGATGCAGCGGAGGGAATCGGTACGCTGTTTGAGGACATCACCGATCTGGCGACCGCCTGTAAATTCTCCGACTGCGCCCATAATACAGAGCCTGGATGCAAAGTGCGCGCGGCCATTGAAAGCGGCACATTGGACGCTGACCGTGTCGAGCGGTGGCGCAAACTGATCGACGAGGATGAGCGCAATTCCGAGACGGTGGCCGAAGCCCGTGATCGCGGTCGTAAGTTCTCCAAAATGGCAAAGTCCGTGCTCAAGGCGAAAAAGGCACGGCGCGGCGAGTGAACCCGCTTGCGGGGGGCTGTCTGCACCCTTACCTTGTGGTGCAACGAGGGAGATGAACGCATGAGCGAGACCAACGAAGGCTATAAGGTTCTGGCACGCAAATACCGTCCGGAAACCTTTGCCGACCTGATCGGTCAAGATGCCATGGTACGCACGCTCAAGAATGCGTTCGCCGCCGACCGCATCGCCCAAGCTTTCATCATGACCGGCATTCGCGGCACAGGCAAAACCACCACCGCACGGATCATCGCCAAGGGGATGAACTGTATCGGTCTGGACGGAAAAAGTGGCCCTACGACCGAGCCATGTGGACAGTGCGAACACTGCGTCGCGATCACCGAAGGCCGCCACGTGGACGTCATGGAAATGGACGCAGCATCGCGCACCGGTGTGGGCGACATTCGCGAAATCATTGACAGTGTGCACTACCGCGCCGCCTCCGCGCGCTACAAAATCTACATCATCGATGAGGTGCACATGCTCTCGACGAGTGCATTCAACGCGCTCCTCAAAACCCTTGAAGAACCGCCTGCACACGTCAAATTCATCTTTGCCACCACCGAAATTCGCAAGGTGCCCGTGACGGTTCTGTCGCGCTGTCAGCGGTTTGATTTACGGCGCATTGAACCCGAAGTGATGATGGCCCACCTATCGTCTATAGCTGACAAAGAAGGGTCTGACGTTGCCCAAGACGCCTTTGCCCTCATCACCCGCGCCGCCGAAGGGTCAGTGCGTGACGCGCTATCGCTTCTGGACCAAGCCATTTCGCACGGCGCAGGCGAAACCACCGTGGATCAGGTTCGCGCAATGTTAGGCCTTGCCGACCGTGGCCGCGTGTTGGACCTGTTCGACATGATCATGGCGGGCGACGCGGCAAGCGCGCTCGAAGAGATCGGTGGACAATACGCCGATGGTGCCGATCCACTGGCGGTGCTGCGCGATCTGGCCGACATCACCCATTGGGTGTCCGTGATTAAAATCACACCAAACGCCGCAGACGATCCGACGATTTCGCCAGATGAGCGCGCCCGTGGGCTGACATTGTCAGAAAAACTACCTATGCGCGTGTTGTCGCGGATGTGGCAAATGCTACTCAAAGCCCTCGAAGAGGTCGCCGCCGCTCCCAACTCCATGATGGCCGCAGAAATGGCGATCATTCGCCTCACCCATGTGGCCGACCTGCCTATGCCTGAAGATTTGGTGCGCAAACTCAATGAGCAAAACCCGCCGCCGCGCCCCCCCGTTGGCCCCTCTGGCGGCGCACCCTCTAGCGCCAGTAGCACCCGATCCGTCAGCGCCCAAGGGACACCCGCAGGGGGCGGTGCAGGCATAGCACACGCCCCGACAATGATGGCACAGGCCGCCCCCGCACAAGCGCCGGATGTGGGGCTTGCCAAATATGCACGGTTTGAGGATGTTGTGGAGCTGATTGGCTATCACCGCGATATGAAACTCAAAATAGACGTGGAAAACCATGTCCGGCTCGCAAGCTACAAACCCGGACGTATCGAATTTGAACCCGTGGGCGATGCCCCCGCTGATCTGGCCGCCCGTTTATCAAGCCGCTTGCAAGCCTTCACAGGACAACGGTGGGGCGTGTCCATCGCGGCCGCACCCGAGGACGCCAAGACGCTTCGTGATGTGATGGACGCCGACCGCCTCGCCCTTGAGGCTGCCGCAAAGAGTCATCCGATGGTCGCGAAGGTGTTCGAACTTTTCCCACATGCGAAAATTGCGGAAATCCGCACGCCCGAAAAGATTGCGGCGCAAGCGGCCTCAGAAGCACTTGAAGAAGTCGAAGACGAATGGGATCCCTTCGAAGAGGATTGATCCCCTCGCACCCTAAAATCAGGAGACACAGACGATGTTCAAAGGACTTGGCAATCTCGGCGATATGGCCGGCATGATGAAAAAAGCCAAAGAAATGCAACAGCAAATGGCTGACTTGCAAGAGAAGATGGATGCCATGACGGTAGTTGGTGAAAGCGGTGCGGGCCTCGTCAAAGCGACCTCAACTGTCAAAGGACAGTTGACTGCGCTTGAAATCGACCCGTCGATCTTTAACCCCGATGAAAAGGAAGTGGTCGAAGATTTGATCCTAGCGGCAATCAAAGATGCGCAGGCCAAAGCGGCGGATCGCGCCCAATCTGAAATGGCGCAGATCACAGACGGCCTTGGCCTGCCCGCCGATTTCAAAATGCCGTTCTGAGGACGCACAGGTGGGGGATGCAACGCGCGAAATCGAGGCTCTGATTGATCTCATGGCGCGGCTTCCAGGTCTTGGGCCGCGCTCGGCACGCCGCGCGGTTCTACACCTGATCAAAAAGCGCACCCGCCTGATGGCCCCCCTCGCCACGGCGATGCAAACCGTGGCGGACAACGCCCGCGAATGCGTGCAATGCGGCAATATTTGCACATCTGACCTATGTGACATCTGCACCTCTGGTAAACGTGCAAACGGCGAGATTTGCGTGGTCGAAGATGTGGCAGACCTGTGGGCGATGGAACGTGCAAGCGTGTTTGGCGGACGCTATCATGTGCTCGGCGGTACACTGTCTGCGCTCGATGCAATCGGCCCCGAGGATCTGCGTATCCCTGCCTTGGTCCGCCGTGTAAGTGACGAGCAAATCACCGAAGTGATCCTCGCGCTCAATGCAACTGTCGACGGCCAAACCACGGCGCACTATATCGCGGACGAATTGTCAGGACGCTGTGCCGTGACATCTTTGGCCCAAGGCGTGCCTATTGGTGGTGAGCTTGATTACCTTGATGACGGAACAATCACTGCCGCTTTGCGCGCACGCAAGGGCGTCTGAACGCGCCGCTCTAAACCTGATACAAACATCGTCCAAATATGCAAAAGGCCCGCCATATTGGCGGGCCTTCTCATTACGTTAATGCACAATATTATGCGTCATCATCTTCGTCATCATCCGCGTCGGGAAGGTTAAAGAAGCTGTCTTTGTCCGGCAGCGGCGCCTCCTTCTCATCGTCGTTCGACAATGAGAACGCTTCGAGACCAGAAATAGCTGTAGGTATTTTCGAATCCGCGCCCATGCCCAAAGACTGTTCCGTCGACAACAACTTGCGGCGCTCGTCGTCTGTCATAGCTGCGCCATCTGCGGCCCGTTTGGCGGCTGCTTTTTGCACCGCGGCGTCCAGCTCGGTTTGCTTACACAGGCCCAATGCCACCGGATCAATCGGCTGCATGTTAGCGATATTCCAATGCGTACGTTCACGGATCGCAAGGATCGTAGGCTTGGTCGTGCCAACAAGTTTCGCAATTTGGGAATCTGCCAATTCGGGGTGGAATTTAACAAGCCATAAGATGGAATTGGGACGGTCTTGGCGTTTCGACAACGGCGTGTAGCGTGGGCCGCGGCGTTTTTCCTCGCCAGAAGCTGCTGGGTTGAACTTCAGCTTCAGCTTTTGAACGGGGTTCTCTTCTGCGCCTTTTATTTCATCCAAGGTCAACTGGTTGTTGGCGATCGGGTCGAAGCCTTTCACACCGGATGCAACATCACCGTCCGCAATGCCCTGAACTTCCAACTCGTGAAGACCGCAAAAATCAGCAATCTGTTTGAAGCTCAGGGTCGTGTTGTCGACGAGCCAAACGGCGGTGGCTTTTGCCATAATCGGTTTTGCCATGGGAAACTCTCCTTGCGATGCCATAATTCTAAACACAACTTCTGCGTCGCCTGAAATGGCTTTCCCGATTTGGGACCGTATCCGTTGTGGGGGAACTTAAGCGCTGTATAGTGTGGATATTGCGTAAGGGAAAGAGAAAATGAGTAAACGATTGGTAAGGGCCGCGACAGTGGCCATAGCTGCTTTAACGACGCCCGCTTGGGCGGATGGTGAGCCTGCGGGAGATTTCGACTATTATGTGTTGTCCTTGTCGTGGTCACCTACATGGTGTGCCCTTGAGGGCGATGCCCGCAACTCTGCGCAATGTGACCGCGAATTAGGGTGGGTGCTTCATGGGCTTTGGCCACAATATGAAAGCGGGTGGCCATCCTACTGCCATAGTCCGGCGCGCGACCCGTCACGCCGTCAGACCGAAGCAATGGAAGACATAATGGGGACAGATGGCGCTGCGTGGTATCAGTGGAAAAAGCACGGACGATGTTCCGGTCTTGAGGCGCAAGAGTTTCTTGATTTGTCGCGCGCCGCATATGACAAAATCAAACGCCCATCAGCGTTCATGAAATTGCCCCGCGACATCAAGGTTCCCGCCTCTGTGATCGAAGACGCATTCATGAGCGTGAACGATGGGTTGGACGCCAACGAGATCACCGTGACATGTCGCGATTACCGCATCCAAGAGGTCCGCATATGTCTGACGCCTGATCTGGAGCCGCGCAAATGTGGAGCAGATACAATCCGCGACTGCACTCTAACGGACGCGCTCTTGGCCGATATCGAATAACGGCAAACAGGCGTCAAATTTCGAGAACAATTTTGCCAATATGAGCGCCGGATTCCATATGCGCGTGGGCAGCTGCAGCATCGTGAAGCGCAAAGCGGCTGTCCATCACCGGTGCAATACGTCCTGCGGCGATCAGGGGCCAAACCTGTTTGCGCAACGCATCTGCAATCCGTGCTTTTTGCGCATCCGATTGCGGGCGCAATGTCGATCCTGTTAGGGTCAAACGCCGCATCATCACTTGCGCAAAATTCACCTCGGCTTTGGACCCTTGCAAAAAGGCGATATTGACCAGACGTCCGTCCATCGCGAGAGCTTTGAGATTGCGATTGATATAGTCGCCACCCACCATATCGAGGATGAGATTTGCGCCACCTTCGGGCTTGAGAATTGTGACGAAATCCTCATCGCGGTAGTTGATCGCGCGCTCTGCGCCCAAACGGGTACAGGCTACACATTTGGTGTGTGACCCTGCAGTCACAAAGACCCGCGCGCCAAACACCTGCGCCAATTGAATGGCGGTTGTGCCAATGCCAGATGCGCCACCATGAATCAAAATGCGCTCGCCCGCTTGTAGGCCGCCACGCATAAACACGTTCGACCAAACGGTGAAAAATGTCTCCGGCAAACACGCGGCCTGTTCCAGAGTGAGGCCCTTGGGAACGGGCAATGCATGCGCAGCGGGCGTGGCCACATATTCGGCGTAGCCACCCCCCGGAACGAGGGCGCAAACTGGATCACCAATCGCATAGGATGACACGGACGCGCCAACGGCTGCGACCTCCCCCGCGACCTCAAGGCCCGGCAAATCAGAGGCGCCTGTGGGCGGGTTATAAAGACCAGCTCGCTGCAACGCATCTGGTCGGTTCACGCCGGCAAACGCAACTTTGATCACAATCTCGTCGGCTTTGGGCGCAGGCACGGGGCGCGTGGTGAGGCGCAACACCTCCGGACCTCCTGCTTGCGCAATTTCGACGGCGCGCATCGTTTTTGGAAGTGTCATAGCGATCTCGCTTTAGGTGGACCGTGTGCCTGGAATATCATCGCGATCGACACCTGCGGGCGCTTTCACACGTGACAAAACGGCCGATGGCAGGGCGAACAGCGCCGAAAGCGCCTTGTTCTCGCGCACTGTGGCTTTCGCCTTTTCAAACTGCATAACATTGACAATGCGGCGGTCGATAAAGGCGCGTGTGTCTGCGAACCCTTCGCTGTCATCGCCAAGCCAGAAGAGCACAGATGAGCCAAAAACACCCGATAGCGTGGCGCGTTTCGTGTACCAGTTGACGTCCCGCGAGGTGTCCCCCATCGCGTTCCAAATCGCATCTGCCGTTTCCCACACCAACTTGGTCCCCTCGGGGGCATAGTGCGGGAGCGAAAAGAGCGACATGCCGCGCCGCACAACTTCACGATCAACCGCTTGCAAGCGCAGCCAAACGGCGTGCCCGATCCGGTCGGAATAGCGCATTGAGGAAAGGTCCGCTGCGGCGAGATCTGCCATCATCTTTCGGTCTCCACGCTTGTGGTAGGCCGCGGCCAGATCAACCGATCCGCGCGGCGCACTCACATCCGCCAAGCCCTGTGAAACACCGGAATCAGCGATCGCCACTTTGAATGTCTCGCCCCCCCACCCGTCGAAAACCACGTTGGGCAAAGCAGCATCCAGCAGTTTTTCACGGGTCGGGTCGATATAAGCAGTCGTTTGCATCGGATCACTCCTCGTTGTCGTTGGCCCTATAGTAGACAAGGTAGAGCCGCTTTGCTATACGGCCAATTCCTGCAATTCATGCAAATCTAACTTAGGAAGGTGGTGACACCACATGCAGGTTAGCGTTCGTGAAAACAATGTCGATCAGGCACTCCGTGCTCTGAAGAAAAAACTTCAACGCGAAGGCGTTTTTCGTGAAATGAAGCTCAAGCAACATTTCGAAAAGCCCTCCGTCAAGAAAGCGCGCGAGAAGGCCGAGTCCATCCGCCGTACCCGCAAGTTGGCTCGTAAAAAAGCTCAACGCGAAGGTATGCTCTAAGGGCACTTTTGAAGTCCGGCATTTCGGACCGTAAAAGAATACAAACCCCCGCTGCCGTTTCGGCCGCGGGGGTTTTGTTTTTTTTAGCGCGGCGATACGTGACATAGGCAGAGAGAAAAAGGGCGGCTCGGTGGATCACCGCGCCGCCCTTATATTTGACTATTTCTTGCGGCTCAGGACAGCATCGCCGCCCTTTGGCCCGCCTTTGGGGGCGGCCCCTTTGCGATGTGGCTTTTTACCTGCGCCCGCTTTGTCATATTTTCCAGCGGGCTTGCCTGCGCCCGTTGGCTTGCCTGCAGGTTTACCCGCACCTTTATAACCACCACCCGCACCCGCGGGTTTTGCCCTGCCTTTGAACGTCCCAGACGGCTTGTCGCTCGGCTTATCTTTGCGTGGTTTTGCAGGTGCGTGAACGGCATCGTCGCGCTCTTTGCGAGCGGGCTTGGTAAACTTGTCGGTCTTGGGCTTGTCATAGCTCGGCTTCTCGCCGCGCGGCTTGTCGAACCGCGGCTTGTCGCCATAGCTTTTTTCACCACGAGGTTTGTCGTAGGCGGGCTTTGCACCAAACGACCTTTCGCCGCGGGGTTTACCACTATGTCCGTCGAAACGCGCTTTGGGTGAGCGTGGCGCGCCAGCGCTGAACGATGGAGTTCCATCGACAGCACGGGCCGTCACACCATCCTCAAGCTCGCCACCTGCACCAAGCTGATCCATAAACCCTTGCAAGGCGGCTTCTTGGAGTTCCACGAAGGTTTCCGTGTCTTCCATTTTGATCTTGCCGATTTTCGACTTGTCGATGTTACCCGCACGACACAACAACGGCAGAAGCCAACGTGGCTCCGCGTTTTTGTCGCGACCAACAGAAAGCGCCACCCATCTGGACGGGCCAAATGTTTCGCGCGGATCTTTTTGCGGACCCTTACCGGTGTGAACGTTGATCTCTTCTGGAGCAGATAGACCAGCGCGGTACAAACGCAAACACGCAGTCGCGATTTGCTCGGGGCTGAACTTTCCCAAGAGGGTCGCTGCAAACTCGGCTTCGTTTTCGCTCAACGCCTCGGTCCATGCCGCGTCATCCATCAAACGCGTCTCATCGAGCGCAAGGATTTCTTCGGCCGTTGGCGCACCGCGCCATTCCGCGTCAATCTTGGCCCACTTGAGCAAACGCTGTGCTTTTTTGGCGACATTATCAGGTGCGATCAAGACCGATGTGCCTTTGCGGCCTGCGCGCCCTGTACGGCCAGAGCGGTGCAACAGACCTTCGGTATTAGTCGGAATGTCGGCGTGGATCACAAGTTCCAAGTTCGGCAAATCGATCCCGCGGGCGGCTACATCGGTGGCCACACAAACACGCGCACGCCCGTCACGAAGGGCTTGCAACGCATGGCTGCGTTCGTCTTGTGACAACTCACCCGACAGACTCACAACCGAAAAGCCACGGTTGGCAAAGCGCGCGGTGAGACGCGCAACAGCGGCGCGGGTGTTTGCGAACACGATCGACGTCTGGCTGTCATGGTAGCGCAACAGGTTGATGATCGCGTGCTCGGCATCGCGCGGCGCACATTGGATCACTTGATAGGAAATATCGGAGTGCTGGTCTTTCTCGGAGACCGTCGAAATGCGCACGGCATCGCGTTGGAAATTCGTTGCAATCTGGCTGATCGATTTGGACACAGTGGCCGAGAACATCAACGTGCGGCGATCCTTGGGGCATGCGTCGAGCATGAACTCAAGATCTTCGCGAAACCCGAGATCAAGCATTTCATCAGCTTCGTCGAGGACAACAGCACGAATATCGTCAAGATCAAGCGCGCGGCGCATGATGTGATCTTTCAAACGACCCGGGGTTCCCACAACAATGTGTGCGCCACGCTCCAATGAACGGCGCTCCGCGCGGGCATCCATGCCCCCAATACAGGTCACAACCTTTGCGCCGGTTTTGGCGTAAAGCCACTCCAATTCGCGGGCGACCTGCATGGCCAATTCGCGCGTTGGCGCAATTGCGAGCGCAAAAGGCGAAGCAGCGGGACCAAAACGAATCTCATCGCCTAGGAGAGTCTTTGCAATGGCCAGACCGAAGCCAACGGTTTTACCCGATCCTGTTTGCGCAGAGACAAGCAAGTCCGCCTGTTCCAATTCTGGTGCCGTAACAGCGGTTTGAACGTCAGTCAAAGTATCGTAACCGCGCTCGGCAAGCGCGTCAGAGAGGGGCGTAATCATGTAGGAATGTCCAATCGGCGCGCAGTTCAGTCTGCGCAATTTGGGCCCTCCTAAAGGGTTTTGCCGCGTTTGTCCATTGCTGTCAGAGAAAAGGCTGACTCTTAAGGCGCTAATTGCGCATTTTCAGCCTCTGTAAACAGGCGCGATTTCGACAAGAAGCACTTTCCACGCCCCGTATCCAAAGAGAAACCCGCACCGAAGCCTTTGCCCGCATCAAGGATCATTTGTGAATTGCGCCAGATCTCAAAGAGGCTTTGCGAAATCCAGACTGGCGCGCCCGCAACGTCCCCCAAATGAATGTCGCGTGAGCCGACAATGTATTCACCCGCTTTGTAGCACATCGGAGATGACCCATCACAACAGCCGCCAGACTGGACGAACATCACATCTCCATGATCGCGGCGGATTTCATCCAACAGCGCGAGACCGGCATCGGTGGCAACAACGCGAGGTATAGTCATGTCAGATCCTCCAATCAAAAGCGGTGGTCCTATTATTTAGGGCCACCGCACATTGTGTCGAGGCGCAACACAAAGCTAGGGGAGATGTGTCGCGCCTCTCAAAACGGGATTTAGAAAAAGCCCAGTTTGTTCGGATTGTAGGAGACGAGCATGTTCTTCGTCTGCTGGTAGTGATCGAGCATCATTTTATGGTTTTCACGACCAACGCCCGACTGTTTGTAGCCCCCGAATGCAGCATGCGCAGGATAGGCGTGGTAGTTATTGACCCAAACGCGGCCCGCCTCGATGTGGCGCCCAAAGCGGTAACAGGTGTTCATGTCACGCGACCACACGCCAGCGCCGAGGCCGTACATGGTGTCGTTTGCAATTTCCAATGCTTCCTCTTCGGTTTTGAATGTTGTCACAGACACAACGGGGCCAAAGATTTCCTCTTGGAACACGCGCATCTTGTTGTGGCCTTTGAGAATGGTTGGCTGGATGTAATACCCGTCCGACAGTTCGCCATCAAAGCGCGCGGCATCACCACCAACGAGGACTTCGGCCCCCTCTTCGCGACCGATTGTAAGATACGACAGGATCTTTTCCTGCTGTTCTTGCGATGCCTGCGCACCAACCATCGTGTTGATGTCGCGCGGATCACCTTGGATGATTGCTTGAACACGCGCGATGCAGCGCTCCATGAACTCCTCGTAGATATCCTCTTGGATCAGCGCACGCGACGGGCATGTACAGACTTCGCCTTGGTTGAAGGCAAACAGAACAAACCCTTCGACGGCTTTGTCGAGGAACGCATCATCTTCACGCATCACATCGGAGAAGAAGATGTTTGGCGACTTGCCGCCAAGCTCCAGTGTCACAGGGATAAGGTTTTCCGTGGCGTACTGCATAATCATGCGGCCCGTTGCGGTGGAGCCAGTGAATGCGATTTTAGCGATGCGAGGCGAACGCGCGAGCGGTGCGCCAACTTCGGCGCCATAGCCGTTCACAATATTCAACGTGCCCGCGGGGATCACATCCGCGATCAGTTCGGCCAAGACCATGATTGCGGCAGGTGTCTGTTCTGCGGGCTTGAGCACGATGCAGTTGCCAGCGGCCAATGCCGGCGCGATTTTCCACGCGGCCATCAAAATAGAGAAGTTCCACGGGATGATCTGGCCCACAACACCAAGTGGCTCGTGGTAGTGATACGCAATCGTGTCCGCGTCGATTTCCGACATGGTGCCCTCTTGGCCACGCAGTACGGATGCGAAGTAGCGAAAGTGGTCAGCGGCCAATGGAATGTCGGCGGCCATTGTCTCACGGATTGGCTTGCCGTTGTCCCATGTCTCAGCTGTAGCGATCAGTTCAAGGTTCGCGTCAATAATATCTGCCACTTTGAGCAACAGGTTGGAGCGCTCGGTTGCAGATGTCTTACCCCATGCAACCTTCGCCGCGTGAGCCGCATCCAGTGCCAATTCAACATCCGCAGCGCCAGAGCGTGCAACGTCACAGACTTTCTGGCCCGTGATAGGCGTGACGTTCTCGAAATACTCTCCACCAACGGGGGGCACGAATTTGCCACCAATAAAGTTATCGTATTTCGCCTTAAACGGATTGGTGTATTTGCTATCAGGTTTGGACTGAACGTTCATGATTTTCTCCTCCAAGAATGCCGGCGTCCTCCCGCCGGTATGAACAAGACCATGACAAGGTCTCTATATCGCCGTCATCCCCTCAATACCGCAGCACACACAAGAAGTGTCTCACCCGTGAGACACTTTTGATCAGATTACGGGATTTTCAAACGTATCGGAGAGGATGTGCGCGCCTGCTAGGCCACGTCGATACCCAGTCGCCCCATACGACGATACAGGGTCGCACGCCCGATTCCCAATGCGCGCGCTGCCGCCGACAGATTGCCGCCCGAACGTGCAATCGCCCGTTTTAGCGCCGCGCGTTCAGCGCGCTCCAACGCCGATGCTGTAGTATCGCGCCCTAAAATATCTGAGGCGGGGCGCGGCGTGAGTGCGCCGCCTTGCCCCAAGCCGAATACGCGGCGTGCGGCGCGGGTTGCGCCCACGATAAGATCATCACTATCGACGGCCAACAGCACCGCACCCTCAGGACGCTCCTCGGGAGAGGTGACAATCCGCGCCTTTGGAAAGGCCGCACGAAAAGCTTCGGTTTCTATCTGTTTCGCGGTTTGTGCAACCACACCCGAAATCAGCCGTGAATAACTTTCCGTTTGATCGGCGCGGCACGACGAGACGTCCAACGCGGCAATTAATTCGCCATCGGGGCCAAAAATGGGCGCGTCCATACAAGACATCGCAGTATTGCGGCTCAAAAAGTGTTCGTTACGATGAATTGTGACCTGACGCGCTTCGGCAATGCAGGTGCCGATGCCGTTGGTGCCCTCTGCTCCCTCGGACCAATCCGCCCCGTACCACAGGCCCCATTTTTCAAAAGTTGCCGCATCGCCGTCCGAGGAGCGAAGATCAAGCACGACTCCCTCGCGGTCCGTCAGCAAAACGCAACATCCGGTTTGACCAACCATTTGGAACAGCTGATCCAACTTTGGCGTGGCAACGGTCATAAACGATCCCATGCTGTCGCGGCGATCATTGATTTCGGCACTTTCAAACCGGCGCGGAGCATGGCTTAAGGTCGGATCAAGCCCGTGCTTGTTAAGCGACCTGCGCCAACTGGCCGTTAGTCGCGATCCTACAGACCCCGATTCGACGGCGGAAATGATGTTATCTGCGTGGTTTATCCGTTTCATATGCCGCGCCCTCCCCGTTGCGACATCTCAATCGTAGCACGCATAATACGGTTTTCCCAAATCCGATCTTTCACACAGGCAAGGCCGTGGTTTTAAAAACGGTTCGCATGGCAAAGGATGACTGCATTTTCTGCACGCCCGGCAAACACACCAAACGGCGATGCAATTGCGCAAAGTGTTCGGTATCCGCAGCAACAACTTTAAGCATGTAATCCGCTGCCCCCGCCATGAGGTGACATTCCAAAACGTCCTCGACCAAGGCCACGGCCCGTTCGAATTCATCCAATGTCTCATCAGCCTGACTATCGAGCGTGACCTCGACGAACACCGTTGCACGACGATCCACATGGCGCGGATCGAGCATCGCGGCGTAGTCCCGGATCACACCCTCGGCCTCCATCCGCTGTACGCGGCGATGACAGGCAGACGACGACACATTGGCCTGAACAGCTAAATCCGCGTTAGAAATGCGGCCATTACGCTGCAAAATGCGTAAAATACGGCGATCAGTATCGTCCAATGCTGTCATGGTGGCTGATTATCCCAAACTGACCCAGATTATGGGAGAGTGTTTCACAGACATTTTTTATACGCAAGGCGCGACGGAAAGCGCGTGGTGACACGTATGATATGATGTGTCCCCACAGTGCGTGGCATCCCAACCACGCAAAAGGCCCGCCGGAGTTCTCCGGCGGGCCTCAATTTCATCAAATCGTGTTCGCGTTTGACTTATTTCTTTGCGAGAGAATCGCGAATTTCGAGCAACACATCAAGTTCTGATGGTCCCGCGGGTGCCTCTGGTGCAGCCTCAACGGGTGTCTCTGTGGCCGCTTTAACCTTGTTGACGTAGCGCACGAGCATGAACACCACAAACGCAATGATCAAAAAGTTGATAATCGCCATGATGAACGAGCCGTAGGCAAAAATCGCAGCGCCACTTTCGCGCGCGTCAGCCAAAGATGTCCCCGCCATGACATCGCCCGACAAAACGATATATTTATTCGCAAAGTCGATGCCGCCCATGAACAAGCCAATGAACGGATTGATCAGGTCGTCGACCAAGGATTTTACGATCGCGGTAAAGGCTGCGCCGATGATAATACCAACAGCCATGTCCATGACATTGCCTTTGGCGATGAAGTCTTTAAATTCTTTCAACATGGTTTTTGTCCCACTTAAGTCCCACCAATGGCCGCGACAACCTGCCACAGCTCCGCACACTGCCTACCATACTTTTGAACAGTCGACAGCCCTTTTGACACCCCACCCGCGCCCTTAGGTACATAGACATCACAGTCCTCATAGAAAGCTGATCCATGCCGCAGACCCTCTCCCACCCGATCACCACACGTTGGCCCGCCAAAAATCCGTCCATGTTACAATTCTACTCCTTTCCAACACCCAATGGCGTGAAAGTCTCGGTGGCCCTTGAGGAAATGGGGCTAGAGTATGAGCCGCATTTGGTCACGCTCGCGGATGCAGACGTAAAAAGCGAGGCATTTTTGAGCCTTAACCCCAACAACAAAATTCCTGCAATCATCGATCCAAACGGCCCAGACGGCGCACAAATCGAACTGTTTGAGAGCGGCGCTATCCTAATCTATCTGGCCGAAAAATCCGGACAATTCCTCTCCGCCGATCCCAAGACCAAATTCGAGACGATCCAGTGGCTCATGTTCCAGATGGGCGGCGTGGGTCCGATGTTCGGGCAGCTGGGGTTTTTCCACAAATTCGCAGGCGCCACGATGGACGACAAAACCGCACGCGACCGTTACGCAAACGAGGCAAAACGACTCCTATCCGTGGTCGAATCCCGCTTAGACGGGCGTGAGTGGATGATGGGCGAGTATTCCATCGCAGACATGGCCCTTGCCCCGTGGCTCAATGCCCTCGATTTTTACGGCGCGCATGATATCACGGGGTTTGCGGATCTAACGAATGTCCCCGCGTATATCGAACGGTTTTACGCCCGTCCCGCCGTGCAGCGCGCGAAAAACATTCCCGCGCGCCCTGCATAATTCAGGACGGTAGAGTCCCGTTTTGCACATAGCGTAGCATATCAACCACCTGCTGCGGCGTTTCGCACACTGCAAGCGCCGCGGCATCAACTTCTTTGAGCGCATGCTGATGATCGGCCCCGTGCATAACGATCAACGCCTTGCCTTTGGCCGCAGCATAACCCGCATCAAACGCGGCGTTCCATTGTTTGTATTTTTCACCAAACCGCACCACGACCACATCAGCCGCGTCAATGGCCGCGCGCGTACGGATCGCGTTGAGTTTTGCACCTTTGTGATCATGCCAAAACTTGTCAGGCTCCGCTCCCAAGATCGCGACACCGCAATCATCTGAAGCCGCGTGATCAGTTACTGGCGCGGAAAATTCGACATCAAGTCCTACCGCCCCCGCCACAATTTGATCGCGCCAATCGGTGTGAATCTCGCCTGACAAATAGACCTTCATATCTCTCTCCCTTACCTGTGGAAAAGGAGGCCGTAGCCCCCTTTTCATGTCATAATCTTACTAGCGTGCGTTATCCGCGCAAGGTGCCGCCCGTAGCTTTCTCGACTTTCGCAACCACTTTGGCCGACAGTTCATCAAGGTCCTTTTCCTTGAGCGTCGCCTCTGTAGGTTGAATGCGCACGGTAATGGCGAGGGATTTCTTGTCCTCACCGAGCGACCCACCGACGAACTCATCAAATACGCGCACATCTGAAATCAGAGCCTTGTCGGCGCCACCCGCGGCATTCACAACATCAAGCGCATTGACGGATTTATCCACAACAAAGGCAAAATCACGCTCGACCGCTTGTAGATCATTAGTGAAAAATGCCGAACGCGCCACTTTGACGCCGCGCGGCATCGGTGCCGCGTCGAGGTAGACGGTGAACGCCACGGCGTTGCCTTTGACCCCCATCTGTTTGAGCACTTTGGGGTGCACTTCGCCAAACTGCGCGAGGATTTTTTTCGGGCCAAGGCAAATTTTTCCCGACCGACCAGGATGAAACCACGCGGAAGCATCGCGCGTGATCTGCGCTTTGGCGGGCGCGCCAATGGCGGCCAGAATTGCTTCTGCGTCCGCTTTGGCATCATACAGGTCGGTAGCGCGGCGTTCGCCATGCACATCTTTGGGACCATTCGCACCGACGAGCAGGCCCGCCAGTTGCACATGCTGCTCACCCGGCTCACCACCGTGGAACGCAGGGCCGCATTCAAACAGAGACAAATCGGCAAACCCGCGCGCTTGGTTGCGGCTCGCCGCTTGCAACAGGCCGATCAATAGATCAGGACGCATATGGCTCATCTCGGACGAGATCGGGTTTTGCAATTTCACCGCATCCGTTCCACCGCCGAACAGCTGTGCTGAGGCCTCATCCACAAAGGAATAGGTGACGCATTCGTTGTAACCCAAAGCAGCAGCCGTGTGGCGCGCCGCACTTTCGCGCACCTGCATCGGCGTTTGGATTTGCTTGGCCACACCCGTAGGACGCGACAAGGGTTTTGGCTCCAGATTCGTGAGGCTTTCAACGCGGGCGACTTCCTCGACAAGGTCCGCAGAGCCAAGCACATCTGGACGCCAAGACGGCACCTTGGCCATATCGCCGTCGATCTCGAACCCCAAGGCAGTCAGGATTTCGACCTGACGCGCGGGCGTGATTTCCATGCCAACGAGCGACTGCACGCGGTCAGTATCTAGCGCATAGGCGCGCGACACGTCAGGCACAGCCCCTGCGACAACAACCTCGGACGGCGTTCCACCGCACAACTCAAGGATCATCGCGGTGGCGTCTTCCATCGCTTGCATGTTGTAGGCGGGATCAATGCCGCGCTCGTTGCGGTACCGCGCATCGGAATTGATTTTGAGCGCACGGCCGGACTTGGCGATATCGAGCGTATTCCACACCGCCGCCTCAACAAACACGTCCACGGTGTCGTCGGTACAGCCCGTTTCCAAACCGCCCATGACGCCCGCAACGCTTTCCACCTTGCCACCCGACGAAATCACCATCGCGCCCTCGGGCATGGTGTAGGTTTTCTCGTCCAGAGCCACGAGCGTTTCGCCGCCCGTGGCGCGGTGGATGGACAGACCACCCTCTACTTTGCCCGCGTCAAAAACGTGTAGCGGGCGGTTGCGATCATAGGTGAAAAAGTTGGTGACATCGACAAGCGCCGAAATCGGACGAAGACCAATCGCGGTCAAACGATCCTGCAACCACTGTGGTGAGGGGCCGTTTTTCACACCCTTGATCAAACGCCCCGCAAAAACCAAACAACCGTCTTCGGCCCCTGCCTCGATCGTCACGGAAATCGGATTGGGAAAAGCGCCCGCAACGATCGGGGTCACTGGGGTTTTGAGCGTGCCAAGACCGCGCGCGGCCAGATCACGGGCAATCCCGTGCACGCCAAGCGCATCGGGACGGTTCGGGGTAATCGCAATCTCGATCACAGGCTCGACTTTGGACGGGTCATGTTGCGCCAGATAGTCGGCAAACTCCATGCCGATCTCGCCGCCCTCAAGCTCGATAATCCCGTCATGATCCTCACCGAGGTTCAATTCACGCATGGACGCCATCATGCCAAAGCTCTCGACACCGCGGATTTTGCCGACAGAAATCGTAATATCCAACCCCGGAATATACATGCCCGGCTTGGCCAGAACGGCGGTGATGCCCGCCCGCGCGTTGGGCGCGCCGCACACGATCTGGGTTTCGCCCTCGTCGGTGTCGACGGTGCAAACACGTAATTTGTCGGCATCGGGATGGCCCACGGCCTCGCGCACTTTCACGAGCTTAAAGCCCTTGAGCGCCTCGGCGGGGTTTTCCACGCCTTCCACTTCGAGACCCAGATCGGTCAGCGCATAAAGGATGTCGTCGAGCGAGGCATCGGTTTCGAGGTGCTCTTTGAGCCAAGACAGCGTGAATTTCATAGCGTTATCTCCTTGCCCATGCGGGCGTCGGTTTGCGTGTCGGGAGGGGGCGTTAGCGGACGCCCAAATCCTCAACCAATTCGAATGTTTCAAAAACCAAAAGCGTATCGCGGTCCAGATCAAAGCCCTTTTCACCGCGTGTGCCGAACGCTTTGGTGATGCGTTTGCGCCATGCGTCGATGTCTTTGTCCTCGCCTTCAAGCTTCGCCATTTGCGGCGTCACATGACGGAACTTGATGCGGTCCACTTTGAGCGTGCGCACAACCATTGCGGGGGTGCCGTCCCAGTTTGCAATGATGTCGGCACGCCCCACTTGCGGGAGCGCGTCAGGGTCATTGTCGAACTCGGAAAACGGCAAACAGGTCGCGGTTTTCTTGCCCGATGCCACGAGCAGGTTCAACGCATTCACCCGCGCCTCATCCTCCGCCAACCGAAACGTCCCCGCGCCGGGGTAAGTGATTTGGAGGTCTTCCATGTTGTCGTTTTGGTCGGTCATTTTGGGCTACCTTGTGTTTGGCGCTTATAGCGTTTGTTTTCACGCAACACTTTATTCCGATACTCTCCACGATCCCTGCTATCTTCGATCAGATCAAGATCCACTTCAAAGGATCGGAGCATGTTCTGCTTTGCTATTTCAAACTCATTTTTTAGCGAATAACTGGGCACGTCAGGCCGCAGAGAAAGAAGGGCATTCTGAATGTGTCCATTCAAATTAAGAACTGCATGAGCTACAAAATCCGGTACCGCGATGCGAAGCCTCATGGAAGCTGTATCCAACTCTTGAGCCGTTCCTTCAATTGCCCGAAATGCCTCAAATGAAACACTTTCGGTTCCTAGCTCCAAGTTCTCAAAGTAGATTTGCAATGCGTTGTTCATCGATAATATGAATTCAGAATATTCACGTTCTCGGCGATCTCTAAAGCTAAACTGTCTATCCAATCGCTTTATTCGAGTATCTTTTTTAGTCGCTAAACTAGCAGCAAGGAAAGCAACAACTACTGCAGTAATCGTGCCAATTGTTGACACGATTACTGTCGCTTGCTCCTGCGTCAGTTCGCGAAACCATTCCATCACCCGTGAATCCCCCCCGCCAACGTAGGCACGCCGAGCGGATTAAACCCGTAATGGCGCAGCCAGCGCAGGTCGCTGTCAAAGAAGGCGCGTAGGTCGGGGATGCCGTATTTGAGCATGGCAAGGCGGTCGATGCCCATGCCGAAGGCAAAGCCTTGCCATTCATCGGGGTCGATGCCGCCCGCTTTGAGCACGTTGGGGTGCATCATGCCGCTGCCCAACACTTCGAGCCAATCGTCGCCCTCGCCCACTTTGACGGTGCCATTGTCCCATTTGCACTGGATATCCACCTCCGCCGAGGGCTCAGTGAACGGAAAGTGCGAGGCGCGAAAACGGGTTTTGACTTTGGTGCCGAAAAACGCGGTAAAGAACTCTTCGAGGACCCATTTGAGGTTGGCCATCGACACGTCTTTGCCAAGGCACATCCCCTCAACTTGGTGGAACATCGGCGTGTGGGTCTGGTCGTAATCACAACGGTACACACGGCCCGGCGCAATAATGCGGATCGGCGCGCCCTGTTCGGTCAAGGCGCGGATTTGGACGGGGGACGTATGCGTGCGCAACACATGCGGGGCGCGGTCATCGCCCTCGGCACGGTGCATATAGAACGTATCATGCTCTTGGCGTGCGGGATGGTGCGGCGGAATGTTGAGCGCGTCGAAATTGTGCCAGTCGTCCTCGATCTGCGGGCCTTCGGCCACGGCAAACCCGAGATCGGCAAAGATCGCGTAAATCTCATCGGAGACACGCGAAATCGGGTGCAGCGTGCCTTGCGGACGCGCACGTGCGGGGAGAGTGACGTCAAGCCACTCTTCGGCAAGACGAGCATCAAGGGCGGCATCCTCAAGAGCGATCTTTTTGGCGGCAAGTGCCGCGTTGATCTCGTCTTTGAGCGCGTTGAGTTTGGGGCCGACCTCTTGGCGCTGCTCGGGCGTCATTTTGCCAAGCTCGCGCATTTTCAGAGCCACTTCGCCCTTTTTTCCAACAGCCTGAAGGCGGATGTCCTCAAGCGTGGTCTCGTCGCCCGCATTCAAAATGGCGGTGAGGTATTTGGTCTTTAGGTCGTCCATCTGACACCCCTGTATTCTGGGCGTTCCTGCAATCGGTGTGCGCCCTTATTCATGTTCCCCCGCTTGGTATCACGGAGGGCTTGAAAAGCAAGAAGCCGCGAGCCTCCTATGGAGGTCCGCGGCTTCAATTTTGCGGTTTTCCGTGTGGAAAACTTAGAGCGCGGCCTTCGCCTTATCGACGATGGCGCCAAACGCTTCGGGCTCGTGCACGGCGAGATCGGCGAGAACCTTACGGTCCACTTCGATACCGGCAAGCGACAGGCCGTTGATGAACTTCGAGTACGTCAAACCATCATCGTGCGCGCGAACAGCAGCGTTGATACGCTGGATCCACAAAGCGCGGAAATTGCGCTTGCGATTTTTACGGTCGCGTGTCGCGTATTGGTTTGCCTTATCGACAGCCTGCGTTGCGGTGCGGAAGTTACGGCTACGGGCGCCATAATAGCCTTTCGCGGCCTTAACGATTTTACGGTGACGGGCGTGGGTAACGGTACCACCTTTGGTGCGGGACATATCCTAGCTCCTTCTTAGCGGTCGTATGGCATGTAGGACTTCACGATCTTCGCATCTGGTGCGGAGAGCGTGGTTGTGCCACGTGCGTCACGGATAAATTTCTTGTGGCGTTTGATCATGCCGTGGCGTTTGCCGGCCTGACCTGCCATGACCTTGCCAGTGGCGGTCACTTTAAAGCGCTTCTTAGCGCTCGATTTGGTCTTCATCTTGGGCATTTCCATCTCCTATTTTTCGATGGTTAAAACGCGCGACTCGGCATGCCTTTGAGCCGGTCCCGCACCATGAGCGCGTCCAATTACACGCACAGACGTCTTTGACAAGTGTAATTGATGCAATTTATGGGTCTTTTGGCCTATTTATTAGAAATAGCGGCCTAAAACGCGGGTCAATGCCATTGGGATATCTCCCACCGTATATCCACCGGGATGTTGTGTGACGGCGAGGATCACAAGACCCCCGCCGATCATAACCAGTATAGCCGCGGCGCGGGGCGGCCGACTTTCAGACAATGCCCCAATCACGGTTGGAATAGCGAGGACCAAGATTACCGTGCCAAGTACAAGAAACAGATCGGTATCCATAAACCCCACCACCAAAATTACGACGTTAAGACCGCAATTATTCCGGATCGGTGTTGAAAATCAAGCGTTCGTCGCATGGAGCAACACGAAGGATGTTTGTCGAGCCCGGTTGATTGAACGGAATCCCCGCCGTGACCACGATCATATCTTTCTCGGTGGCAAAGCCCGCGGTGCGCGCCGCACGAGCTGCATTGACCACGGCCATTTTAAAGCGCTCGACCTCACTCGTTATCACACAGTGCATACCCCAATAGAGGCACAACTTGCGCGCAGTTTTGCGGCGTGATGTCATTGCGATGATTGGCACGTGTGGACGCTCGCGCGCCGTAAGAGATGCGGTTGTGCCACTCTCGGAGTAACACACGATCGCCTTAACGTTGGTTGTCTCTGCAATTTCTCGAGCAGCGGACACGATGGCATCGGCCACGGTATCTTTTGAGGCAGAGCGCGATGCATCAATGATGGAGCGGTAGGTGTCGTCGTTCTCAACCTCCATCGCCACGTTGTGCATCGTCGTGACCGCTTCAATCGGGTAGTTGCCTGCGGCGGACTCGGCGGACAGCATAATGGCGTCAGCGCCCTCATAGATCGCGGTCGCAACGTCGGATACCTCGGCGCGGGTCGGCATCGGGCTTTCGATCATGCTTTCGAGCATCTGCGTGGCCACGATCACCGGCTTAGCGGCGGCCCGACATTTGCGGATCAGGCGCTTTTGGATCGGTGGAACGGCATGCACCGGAAGCTCCACACCAAGATCACCGCGGGCGACCATGATCCCATCAGACGCTGCCAAAATATCGTCAAAGTTCTCAACGGCAGACGGCTTTTCAATCTTGGCGAGCACCGCAGCGCGGCCATCCACAAGCTGTTTGGCCTCAACCATATCTTCAGGACGCTGCACAAATGACAGCGCAACCCAATCGACACCCAACTCACAGGTGAATTCGAGGTCTTTGCGGTCTTTGTCGGACAGAGCGGCAAGTGGGAGCAAAACGTCCGGAACGTTCACGCCTTTGCGGTCGGAAATGGTGCCCCCCACAACAACATTGCAGTTTGCGTAATCTTCGCCACAATCCTCAACTTGAAGACGGATCTTGCCGTCATTCACAAGAAGGTTTGCACCGGGCTTGAGCGCCGCAAAAATTTCGGGATGTGGAAGCTGGACGCGTTTGCTGTCACCCGGGGTCGGATCGAGGTCGAGGCGCAACTTGTCGCCTTCTTCAAGTTCGTGAGCCCCTGACGAAAATTTGCCAACGCGCAATTTCGGGCCCTGAAGGTCAGCGAGAATCGCAATTGGTCGACCTAGGTCGGTTTCGACCTTGCGGATGATCTCGTGGCGAACACGGATCTCTTCGTGCTCTCCATGGCTCATGTTGAGACGGAATACGTCTGCACCGGCCTCCGCGAGTGCGCGGATCATTTCATAGTCGTTGGAAGCGGGCCCAAGTGTGGCCACGATTTTTACGTTCCGTAAGCGTCGCATACTGCCTTACATCCTTCTTGGTGAGTTCATTTCTATCAGGGCCATCCCCTATATGCCGCAAACACAAGGGCGGCACAACTGGCGTGTTTAGCGCAAACAGTTTAAGCATGCATAGCACAACAAACATGATGGACGTATGACGCACTCTTCTTATTTCGAAATTATCGGACCTGCCCGCTCGGGGCGTTGGCTTATCACTTGTGACCATGCGAGCAATCGCGTGCCTGACGAGATCGGCCCGACGAGCTCCGGCGATTTAGGCATTTCACCCGCCGATATGGCGCGCCATATTGCCTATGATGTGGGGGCGCGCGGCGTCACAATAGAGCTGGCGCGCCTACTGGACAGTCCCGCGATTGCCACCGATTTTTCACGCCTTGTGATCGACCCGAACCGTGGCATGGATGATCCGACATTGGTGCGCAAAATTTATGACGGCTCGATCATTCCCGCCAATCGCCATGCGGATGCGGCAGAAATTGAACGCCGTCTGAACGCGTATTACCGCCCCTATCATGACGCCTACGAAACACTCGCATCCCGCCAAAACGACACCGTTGTTGTGGCCATTCACAGCTTCACGCCACAACTAAAATCCCGCCCGCGCAGGCCATGGCAACTTGGCGTCCTTTCGGCCTATGACAAACGATTAACCGACCCGCTGATTGCGGCGATGGAATCGGACCCCGCACTTCTGGCCGAGGCAGATAGAATAGGCGAACGGTTATGTATTGGCGACAACGAGCCATATGATGGAAGCCTTCCAGGTGACGCCATAGATCAACACGCGCTGCACAAAGGGCGATTGAACGCGCTGATCGAGCTGCGATCTGATCTGATTGAGACGCCAGACGCGCAACGCCGTTGGGCGGGTTTACTCGCGCCAATTCTTAGGACCACATTGGCGACAATTGACCCGTAAAGGATACAGAACATGACAACTGATATCGACAACCAAACCCGCATTGAAATCGAAGCCGCCGCCTTTCGCGCCCTGCGCGAGCACCTGATGGTGAAACGTGCCGATGTTCAAAACATCGACATGATGAATCTCGCGGGCTTTTGCCGAAACTGCCTAAGCCGGTGGTACCAAGAGGCCGCCAGTGCACGCGGTATAGATATGACAAAAGACGAGGCACGCGAAATCTACTACGGGATGCCCTACGAATCGTGGAAAGACGCAAATCAGAGCCCCGCATCGCAAGAGCAACAGGCGGCATTCAACGCGGCCTATGAGGCCAATGTCGGTCCACTCAAGGCGGAATAGGGAAACAATCATCCGCATGGGCGACCACTGTTTCGCCACCTGATCATCGACACCCTAAAGTTGCCACATTTCGTTGACAAATAATTAACGCGGTCGATATCGATAGGTGTCGGCCGTGATGGCGCGATCATGATTTTTTACGTTATTTTTTGAGCTGGAGTCCGCTATGCTGTCTGCGTTGTTTCTTATTCCCATCGCCATCGGCATCGGGTTTTTAGCTGATGCGATCTCTGACTGGGATGATATTTCAGACTACGATTTAAATCCCGACAACGGCACGGAGTCCGAAACACCAAAAGATATCGACC
The DNA here is from genome assembly GCF_965656515.1 of Celeribacter marinus. GTDB lineage: Bacteria > Pseudomonadota > Alphaproteobacteria > Rhodobacterales > Rhodobacteraceae > Celeribacter > Celeribacter marinus_D. Next base: position 31,641 of record NZ_CBFHKW010000005.1, read on the forward strand.
TCGTGCCTGAAACCACCGACCCCACAGAAGAGGGGGATGCGGACGCGGCTATAATTGGTGATGGGACAGCCAATACCCTCAATGGTACCAATGACGACGACATTTTATATGGCTTTGGTGGCAACGACATCATCACTGGCGGTGACGGTAACGATGAAATTTACGGCGGCGCAAACGATGACGTTTTAGATGGTGACGCAGGCGACGACCTAATTGAGGGCTTTGGCGGACGAGATACGATCAACGGCGGCCTTGGTAACGATATGCTGTTCGGCGAAGACGGCGAAGACACGATTGACGGCGGAGATGGCGATGACACCATAGACGGCGGTCTCGGTCACGACACTTTGACGGGCGGCGCAGGCGCAGACACAATCTTGGGCGGCATCGGCAACGACACGCTCACGGGAGCCACAGGCGCCGATATTCTGGATGGCGGCGCAAATAACGACACCATTTATGCGGGTCTGGGCGACGACCTTGTCATTGGCGATGACGGCGACGACATTCTGTTTGGTGGAGACGGCAACGATCGGGTTGTTGGCGGCTTGGGCGACGACATAATCAACCTCGGAGACGGTGACGATATCACGGCGCGGACGGTCGATCTAAGCGTCGCTCTCACAGAGGGGGATGATGACGGGGACGACGCAATTAATGGTGGCGAAGGCAACGATACGCTCATCGACGCCAGCGGCGTAAATTCCCTTTTTGGCGATGCAGGCAATGACATAGTTTCCACAGTCGATCGTGGGTTTATCGGCGATGCCAACTATATCTCCTCTGCGGATATTGCGGACGGGGGGGACGGCGATGATATCCTTGTCTTCGATAACGGCGACACCGCAACAGGCGGGGCAGGCAGTGATACGTTCGACGCGATCCGCTCGACCACGTTGGCCTCTGATGTTGTCACAATCACGGACTTTAACACCGACGAGGATGTGTTGATCGTCGAGTGGGTTGGCGCGGCTCAAAACGGCAATACGCTAATCTTCACCGAAAATGATGGCGGCCTTGTCGGGACTTACGAAGGCATCGTTGTGGTACAACTGAATGGCCTAACCGCGGCGGATATTCCCAACATTACCGGATCGTTCGACTACACTGCGCCCACGATCTAAAGCTGCATACCTTGCGTATGAACATGAAAAGGCCCGCCACTATGGCGGGCCTTTTGTATTGCGTCTCAGTAAAACTGCGCGATTAGATCGCCGTTTTGATCATCTCTTCTGTATAGATTTCACGCAGGCGTTTCGAGATATCACCAGGAACACCCGTACCAATTGTTGCGCCGTCAATTTCGATGACGGGTTGAGCAAAGCCCGTAGCGGAGGTCACAAACGCCTCATCGGCCTGTTGCGCCTCTTCAATCGTGAAGGGACGTTCCTCAACCTTCATCTGCGCCTCACGCGCAAAGCGCAGGATGGCGGCGCGGGTGATGCCGTGCAAAATATCGTTGCCAAGCTGACGCGTGATGATCGTGCCGTCTTTGACAATATATGCGTTGTTCGCGGTGCCTTCGGTCACGAGGCCATCCTCGACCAACCACGCATCGGCGCAGCCCTTTTTCTTCGCCTGCATTTTCGCGTAAGACGGATAAAGCAGCTGTGTCGTTTTGATGTCGCGGCGTCCCCACCGTTGATCTTCGATGGAGATAACCTTGATGCCCTCGTCCATCACTTTGCTGTCCACGAGCGGTTTGTTGAACGTAAACAACACGATGCCGCACGGCACCTCTTCGGGGTCTGGCCACGCGAAATCACGATCCCCAGGTGCGCCGCGCGTGATCTGCAAATAAATGCCACCCTCATCGAGATCATTCTTGGCAATGAGTTCGCGGTGGATGGCGAGCAATTCGTCCATCGTGACGGGGGAGACCATTTCGAGCTCGCTCATGGAACGCTGCAAGCGTACGGAGTGGCCCGCAAAATCAATGATCTTTCCGCCGATCACGGACGTGACCTCATACACCGCGTCCGCCATCAGGAAGCCACGGTCAAAAATAGAAACTTTGGCCTCGGTCTCGGGCAGGTATTCGCCATTGACGTAAACAGTGCGGGTCATGTCGCTCTCCTAAAATTAATCAGTGCCTTAGCCCCAAAGCGCGGCGGTGGGCGGATGCACACCATCTGCGTTGTAGCTCAGAGGGTCCGCACGGTCTTCCGCCAAAAGAAGCGGCCCGTCAAGGTCCACGACGGCGGCGCCCTGAGCCACGACAACCGCGGGAGCCATAGCCAGCGACGATCCGACCATACAGCCGACCATGATGGCGTAGCCCTCGTTGCGGGCTTGCGTGCGCAGCGCCAAGGCTTCTGTCAGCCCACCTGTTTTGTCGAGCTTGATGTTCACCATGTCGTACTTGCCCTTGAGCGCGGGCAGACTTGCGCGATCATGACACGACTCGTCTGCACACACGGGCAAGGGGCGCGCGATTTCGCCTAACATGTCATCTGCGCCCGCTGGCATGGGCTGTTCGACCAGATCAACCCCCAAACGCACCATGTGCGGGGCAAGCTCGCTATAGACCTCTGCGCTCCACCCCTCGTTTGCATCCACGATGATCCGCGATTTTGGCGCGCCGCGCCGCACGGCCTCTAAACGGGCCATATCGTCAGGCGTGCCAAGTTTGATTTTCAACAGCGGACGGTGCGCGTGTTTGGCCGCGGCCATCTGCATCGCTTCGGGTTCTCCGAGCGACAGGGTATAGGCGGTGATCATGGGGATCGGCTTGGGAAGCTCGATGAGGTCCCAAATGCGTTTGCCCGCCTGCTTCGCCTCCAGATCCCACAAGGCACAATCCACGGCATTGCGCGCCGCACCCGCGGGAAGAGCCTGCTGTAGTTCCGCGCGGGTGATGCCGCCGGAAAGCCCCTCGATCTGCGCCGTCACGCTGTCGAGACTTTCTCCGTAACGCGCATAGGGCACGCATTCGCCTACGCCCGTTACGCCGCCACGCGACACGCGCACGGTCAAAACCTGCGCCTCGGTTCGTGCGCCACGCGATATGACGAACGCCTCGGCGAGACGGAACGCCTGCCGATCTACTGTGATGCTCATGTCTGCCCCCGTTTATTCAGCTGCGAGGGCAGTTTGCTTTCCCAACAGCGCATCCACAAGGCGTTCCGCGCCCTGACGGAAAGGATCAACCGCAGGCAATTCCATTTCAGCCTCGACGGCAGCAAGATAGGCAACAGCCTCGTCGTCGCTCATGTGCTGCGTATTGATGGAAATGCCAACCACTTCGCAGGCTGAATTCGCGATACGCGCAAGGGGAAGAGCCGTGTCGCGCAACTGCTGAAGGGTCGGCAAGTCGTAGTCGGGCAGACCACGCATATGGGTGCGGGTCGGCTCGTGACAAAGGATAAGCGCATCGGGCTGGCCGCCGTGAATAAGCGCCATTGTGACACCGGAATAGGAGACGTGGAACAGGCTGCCCTGCCCCTCGATCATATCCCAGTGATCCGGATCATTGTCGGGCGTCAGCCATTCGACAGCCCCTGCCATGAAATCGGCAACGACAGCATCAAGCGGCACACCTTTGCCCGTAACGAGAATGCCCGTCTGGCCTGTCGCGGCAAAGGTCGACTTCTCCCCGCGCTGTTTCATAACCTTGTCCATCGCCAAGGCGGTGTACATTTTGCCCACCGAACAATCGGTGCCGACAGCAAGGCAGCGTTTGCCCGTGCGTTTCACGCCATTGGCAATCGGATAGGCCACCGAGGGCACACGCACGTCATGAAGTTCACGGCCACAGGCTGCGGCCACGGCAACCAGATCAGGCTCATTGGTCAACAGGTTGTGCAAGCCGCTTGCGATGTCGAAGCCCTCCTCCAGCGCCGCGATCAGAACCTTTTTCCAAGCTTGCGAAATCACGCCACCACGGTTGGCCACACCGATCACCAAGGTCTTCGCCCCCGCGGCTTTCGCCTCGGCGAGTGTCATGTCAGCGATCTTCATGTCGGCTTTGCAGTCTTCCATCCGGAATTGACCGAGCGCGTATTCGGGCCGCCAATCTTTGATACCTTGGGCAACCTTGGCGGCGAGTTGGTCGGGGGCATCTCCGAGGAATAGAAGGTATGGGGTGGCGATCATGGCAGCTCTCCGTGTGGGGTCCGTAGCATCTAGGGATCAATGCGTTTCGTCCAATATGATCGACTGTGGATGGCAAGTGCTCTCATTTGTGATGATTCAATACACCAATTCGGGAGGTACTCCCAAAAATCATAACTATTTCGGGATTTATTATCATGAGGCGGTTGAAAGACGGCGGGCCCATAGGGCGTCGCTGCGACGCAGAATTATCTTGCATCCCGGTGCGCAAGATAATACCAAACAATACATTAATTCAGAAATATCGTTACCCAAAGGAATCTCTCACATGTCCTTCCGCCTGCAACCCACGCCCCCTGCCCGCCCCAACCGTTGCCAACTCTTCGGCCCGGGGTCGAACACCAAACTGTTCCCGAAAATGGCGGCGTCCGCAGCGGATGTGATCAACCTTGACCTCGAGGATTCCGTAGCCCCCTCCGACAAAGACACAGCGCGCGCCAACATCATCGAGGCGATCAACACCATTGATTGGGGCGCCAAGACGCTCGCTGTGCGGATCAACTCGCTCGACACGCCGTATTGGTATCGCGATGTCGTGGACCTGTTGGAGCAAGCGGGCGACCGCCTCGATCAGATTATGATCCCCAAAGTGGGCTGTGCCGAAGACGTCTATGCCGTCGATGCGCTGGTCACTGCGATCGAACGGGCCAAGGGCCGTACGAAAAAGGTGGCGTTCGAAGTCATCATCGAAAGCGCCGCGGGCATTGCCCACGTCGAAGCCATCGCAGCAAGCTCGCCTCGCATGGAGGCCATCAGCCTCGGCGCCGCTGACTTTGCCGCGTCTATGGGTATGCAAACCACGGGCATCGGCGGCACGCAGGAAAATTACTACATGCTGCATGGCGAGACGCGCCACTACTCTGATCCGTGGCATTGGGCGCAAACCGCCATCGTCGCCGCATGCCGAACACATGGGCTATTGCCCGTGGACGGACCATTTGGTGATTTCTCCGACGATGAAGGCTACCGCGCACAGGCGCGCCGCTCAGCGACACTTGGGATGGTTGGCAAATGGGCGATCCACCCCAAGCAGATCGCATTGGCAAACGAGGTCTTTACACCTTCCGAGGACGCCGTGGCAGAAGCCCGCGAAATCCTGGCCGCAATGGAGGTGGCCAAAGCCAATGGCGAAGGCGCGACCGTCTACAAAGGCCGCCTTGTCGATATTGCGTCGATCAAACAAGCAGAGGTTATTGTCGCGCAGTCGGAGTTGATTGCGAACAGTTAAGCCTTTCTCCGATCAGGAGGAGGAGCCTGATTGTAGAGAATGACGCCGCGGGAGGCCCACCCCGCGGCGTTTTTGTATCTGTGCGGCATCCGCGCACCACCCGACCTGCGACATCAAACGTTGATTCAAATCAAAGGCATATCACAGAAGCACCTTTAAAAGGCTCGTATATCAATCAATGAGGTCGCTATGAAATTCACTTCCATCCTTGTCGCCGCCAGCCTCGTGCTCACAACACCCGCATTTGCCCAGAGCATGATGACACCACAGGAAAAGGGCCTATCGGCACCCGTGGTGGCCCTCACAGGTTTCATCGCAAAAAACGCCGATGCCTTGGCCCTTGACGAAGCGCAGCGCGCCGCTCTCAAACAGTGGCTAGATACCATGCCCGCAAAACGTGGTGCTTTGGAAAACGAAACCGCCGAGCTTCGCGCGCAATTGCGGACCGCTATTGTCGACAATGCCGACACTGCGACACGCCAAGCGCTCGCGGAACAGATCGGAGCGAAAGAAACTCAGCTCGTGCTCATGCGCTCCAATTGCGTTGATCATTGGCGCGGCGTGCTGGACGATACACAATTTGGCCAAGCCCTCACCCTTGCAGGGCTGAAAGAATAACCACAGCGCGTCAGGGCGCCTCTCGGTCTTTGCGGCTGAAGGGGCGCCCGAACCACCCACACGGATTGCATTTCCTGGACGCTGACGCCATATACGGAAACAACAAGTGGTTCGGAGTTCCAAAATGACGCAATATCTCGAGTTTGAAAAACCCCTCGCGGAGATCGAAGGCAAAGCGGAAGAGCTACGTGCTCTGGCCCGCGCCAATGAAGAGATGGACGTCGAAAAAGAAGCGGCCGCTTTGGACAAAAAAGCTGCCGACATGTTGGTCGACATGTACAAAAACCTGACGCCTTGGCGTAAATGTCAGGTCGCGCGCCACCCCGACCGCCCCCATTGTCAAAACTACATCGAGGCGTTGTTCACAGAATACACGCCACTCGCGGGCGATCGCAATTTTGCGGACGATCACGCGGTCATGGGCGGCTTGGCGCGCTTCAACGATCAACCCGTTGTGGTGATCGGTCAGGAAAAGGGCAACGACACCAAAACACGCATCGAGCGCAATTTCGGCATGGCCCGCCCCGAAGGATACCGTAAAGCCATTCGCCTCATGGAACTGGCCGACAAATTTGGTTTGCCTGTCATTGCTCTCGTCGATACCCCTGGTGCATTCCCTGGCAAAGGGGCAGAAGAGCGCGGTCAATCCGAGGCGATCGCACGTGCCACCGAAAAATGCCTGCAACTCGGTGTTCCCATGATTTCCGTCATCATCGGCGAAGGTGGATCGGGCGGCGCAGTCGCCTTTGCCTCTGCCAACAAAGTCGCGATGCTGGACCACTCGGTCTATTCGGTGATATCGCCCGAGGGCTGTGCATCGATCCTATGGAAAGATGCCGAGAAAATGCGCGAAGCCGCCGAAGCACTGCGCCTGACGGCTCAAGACCTCTATAAACTCGGCGTGATCGACCAGATCATTCCCGAGCCAATGGGCGGCGCACAACGTGATCCTCAATCTGCGATCACGGCCGTTGGCAAGGCGATCCAATCCATGCTGACGCCACTCCTGAAAAAAGAGCGCACGGACATCATTGCGGAGCGGCGCAAGAAATTCCTGAACATCGGATCAAAAGGACTGGCCGCCTAAGCCGCTGGCGACCGCCATATCCGATTGAGACCCAAAACGCTTACCACCAAAAACAAAGGGCGCACGTGATAGCGAGCGCCCTTTTGCAGTCCAGATATCCATTGAGCTAGACAGTAGGAGGATTGAACCCCGCCTCTTGCATCAACCTATTTGACGAGCTTTCAACAGCCTGTTCTAGCTCTGTCATAAACGCCTCAATTTGTAAGCCTTGCTCGATACGCGGCAAGAACTCGACAACGGCCAATCCGCGCCCACGGTAAATACCGTGTCGCTTCCAAAACACTCCAACGTTCGTGCCCGCCGGCACACAGGCCTGACCCGTTTGCTCATACAAAACACCTGTCCCCACCTTGTAGGGTAGGATTTCGCCCGCACCGACACGCGTCCCTTGTGGGAATATCACCAATTGCCCCGCTTCAATCGCGCCCGACTTCACATCCGCCACCATCTTTTTGATCGCAACGCCACGCTTGCCGCGATCCACCGCGATACAATTGATGCGCTTGGCGTAATAGCCAACGATGGGCGTCATTGTGATCTGCTTTTTCATGATGAATTTCGGGCGCGGCAACGCTGATGTAATCATGATGATATCGAAAAAGCTTTGGTGCTTTGAGGCGACGATCACGGCATCGGTTGGCACCTCCCCACGGATTTCGGACCGTAATCCGACAATAATACGCGCGGAGAACCGCACCCAGTGACAATAGGCATGGATTGCTTTGAACGCGTACTCGCGCTCGAACAGGGCCAGAGGCGTGTAGACAATCGCGAGGATCAAAAGCACGACATACATCTGCACAACGAAGATGAGCGAGAGAACCCACTGAACCGGATAGGGCATTACATCAACCTCCTCAACGCTTGCGTGGCCGCTACACGGGTGGCGCCATAAGCAACGATAGCGGCAAGTAGCGGAATAATACACGGCCAAAGCCACTGTGCGCCTTGAAACCCTAGCCCCGTAAGAAACCCGCCCTCGACGTTCGCATCTGGCAAAAGGGAAATGGCAACAACGCCAAAAAACGTTCCAACCACTGCACCTGTGAACCCGCGCACTGTAAAGCGCCGCACAAAAGCGCGTGCGATATACATATCGGTTGAGCCAACAAGACGCAAAACACGGACCACCTGACCATTCGCCGCCAACGCCGCATTTGCGGCAAGCGTGATCATTCCCGCAGTGACGGCCGCGATCAGGACGAGCGACAGCAAACCGAGAATTCGTAGACGATCCGCGGCCTCGACCAGCGGGAGACGCCAGCGGCTATGATCATCCAGAACAGCCCCCGGAACTTCGCCCGCAAGGCGCAACCGCAACCCTTGGGCATCATACCCTTCAGCCGTCTCGCGCACCTCAATCAACACCGGCAACGGAAGGTTTTCAATTGGCAAAGACGGCCCAAACCACGGCTCCAACAGCGCACGCTCATCCTCATCTGATAACGCCTCGGCAAATGCAATGCCGGGTGTTGTGCGCAACACGTCCAAGGCCGCTTGCGTCTGTGCCGCGACCTGATCGTCAGGCGCGGAAATGCGGACGGTAGACGCCCGCGCCAGTTCACTCCCCCATTGATCGGCCAACCGACCCGTGGCGAACGACAGCGCCATGGCAAACACCGCCAAAAACGCCATTGCACCCGAGGTAAGCAGCGATAGTTGCGCCGTAAAGCCAGAGGGGGGGACAACACGATCATGCTTGTTCTCATCAAACTGCAGGAATGGCAGCAGAATACTCTTCATAAATCTGCTCCCGCTTGATGAATACGCCGATCAGCAATTCTCAGAACACGGGCGTTTACCTGTGATTTTGCCTGACGAATCAGATGCATGTCGTGAGTGGCAATAACAACGGTTTTGCCCATACGGTTGAGTTCCACCAGTAATTGCAACAAGCGCAATGACATTTCCCAATCCACATTGCCCGTAGGCTCATCCGCGATGATCACATCTGGCGACATGATTATAGCACGCGCAAGGGCAGCACGTTGGCGTTCGCCGCCCGACATTTCGGGCGGCAGTGCATTGGCGTGATCACTTAGCCCCACCCACGCAATCAAATCAGCCAAATCACTCTCGACGACAGGACGCCCTGACACCGTAAGCGGCAGCGAGATATTTTCCCAAACGCTTAAATGATCAAGAAACTGACAGTCTTGGTGCACAACACCAATCTTGCGGCGCAGCATGGCCACGTCATCGCGATCCAGACTACGGCTGTCTTTCCCCAAGAGCGACACACGCCCCGCCGTCGCCTGTAATTCGTGATAGCACAGTTTTAGAAATGTGGTTTTGCCTGCCCCAGACGGTCCCGTCAAAAAGTGAAACGACCCCGGAGCGAGGGAGACGTTTATTTGGGAAAGCAATTCGCGCCCCCCGTATCCGTACGCTGCGTCATGAAACTCGATCACTTTGAAACCCCTGTCTCTCATTCGCGACAGTTTTGCCTCACAGTGAAGCGCGTTTCAATGCAACTGTCGCAAAAACATGGACAATCCCGCCTCAACGGTTAACATTTCGTAGAAATATGCAAGATATACCACGGACAAACTGTGGATGGGGTCAGTAATGCGGCTAGTGTGCCCAAACTGCGATGCTCAATATGAGGTCGACGAAAAGGTCATTCCCGAGAACGGGCGAGATGTTCAATGCTCAAACTGCGGTCATACGTGGTTTCAAAGCCCTGAACATATGGATGCCGATCTTGCGGCGGAAATGGGCTACGACCTTGCACAAGAAAGCGAGGCCGACCACACGCATGCCCCGCTAGCCGAGCACTCTCCCAAGCCTGACTTTGATACGGACGAGGACGCCTTTCACGAGGTCGAGCCGAACGAACTGTCATCGCAGGATGATCAAGATCAGGAAGAATGGTCAAGCACGGCTGATCACGCCCCCGCCTACACCTATGACGAAGACGAAGACGATGACGACGTAGGGCCAGTTCAAGGTGTTGTGGCACGTCCGCGGCCGTCGATCGACGAATCGATCAAGGATATGCTGCGTGAAGAACAAGAATTCAGTGCGCCACATGGCGCGTCAGAACCGTTAGAAATTCAAACGGATTTGGGACTGGAAGAAGCCGAAATTGCGACAGATCAGGCGATGCGTGAAAAGATGGCGCGTTTGCGTGGCCTCGATCCTGCCGACCCTGCGTTGACTGCCGGGACGTTGGGATCACATTCAAAGCGGCGCGACCTATTGCCTGATATCGAAGAGATCAACTCTACGCTTAGTGCGTCATCCGAACGTGATGCCGATGGCACTGTCCCAGACGAGCAAACCCGCCGCACCCGTGCGCAACGCGGTGTTTCGCGCTCAATCTTTGCGGTGTTTATCATCGTCGCGTCCCTTTTGGTCGCGCTGTATGTCTTTGCGCCAACCATCGCCAATGCCGTGCCATCGCTCGCCCCCCTCATGGACAGCTATATCAGTAGCGCAAACGTCTTTCGGGTTTGGCTCGATGGTGGCATGTCGGCTTTGAGCGACCGCCTGAATATCTTGCTCAGCCAACTCAATGGCTGATCATTAAAACCGGTCTAACAAGCGGTTGAGATAGTCGCGTTCATCATCGGAGCGCTGTTGCTCTGCGGATCGCCTCCTGATTTCGTCCAATAGCTCCTCGGCGCGCCGATAGACATCCTTACCCTCGGTCATCGCCTCATCAGAACCGGCTTGGCCCGTATTGCCCGCGAAGCGCCCCAAGGGATCGCGGCGCTCTTCGCCGCCAGTGGCCCCGCCAGATTGCCCTTGTTGTCCGTCTTGATCTTGCGCTTGGCTTTGTGACAGCTGATCGCCCAATTGGCGCATCCCCTCGCGTAACGCTTCCAATGCTTGAGCCTGACGATCCAGAGCACCGCCCAAATCGTTTTCGCGCAAGGCCTGCTCGGCATCATCCATCGCGCGGCCCGCACCGTCGAGAGCCTCACCAATGCCTTCAGCATTCTCACCGTTTGGCACGCGGCTACGCTGACGCTCCAATTCCCGCCGCAAGGCTCCTTGACGCTCCGACAAGGCACCCATGTCTGAGGCGCCATCCTCACCTTGACCTTGAGCATCAGAGCCTTGTCGATCTTGACCCTCGCCCTCTTCGCCTTGCGGTCCTTGGTCTTGCTGGTTTTGTAGGTCAGAGAATGTATCGTCATTCAACTCTTGCTGGTCGCGCAACATATCTTGCATGCCCTGCATTGACGGATTGCCCTCGCCCCCTTGTCCATTCGGGTCTTGGGTCACACGCATGTTTTCCAAAAGCTGATTGAGCATATCCATCATCTGTTGCGCCTCGGCCATGCGGCCCTGCTCCATCAACTCCTGAATACGGTCCATCAATTGTTTGAGCTGATCGGCGGACATCTGTTGCGTCTCGCCTTGCGCAGCCTCGCTCTCTTGATCGCCTTGCTGTTCCGCCAATTGCGCAATGTAATCTTGTGTCGCCTCACGCAACTCCTGCATCAGGCGCGCGATTTCTTCATCAGAGGCGCCATCACGCATCGCCTGTTGTAGGCGCTCTTGCGCGCGGCGCAATCTTTCCAACGCTTCCTTTAAATCGCCATCCTCAAGCAGGGTCGCAATCTCCCACAACTCTTTGACAACCTGATCTACGCGCTCATCAGACATCGGACCGACACGATCCTCAATCAACGAAATCACAGCGCGCAGACGTTGCGTGACATCCCCGTCACCCACAGTCTCATCCGGTTGATAGGATACCGCTCTAAGCACCTGCGCCGCGCGGGCTGCATTGGAACGGTTCCATAACAGCTCTCTACGCACGTCAATAATCGCCGCCGCAAGTGGATCGAAGAAACGCCGCCCCGGCAAAATGCCTTCGCCAATCGCATCCGTACTCACCTGCCCCGTTTGATCGTAGGCCCTAAGTGATATCATCACGGGCAGTCCAGAAAACGGATGCTCAGAGACGTTTTGGGCGAACATGCCCTCAATCTCGGTGCGGTTCCCCGTCTGTGGTAATATAACGTCAATGATCAGGTCAGGACGCGGTTCAGGGGTCAGAGCAAACCCGTAGTGGCGCGTCACCGCCGCAACATCACGCTCGAACACCATCACCGCTTTGGTGATACCAAAATCATCACTGAGGCGATAAGACTGACGCGCCTCACCGCTGGCCGCACGGGTCATGTCGCCAATCAGCTCGGCCGTTGGTGGCGCATCAGGAATAAGCCCTACGCTCCACAACTGCCCAGTTGGACCATCAATTTCAATATCGCCAGACTGCACCACCTTGAAATCCGGTGCGGCCCCATCGCCAATCCCCGAGACCGTTTCACGCAACGTCAAATCGTCAGACGCGCCATCGCCATATAAGCGCACGGTGACTTGTGATCCCTGTGGCGCGTCAAAACCAGCGCCTAAATCCGCGAGATACAAGGTGGGCTTGCCCGTAAACGCAGGTGGCTTCACCCAGCCTTCCCATGTTGGCCCCGCAGCGATCTGGTCGGCGCCGCCCGTCATCCCGACAGTTTTAGCATGATCGATTGACCCGAACGCCAATCCCATACCCAACACGGTCAATGCCATAAGGCGCAGCCCGTAGGGATCGTTGGCTGCCATCATCGGCTCAGGGGCAATGGGGCGCGCCGCGGCAACGCGCGTCGACATGCGCGCCATATGCGCCGCCCAAATCGCACGCGACGATGGATCAGACGCCCCCGACACAGGCGTGTCACGCAACGCTTGGAGAGGTTGACCACGTAAAGTGGCATCCACACGAGACACTGCAATCGCCCGTGACGGCCAGCGCAACCGCCAGACCCCAAAGGCGAACAGACCCGCCAAGGCGAGGGCAACCATGCCCCAAATCGCTATGCGCGATCCAAGAGGTAGGACCTCATGCACCCCCAACAGAGTCAGACCAATCACCACAGCAACACCAGAAAAAGACGGCCAAAACGCTGTGGCGACATGCTCGAACAACACACCGATATGGGTCGCGCCAATGGCGCGGCTCACCCGTTTTGCGGTCTCTTCGGTCAGATGCGTTCGATAGTCCATTCACTCATCCGGTTTGGGCAAATGCCGCACACGGACGCGTGCACAGGATTACAGCCACACAGGAATGGTATCGCGCTTTATCATTTCGTCATAGGTCGGACGCGCACGGATGACAGCGAATTGATCGCCATGGACCAGAACCTCTGGGATCAATGGCCGTGAGTTATACTCGGACGCCATAACAGCACCGTATGCACCCGCCGATCGAAACGCCACAAGATCATCCTCGCGCAGTGGCGGCATATCTCTGGCTTTAGCGAATGTGTCGCCCGTCTCACACACCGGACCAACAATATCGAGAGGCGCTTGCTCAGCTCCGGCAAGCGGTTCGATCACAGGCACAATATCGTGGTGCGCATCATACATCGATGGGCGCACAAGATCGTTCATGGCCGCATCCACAATTAGGAAATCGCGCCCCTCACCGTGTTTGAGGTAGATGACGGACGAGACCAAAATCCCTGCGTTACCGGAGATAAGACGCCCTGGCTCAATTTCGATTTCGCATCCCAGATGGCCGACCGTCTTGCGGATCACCTCACCGTACTCGACCGGCAATGGGGGCGCTTCGTTAGAGCGCTCATACGGGATGCCCAAACCACCGCCCAAATCGAGGCGGCGAATGTCATGGCCGTCTGCACGCAGCATTTCAGTCAATTCAGCAACCTTGGTAAAGGCCAACTCGAACGGCTCCAGTTGCGTCAATTGCGAGCCGATATGGACGTCGATGCCAACAACATCAATGCCCTCCATTTGCCCAGCGCGTCTGTAAACATCGCGACATGTTGCAATCGGAATGCCGAATTTGTTCTCGGATTTCCCCGTGGCAATTTTTGCGTGCGTTTTGGCGTCGACATCGGGGTTCACGCGCAACGCAATCGGTGCCTTGACCCCCAAAGACATCGCAACCGCGTTGAGCGCCTCCAACTCCGGCTCGCTCTCGACATTGAACTGGCGAATGCCCCCCTCAAGGGCCACACGCATTTCCTCGCGGGTTTTGCCTACGCCCGAAAACACGATCCGATCTCCCGGAAGCCCCGCAGCTTTCGCCTTAAGATACTCACCCATAGACACCACATCGATACCCGCGCCAAGCTCACCCATGAGTTTGAGAACGGCAAGGTTCGAGTTTGACTTCATCGCAAAGCAAATGAGGTGATCCATGCCGCCCAACGCCTCATCAAACAGCGTAAAGTGACGCGTCAACGTAGCGGTGGAATAGACGTAAAACGGTGTGCCGACCGCAGCGGCGATATCGCTCACACGGACATCTTCGGCGTGCAAAACGCCGTCACGGTAGAGAAAGTGGTCCATAGATAGGGGCCCTTGAAATCAGGTCGCCACAACGGGCGGATCAGTTGGCGGGAAACGTTATCCCGATCTGCGTGCTCGAATATGCACCCATGTTCGAATTCACACCGATGGTTTGCTTGCCCGAGATGACAGGTTTGGTCGGCTCGCCATTGGCGCCACATGCGGCCAACGTGGTAAGCGCCATCAACACAGTTGCGATGCGGATCATTTCAACACCTCTTTCCAACGCGCGATCTGCGCACGCACCTGTGAAGGGGCCGTGCCGCCGTAGCTTGTCCGAGATGCCACCGAGTTTTCAACTGTTAAGACGTTGAACACGTCCTCAGTAATCGCATCGTGAACGGATTTCATGTCGGCAAGGCTCAAATCGGGTAGGTCGCATCCCTTTTTCTCAGCCATAGCGACCAAGGCACCTGTGACATGGTGGGCATCGCGAAACGGCATTCCCGCCTCACGGACAAGCCAGTCGGCCAAATCGGTCGCGGTCGAAAATCCGCTCGCGGCTGCGGCACGAAGATTGTCGATGTTCCCCGTCATGTCCGACACCATCCCCGTCATCGCGGCCAGCGCCAGCATCAGGTTGTCGGCGGCGTCGAACACCTGCTCTTTGTCTTCTTGCATGTCCTTCGAATAGGCCAGTGGCAGCCCCTTCATCACCATCATCAAGGCGACATTCGCACCGAAAATGCGCCCGACTTTGGCGCGGATCAATTCAGCCGCATCCGGGTTCTTCTTTTGCGGCATAATCGACGAGCCGGTAGAAAACCGATCTGAAAGCGTGACGAATTTAAACTGCGCTGACGACCAGATCACCAATTCCTCGGCAAAGCGGCTCATATGCATGGCCGTAATGGACGCGCATGACAAAAACTCCAATGCGAAATCGCGATCCGCAACAGCGTCCAGCGAGTTGGCAGTCGGACGATCAAACCCAAGCGTCGCGGCGGTCATGTGGCGATCAATCGGGAACCCTGTACCCGCAAGCGCGGCCGATCCGAGCGGATTTTCATTCATGCGTGCACGGGCATCTTTGAACCGCGACATGTCACGGCCAAGCATCTCGACATAGGCCATCATGTGGTGGCCCCACGTGACGGGCTGCGCCGTTTGCAAATGTGTAAAGCCGGGCATAACCCAATCCGCACCTGCCTCGGCCTGTGCGATCAACGCGCGGATCAGAGCATCAATGCCCGAAATCGCCGCGTCCATTTGATCGCGCGTCCACAGTTTGAAATCTGTGGCCACTTGGTCATTGCGTGAGCGCGCCGTATGCAGACGCCCCGCCGCGTCCCCGATGATCTCTTTGAGACGCGCCTCGACATTCATATGAATATCTTCAAGAGCGGCAGAAAATTCGAAGTTTCCGCCTTCTATTTCTGACAATACCGTGAGTAGGCCTTCCCGAATGACATCAGCATCGTTAGCGTCGATAATACCTTGTTGGGCCAACATAGCGGCATGTGCACGCGACCCTGCGATGTCTTGAGAAGCGAG
>NZ_CBFHKW010000005.1:47604-64417 GCF_965656515.1 Celeribacter marinus
CGGCAAACCGTCCGCCCCACATCGCATTGGATTTTTTGTCACTCATGGATCTGTCCCGCATGTTGAAAACTTCTCTTACAGCCACCCTTTATACGGCCCTGAGCCTGTCTGCAATTGCTGCGCAGGGTGCAGATGCGGTGGATATCGCGGCGTTGCGGGCGGACAGTATGAAAAAGCTTGTTGTGCACGCGGAACCAAAAGACACGCCGAGCACGCCGTTCATGCTTCAAAACGGAGAGGAGATGACGCTTGCGGGTCTTTCGGATGACATAAAGGTCGTGAACTTTTGGGCAACATGGTGTGCGCCGTGCCGCAAAGAGATGCCTGCACTTGATGCCTTGGCAAAAGAGTTTGCGCCCATGGGCTTATCGGTTGTTCCCATCGCGACAGGCCATAACCCCATACCCGCGATTGAGCGGTTTTTCGGGGACGCAGGGATCGAAAGCATCGACTACGCACTCGACCCCAAAAGCAAACTAGCGCGTGATATGAGTGTCCTTGGCCTCCCCGTCACGGTTATCTTGGACCAACAAGGCCGTGAGATTGCCCGCCTCACCGGCGATGCCGACTGGCATTCACAATCCGCACGCGACATTGTTTCGGCGTTGCTTGGGCAACTCACAGGTCATGAGGAACCAATGACCCAAAACTAGAACATAATGTCCCACATATCACCGTCCCCCAACCGCGCGACGGTGCATGATGCCTGTGCTATGCTTGGGCGAAAAGGTGCTGTTGAATGGACTCTCAAGAGCGCGTTCGACAAGATCCTTACCGTCCTCGGCTTGCTCCATGATCTTTTCGAGCGTGTTATCAATCTCGACATGGAACCTATCAAGTTGGTTGATGACGGGCGTAAGCGACGCGGAATGTACGCCCAAACGCCCCGCCTCCACCCGGCAAAGAACCCGAATAGAATCTAGACCCGTTACCAGTTGCTTTAGGTCTTTGGCCGATCGCCGCAACTGCGTCACATCGCGAAACACCGACGCAAGAACCTCTGCGGTTGTTTTGGAATACCCATCGACCAAGGATGTCAAAACATCCACCTCCTGCTCAAAGCCGCCTCGCTCATCGCCAGAGCCAAGCGTCTCTCGTGCAGTCTCGCGCACCTCACGCTGGATGCGCGATGCGGCGACCATAAACAGTGCCTGATCAATCCGTCCCGAAATGGAGTCCAACAAACTGCGTTTTCCGCCATCGGACAAAAACGCACCTAGATGGTCCGTGACTTCGTTCGACATCAAACGGTAGTTTTGCGAAATCGCCGAAATTGGGCCACCGGCCGGCTCCAAACGGGACGCAACAATGCGCATATTTGACGGGATTCCCCGAATGGCCTCAAATGCCTGAAACAGCTTTTTTTGATTGCTTTCAATCTCTTTTACCACGGGCAAAAGGCGGCGTAGACATCGCGCGCGTTCATCTTCGCCACGCCCCAACGCACTGTCACGGGCCATGGTCTCATGCGCGATAGCATACGCACTAAAAGCCTCATAGTTCGCGAAACCCAGCCCGAGCAGCCTCTCGCCAATGCGCTGCGCACTCTGCGCGGGGGTCAATCCTTCGTCGCGCTCGGCACTCAAGGCCGCTGCGTATTCGGCAACAACAGTCTCAAACACCTGCGCGGTGGGTTTGAGCCGCACAGAAACATATCCGCCCGGGATCGGCGAAATGATCGCATAAACCCAATAGTATCGTCCATCTTTTGTACGGTTTTTGACGTAGGCTCCCGCTGGAACCCCCGTTTGGATGCGTGTCCAAAGAATATGGAAAATGCCTTTGGGCATATCACTATGGCGCACAACCTTATGTGGCGCGCCCACCAGCTCGTCCCAGTCAAAGCCGGAAATGCGTCGAAAAACGGCGTTGCCCGCAGCGATCACTCCGCGCTCGTCGGTGCGCGAGAAGAACAACTCATCCATCGCAAAAGCGACATCTTCCGTCTTTCGTGCAAACTCGGACGCTGTAGTCTGTATGTTCATTCTTCACCTTACTGGCTCTCAATGCGGCCGCAATTTGGGCCAACACTCAATCTTTTCGCATAAAACCACCTGCGACTTTCGATTTGGTTAAGGCGCACCCTGCTTCACCTATTTCAGGGTGATTTGCTTAAACTTCTCTACGTTTGGTCCGAAATTCAGAAGTATCGTTCAAAATCAATGCGTTGTAGATTTTAGACAAACCTATGGCAAATCCAGCATTTTACCCGCTGTTAGCTCTCTTGGATACAAAGTGAACGCTAGACCCAATAGAGAAACAACTCACCCAAAAGGGACCGTGCCCATGATCGAGTCTTACATGCAGAGCGAGATGGATTCTCCGCTGACGGCCGCAGTCGCTGAGCGCGATAAAAACACGCTGCAAATGGTGCGCGATGCGATCCGCAAGAAACAGGTCCTCTTGGCGTTCCAACCCATTGTTCAGGCCGCACGACCCGACAGACCTGCCTTTTGGGAGGGATTGATCCGTGTGCTAGACGACAATGGTCGCGTCATCCCGGCCCGCGAATTTATCCACACGGCGGAAACCTCCGAAATGGGTCGCGTTCTCGACTGCCTCGCGCTCGAATACGGGCTTGCAACGCTTCGCGAAAACCCTGACCTGCGTCTTTCAATCAACATGTCGGCGCGCTCCATCGGCTACCCGAGGTGGATGGAAACGCTCAAACGTGGCTTGGAGCGCGACCCCACAGGCGGTGAACGCCTGATCTTGGAGATTACCGAAAGCTCCGCAATCGTTATGCCCGACCTCGTCACGGTTTTCATGCAACAGCAACAAGATCGCGGTATTTCTTTTGCTCTTGATGACTTCGGCGCGGGCTACACCTCATTTCGGTATCTGCGCGACTTCTACTTTGACATGATCAAAATCGACTCGACGTTCATTCGCGGGATTGCACAGAACCCAGACAATCAGGTGCTTACCGCTTCGCTCATTTCCGTGGCACAGCATTTTGACATGTTTACCGTCGCCGAATTTGTCGAAACCCAAGAGGATGCGGCCTATCTCGTCGACGCGGGAATCGATTGTATGCAAGGTCACTATTTTGGCGCGGCTACGATTGACCCCCCTTGGGTCCGTCAATCCAATCAAAAAATCGCTGTGTAACTGCGATTTCATAACGTTTTGCGCTAACAAACCCAGAGCATGGCATCGTTACAGTTGATTATGATGCACGCGCAGCATACACCTTTTGCACGGGAGAGGCGCAACATTGTTGCAAATTCATTGCCCATTGGGCAATCTCCCTGAACACCAATTGGGAGAGAGTGCCACCATGACCAATGTCGTTATCGCATCAGCCGCACGCACGGCTGTCGGAAGTTTCTCGGGCGCTTTTGCCGCCACCCCCGCGCATGATCTCGGCGCCGCTGTGCTTGAGGCGCTCGTCGCACGCGCAGGCATCGAAAAGGGCGAAGTCAGCGAGACTATTCTGGGTCAGGTTTTGACCGCTGGCCAAGGCCAAAACCCCGCCCGCCAAGCTCACATTAACGCCGGACTTCCCATTGAATCCGCCGCATGGAGCATAAACCAAGTTTGTGGCTCCGGCTTGCGCACTGTCGCACTTGGCGCCCAACACATCATGCTTGGCGATGCCGACATCATCTGTGCGGGCGGTCAAGAAAACATGTCCCTATCCCCCCATGTCGCGTACCTGCGAGCGGGTCAGAAAATGGGCGATATGCAAATGATCGACTGCATGATCAAAGACGGATTGTGGGATGCGTTCAACGGCTACCACATGGGCACTACGGCCGAAAACGTCGCCAAACAGTGGGATATTACACGCGATATGCAAGACGCATTTGCGCTCGCCTCACAAAACAAGGCCGAAGCCGCACAACTTGCGGGCAAATTCGACGATGAGGTTATTCCGTTCACCGTCAAAACCCGCCGCTCCGAAACGGTTATCGATAAAGACGAATACATTCGTCACGGTGCAACCCTTGAAAGCCTGCAAAAACTGCGCCCTGCGTTTGACCGCGAAGGCTCGGTGACGGCAGGCAACGCCTCTGGCCTCAATGATGGTGCCGCGGGTGTCTTGCTTATGTCCGCCGAGAACGCGGCAAAGCGCGGTATTCAACCAATGGCCCGCATCGCATCCTATGCCACCGCTGGCCTCGACCCGTCCATCATGGGTGTCGGGCCGATTCATGCCTCGAAAAAAGCACTGGCAAAAGCGGGTTGGAAAGCCTCCGACCTTGATCTCGTGGAAGCCAACGAAGCCTTCGCCGCACAGGCTTGCGCCGTAAACAAAGACATGGATTGGGATCCCGCCGTGGTCAACGTCAACGGCGGCGCAATCGCTATTGGCCACCCGATTGGCGCCTCCGGAGCGCGCATCCTCAACACATTGCTGTTTGAAATGATCCGCCGTGACGCCAAAAAAGGCCTCGCCACACTGTGTATCGGTGGCGGAATGGGCGTTGCACTCTGCGTTGAGCGCGACTGATTTCTTTCACATCGACGAGACTAAGGGGCGCCGAGAGGTGCCCCTTTTTTATTTGCACGCCTAAAGCGTCTGTTTTCCAAAATAGCGCTTGCTTATTCATAGCTTACGCCTTGTCATAGAGCGACACGATGGGGGAATCCAATACACTGATAGCAGGTAGCGCAACGAAACCTCATACTGCATGCGCAGAATTTACGCCATGCGTAAGGGTAATTTTGTTGCTAATTGTTTGCATTTTGGATAACAACATTGCCAAATGAAATATGATAGGGAGGAGATATCATGTCCAGAGTTGCACTTGTTACGGGTGGATCGCGCGGTATCGGCGCGGCAATCGCCAAAGAACTGAAAGACAAGGGGTATACCGTTGCCGCGTCCTACGCCGGCAACGATGATGCCGCATCCGCATTTACCGACGAGACAGGCATCAAAACCTACAAATGGAACGTTGCCGATTATGACGCCTCAAAGGCGGGCATCGAACAAGTCGAATCCGACCTCGGCCCCATCGACATCGTCGTCGCAAACGCTGGCATCACCCGCGATGCGCCATTCCACAAAATGACGCCGCAGCAATGGCAAGAGGTGATCGATACCAACCTCACGGGCGTATTCAACACCGTTCACCCCGTTTGGCCCGGCATGCGTGAGCGCAAATTCGGCCGCGTGATCGTCATTTCCTCGATCAACGGTCAAAAAGGTCAGTTCGCACAAGTGAACTATGCCGCGACCAAAGCGGGCGATCTGGGCATCGTGAAATCACTGGCCCAAGAGGGCGCGCGCGCCGGCATTACCGCCAACGCCATTTGCCCGGGCTACATTGCGACCGAAATGGTCATGGCCGTGCCCGAGAAAGTACGCGATTCCATTATTGGCCAGATCCCTACGGGACGCTTGGGCGAGCCTGAAGAGATCGCACGTTGCGTGGCCTTCCTCGCGTCCGACGATGCGGGCTTCATCAACGGATCAACGATTTCGGCTAACGGCGCGCAATTCTTCGTCTAATCCATGCTTGAACAGTTTGATTGAGGCCGTCTTTCGGGGCGGCCTTTTTCATTGTCGTTTTACCTTGCGCGCCCAAATCAATCGGGCTTAATGCGCCGATGTCGAAAACCACAGCCACACTCATCGGGTTCGTTGCCGTCTTGCTCTGGGCGCTTTTAGCGCTGTTTACCGTTGGCGCATACGAAATCCCGCCTCTCCAACTCAATGCCGTTTGCTTTGCCATTGGCGGCGCAATTGGCGTTGTCTGGACGACGGTTAGCAACAGATGGGGCGAACTGCGTGGTGTTCCGGTCTCCGTTTATGCCTTTGGGACTGTTGGCCTATTTGGCTACCACTTTCTCTATTTCTCAGCCCTACGCGCGGCACCGCCCGCCGAAGCGGGCCTTATCGCCTATCTTTGGCCGCTCTTGATTGTGCTCTTTTCGGGCTTTTTACCTGGAGAACGGCTACGCCCGCTGCATTTGATCGGTGCGGGCATTTCCTTTGTCGGTGCCGCGCTGATCGTCGCCCAAGGCGCGGTCTTTTCAGGGGCACACGGGCTTGGATATCTCTTGGCTGCGGGCTGCGCATTGACATGGTCAAGCTATTCCGTCCTCTCGCGCCGAATGGGCGATGTGTCGAGCATGGTTGTTACCATCTTTTGCCTTACCACGGCTGCCCTATCATTGGTCGCCCACCTCGCCCTTGAGCAAACTATATGGCCCTCGTCCTCCTATGGATGGGCCAGCATGATCGCATTGGGCGTAGGTCCCGTTGGCGCAGCCTTCTATGTCTGGGATATCGGGGTCAAACGCGGAAATATACAACTCTTGGGCACCGCATCCTATGCAGCACCACTCTTGTCGACCATGGTTTTAATACTTGCAGGAATTGCAGAACCGCGCACGACACTGGTTTTGTCAGCAGTATTGATCACACTCGGTGCTGGAATGGCGGCTTATGCCAGTCGCCATTCCCAATAGTGTGCGTTGAGATCGCCTCAGTCGCAATTAGGTCGTGGAGAGACGTGAAATCTCTTCTTTGAGGCGTAGCTTTTTCTTCTTGAGATCCGTAATTCGAACTTCGTCGGCACTTGGCGCGCGTTGCGCAGCTTCCACAGCCTCCGATAGGGTTTGGTGTTTTCGCTTCAATTCTTCCAGGTGGGAACTCAAACTCATTTTGTCTCCTCTCACTGTAAAACGTCTATGTAAACCTCAGCTCTATGTAAAAGCTGTGTAACAATCTCAACATAGAAATTGAGTCGTGTCACGGGATTGATTTGTAACTATGTGACTGGTTCACGATGGCACGCGAAATATTGCCAATAGATTAAACGAAAATCGGAAATATTGAACCAATCGTGTGTTTTTTGCTCAACTCAAGGCAAGCGGATGCCCATTGCGCAAAATATCGCTCACCTGCTGCGTATAACTGTCTTCGTCCCGTTCATGCTGTGCGCCTTTGTGCATTACCAAAGGCGGCAAAAGACAAAAATCGGCCCGCCCGCCTTTTCGCGCCTGCACGATAACCAACTGCGCAGGACGCGACAGACGCGGGTGCACGGGCAAAACGCGCACCGACCCTAACCGCCCCGTGAGGGCATTGAGCAAATCAGCAAGTCGATCGGCCTTTTGGATCATCGTCAGATAGCCCTTTGGCGCGAGGCGGCGCGCCGCCACATCCACCCAATCCTCCAATGGCGTATCACCGCCAAGCGCCACATCACGCCCCGCATCATGTGCAGGTGTGGACGCCGCGCGCCGGTAATAAGGCGGATTGGCGATGACGTGATCAAAATTCTGCGCCTTGATCTGCGTGGGCAAGGCGCGAATGTCGGCGTCAACGATCTCCATCTGCGCGCCATTCCCATGGGCATTGCGCCGCGCTAGATCGGCGTAGGCCGCTTGTAGTTCGACCCCTACAAACGACAGGCCAGAAATACGCGCATTCAAACACAATGACGCGGCCCCTGCCCCACATCCCAATTCCAAAACACGTTGGCCCGCTTTGGCGTCCACCGCTGCCGCAAGCAAAACCGGATCAACCCCCGCGCGGTATCCATGTTTCGGCTGGAGCATACGCATGCGGCCGCCCAAAAAATCGTCACAGGTCTCATCTGGCGCTGGGATCACGCGTTTTCCAACTCGAAACCGTTGTCTGTCAAAATCGCACGCGCGATAAAGAGGTCTTGATCACGCACCATCAAACGGCGCGGCAATATGCCTATCGATCCATCAAGAACGCTCATATGGACGTCCATTTCAAAGCAAGCTATATCCTCACTCGAAAGCAACGCCTGAGCGAAAGCAATCTGTGTTGGATCATTGGTGCGAAGCAATTGTTTCATGCGTCAATGTAATGTCAGACGGTTGCAAATGTCGAGCGGCTGACGCAGATGTAGCGCAACCAACGAAAGATGGAGCCAGAAGGGTTTGGATAAGGTCGTAGAAAAACCGCACGAACGTTTGGCCATGCATCTTGCGCCTGAACTCTTGGATGTGAACACGTTAATCCGTGATCGTATGGCGTCCAAACATGCGCCCCGCATTCCCGAAGTCACGGCGCATTTGGTGGAGGCTGGCGGTAAACGTCTACGGCCTATGCTAACGCTCGCATCGGCAAAGCTATGTGGCTATGACGGCCCCTACCACATTCACCTCGCCGCAACGGTTGAGTTCATTCACACCGCGACCCTGCTTCACGATGATGTCGTCGATGAAAGCGCCCAACGCCGTGGGCGCCCCACCGCGAACCTGTTGTGGGACAACAAATCCTCCGTCCTTGTGGGGGATTACTTGTTTGCGCGCGCGTTTCAGTTGATGACCGATAGCGAAAACATGCGCGTTTTACGCATCTTGTCGAACGCTGCCGCCACCATTGCCGAAGGCGAAGTTCTACAACTGACAGCCGCACAAGACCTCAAAACCAGCGAAGAGATTTACCTCCAAGTTGTACGTGGCAAAACCGCGGCCTTGTTCTCTGCCGCCACGGAAGTCGGCGGCGTTTTGGCCGGCTCCGACGAGAGCATCATTCAGGGGCTGTTCGATTACGGAGACGCGCTTGGTATCTCTTTCCAAATCGTCGACGACCTATTGGATTACTGGGGCTCGGACAAAACCGGCAAGAACATCGGCGATGACTTTCGCGAACGCAAAATGTCGCTTCCATTGATCAAAGCCGTGGCAAAAGCCGATGAGACCGAGCGCGCCTTTTGGGTCCGCACGATTGAAAAAGGCAAGCAAGAGGATGGTGACCTAGAGCACGCCATTGGCCTTTTGACCAAACATGGCGCATTGGAAGACACCCGTCAGGTTGCAATCGAATGGGCCGACAAAGCCAAAGCGGCCCTTGGCAAAGTGCCCCAAGGCGACATTCGTGATATGCTATCCGATATTGCCGATTACGTGGTCGAACGCCTGCGCTAAATCATACGACACGCGGATCTGGCGGGCGCAAATCAGGCGGGCAAAGTGCTCGCAGGTTTGACCCACCACCACGGATTGCCATGCGCCAGTTGCGCCGCCGCGGCCTCGGCCTCTTCACGGCGCTCAAACACGGCAAAGCACGTTGCACCTGATCCCGACATGCGTGTCGCCAGAACATTGGGCAAAAGCGCCAAAGCCGTGAGAACAGCCGCAATTTCCGGCATGACCTTCACAGCGGGGCGTTGCAAATCGTTGCGCTGCGTTGTGAGCCAGTCGGCAAAGGCAACCCCGTCAGGCCAGTCTGGCAATACCTCTGGCATCGGGGCATTGTCTTTAGCCTCTAACCTCTTGAACACTTCAGGCGTGGAAACCGCAACGCGCGGGTTCACCAAAACCATATGTAATGCGGGCAAATTGACCCGCTGAACATCCTCACCAATACCACGCATGCGCATCGGTTTTGCGGCCAAACATACCGGAACATCTGCGCCTAGGCGCAACGCCTGCGCGGGGGTCACGGGAGATGCTCCCAAACGTGCCGCCGCTTTCAGGGTCGCGGCCGCATCCGTTGACCCACCGCCAATGCCCGACGAGGGCGGTAAGCGCTTATCCAACCCGAGTTGCATGTGCAATCCGGAAATCTGCGCCGCTTTCATCACGAGGTTCGTTGCGTCCGTCGGCACGCCATCCGCAAACGGACCCGTCACAATCAAGCTGCTTTGATCGGCGCGCTGCGCTGTGATCTGATCTCCAATATCCACAAAGGCCACAAGACTGTCGAGCAAATGATACCCGTCTGCGCGCTGCCCCGTGACATGCAATGTAAGGTTGATCTTTGCGGGGGCGAATATTTTAACCGTCATTGAGAGGACGTGTAGGCTCTGCGCCTTCTTGAATCAAAACGCGGTCCAAACCGATATCCAGCTTGAGACGAATGCGATCGGCCTCGACCTCTTCGGGGTCGAACGACAAGGCACGACGCCACTGAAAGCGCGCCTCGCGCTCGCGGCCAACGGCCCAATAGACATCCCCCAAATGATCATTGACGATCGGATCGGTTGACATCAACGCGGCCGCTTTCTCCATCGGAGCGACCGCCTCGTCATAGCGGCGCAAACGGTACAACCCCCATGCAAGGCTGTCGGTGATATATCCGTCATTTGGCCGCGCCTCTGACGCCTGACGGATCATATCCATCGCCTCATCCAAATTGACGTTCAATTCCAAAAACGAATACCCCAGATAGTTGAGCACCGAGGGTTGGCCCGGCTCCAACTCAAGGGCTTTGCGCAAATCAGCCTCGGACTCCGCCCACATATCAAGCTGTTCATGAGCAATCCCACGGGTGAAAAATAACGGCCATTGCGCACGCGTTGGTGTCTCGAACAGGTCAATTGCCCGCGTATACACTTTAATCGCGCCAGCATTGTCCTCGGCGCGGCGCAATGCATCGCCATACGAAATAAGGACATCTGCCCGCTCTGGGTGCGCCTCAGCCAGTTGACGCAGCACGTCCATTTCAGCGTCTTCACGCCCCGCATTGCGCAAGGTTTCCGCACGCCCCAACTCGGTCAGGTGAGAATTCGGATCATCACTTGGCAAACTATCATAGACCTCGGCCGCAAGATCGAAGTTGCCCAAGGCATTCAAAAGCTCGCCCGTCAAAAGAACATATTGCGCCCGTTCGGGGCGTAACTCCAACGCGATACGCGCATAGAGCAACGTGTAGGCATTGCTCGGGCCACCCGACAATGCTGCGGCGATCTCGTAAAAGACATTGGCAAACCCATCGGTAGCCGTTGTCACCTCAACGAATGGCACCGCCTCGCCCGCTCGCAACGCGTCGGCCAATTCGTCCAACTCAACATCACCCACACCATCAAAGAATGCATTATACAGAGCCAATGCCTCGTCATTGCGTTCAAGCTGGCTTAGCATCTGCATACGCGCGACCAAGGCATCACGGGTCTCTGGCGCGCTTTCATCCGACAAAAGTGCTTCGCCGCTTTCGAAATCACCTACCATCGCGTAAGCCATTGCCTTGTTGAACGGTCCAAAAAACTCGGAGGCTTGTCCTTTGCGTGTTGCCGCGTCAAAGGCCTCGACCGCCGCGCCTATGTCGCCCTTACCAACAAGAGCCCAAGCCCGCATAAACCCGTCAACCACCGATGAGATGGATTGCCCCGCATCAAGGGCCGAGATGACGCCATCGAAATCGCCCGCGTTCACACGCAAGGCAAAGGACGCCATGGCCGCAATCTGATTGCCTGGATCGACACTTTCCAAAACGGCTGCGTAGCCCTTGATCCCGTCAAAATCTCCGCGTGCTATGCTTGCCGACACCACCGCCTCAAGAAGAGCAACATCTTTGGGTGCTTCCACCAAGGCGGCTGTCGCGTACTGCGCCAATTCTTCAAAGTTGTTATCAAACGTGGCTTGTCGAGAGGCGAGGTAGGCACCTGCATCCGCATAGACCGGCGCAACACTGACGGCTCCTAGGCCCACGCTAAATGCGGCGGTACTCAAGGCTCGGATCAAAAACGAAGCGCGTATCGGCACGGGGCGGTCTCCTTGTATGAACGTGGTTCAACAGTAGCGATCCACCCTGACCACCGCAACGCAAACGGGAGCCAAATCCGGCTCCCGTTCCAATCGTCTTAGACACGATCGTGTGACAACTCACATATTGCCGTAGTTTGGCCCATCGCCCCCTTGGGGGACAGTCCACGTGATGTTCTGGCTGGCCTCTTTGATATCGCAGGTTTTGCAATGCACACAGTTTTGGAAGTTGACGACGAATTTGGGATCGCTGCCCGCTTCGCCGACATATTCGTACACGCCCGCAGGGCAATAACGCGCGGACGGGCCGCCATACACGGCATAGTCCACATCCAACGCCACACTTGGGTCTTTAAGACGAAGATGTGACGGCTGGCTTTCCTCATGGTTCGTCGCGGCAAATGACACGTTGGTCAAACGATCAAACGACAAAACACCATCGGGCTTGGGGTAGTCGATCATCGGATAGTCAGCGGCCTTTCCCGTAGCCTCCGCATCGGTTTTACCGTGCTTGAGCGTCCCGAACAGCGACACGCCAAAGAGAGTGTTGGTCCACATGTCAAATCCGCCCAGCGCCAGTGAGGCGGACAGACCGAATTTCGACCAAAGCGGCTTTACATTGCGAACCCGCTTGAGGTCTTTGGCCACGGCACCGGTCCGCAACTCCGTCTCGTAGGCCTCCAACGTATCCCCCGAACGCCCCTCTTTGAGCGCCGCAATCACGGCCTCGGCGGCAGCTTTGCCAGAGAGCATCGCGTTATGGTTGCCCTTGATGCGCGGCACATTGACGAGACCCACAGAACAGCCAAGCAAAGCCCCCCCCGGAAACGCCGATTTAGGCATAGATTGATATCCGCCCTCGGAAATCGCGCGCGCGCCATATGCCACACGTTTGCCGCCCTTGAGCAGATCGGCCACCATCGGGTGATGCTTGAACTGCTGAAACTCCATGTAAGGGAACAGGTTAGGGTTTTTATAGTTCAGGTGGACGACAAACCCGATGAAAACCTGATTGTTCTCTGCGTGATAAATGAATGCGCCACCGCCCGCTTTGCCACCCAATGGCCATCCCATCGTGTGCGTGACAGTGCCCTCTTTGTGCTTTTCGGGATCGATTTCCCAAACTTCTTTCATCCCAAGGCCGAACTTTTGCGGCTCGCGACCTTCGCAGAGATCGTATTTTGCAATCACTTCCTTGGCGAGTGATCCGCGCACGCCCTCGGACAAGAGCACGTATTTGCCGTGTAGCTCCATACCGGGTTCATAGCCCTCGGACGGCGTGCCATCAGGGTTCTTGCCAAATTCGCCTGCAACCACGCCTTTGACTTCGCCGGTGTCACCGTAGACAAGTTCGGAACACGCCATACCCGGGAAAATCTCGACACCCATCTCTTCGGCTTGTTCGGCCATCCAACGGCAAACATTGCCCATAGAGACGATGTAATTGCCATGATTGTTCATCAACGGCGGCATAGGGAAGTTAGGGATGCGAAGATGACCCGCTTCGCCAAGCATATAGAAATTGTCTTTCTTGACCTTGGTCTTGATCGGGGCGCCGCGCGTCTTCCAATCAGGCATCAACGCGTCAAGGCCACAAGGGTCCAGCACGGCGCCTGATAAAATATGAGCTCCGACTTCGGACCCTTTTTCCAAGACAACGATGTTCAAATCCGCGTCCAACTGCTTAAGGCGGATCGCCGCAGACAGGCCGGCAGGTCCAGCCCCCACAATCACGACGTCATATTCCATCGCTTCGCGCTCAATATTCGACATTATATTACTCCCTCAACTCGACGGCTCGTCGCGCCTTCCTAACCCCAACATAAGGGAATGGTCAATTTGATCCTACCGTTTCGCGGCGTCCAAACCAGCGAAAATGGAGCGTTTTTTGTCCCTTCGTCGCGGAATGAACACCCTACCTCTTGCATTTGGTCTATGAGTGCTGTTGTGGTGGTATAACAAAAGCAACAACCGACGCGGGAGGCCAACCGGCCGATCTCGCGTTTTTCGTATCTGAGAATGAGTGCCATGGAAAAAATCTTGACGACCCGTGCGGGTCACGTCGCAATGAGCGCCGAGTTGAAAAACCTTAAATCCGTTGAGCGCCCCGCGATCATTCAAGCGGTCGCCGAGGCGCGTGAGCACGGCGATCTATCGGAAAACGCCGAATATCATTCAGCGCGCGAAAAACACAGCTTCATCGAGGGACGGATCAAAGAACTCGAAGGCATCTTGTCCTTATCCGAAGTGATCGACCCGAAAACGCTGTCAGGCACCGTCAAATTCGGCGCGACCGTCACAATCGTGGACGAAGATACGGATGAGGAAAAAACCTTTCAGATCGTTGGTCAATATGAGGCCGATATCGAACGCGGATTGCTCAACATCCAATCACCTATTGCACGGGCATTGATCGGCAAAGAGGATGGCGACAGTGTGGCTGTGCGCACCCCCGGCGGTGACAAGAGCTATGAAATCCTAAAAGTCGAATTTATCTAAATTTCGTTCTCTAACTCCGCGTGGAGGCCATTTTGGCTGACGACAAGACCAAACCACATATTGAGCTGGGCGTGTATCAGCGTCCGGATGTTGACCAACGTGTCACCGCCACCGAGATAATCGCGGGCGTGCTGTCATTGGTCTGGCTTGTCATGACTGCGGGCTATTTTTTGATCGTTGATGGCGGTGCCGCGCAGACCTCGTTCGATAGCATTCGGTTCGTGATGATTCTCATCGCGATTTTTATGCCTGTCGCCATGATCTGGGTCGGTGCCTTGGCCGTGCGGGCGTCCACAACCATGCGCGACGAAAGCCGTCGTCTGCAAATCGCCATTTCCGCAATGCGTCAAAGCTATCTCGCACAACAACATAATAGCCCTGCCAATAGCTCCGTTGAAAAGAAACTCGAAGAGATTGCAGCCGCCCAACGCAAAACCGAAAGCACGCTCGCCACATTCACATCCGTGCGCCCCTCGGCAGCACCGGCGGAGGATCGTTTGGCGATTCCATCGCCCATGCGAATGGATGAACAGGCCTCACTCGCACTTGGCACCCCGTCCGAGGCGCTCGCACCGCCCTTGTCGGTCGCTGATTTCATCAAAGCCTTGAACTTTCCCGAGACGGCCGAGGACAAAGAGGGATTTCGCGCCCTGCGCCGTGCCTTGTCTGACCACAAAGTCAGCCAATTGGTCCATGCCGCCCAAGACATTCTCACCTTGCTTAGCCAAGACGGCATCTACATGGATGACCTCACACCGGACCGCGCACGGCCCGAAGTCTGGCGCAAATTCGCCAAAGGGGTGCGCGGATCGGCCGTAGCTCCTCTAGGTGGCGTTCGTGACCGCTCATCCTTAGCACTCGCCGCCGCACGCATGAAGCAAGACGCAATTTTCCGCGATGCCGTGCACCACTTCTTACGCAAATTTGATAAGACTCTGGCCGAATTTGAAGACTCGGCATCCGACGAAGAGATCTCGGCACTGTCTAACACACGGACCGCGCGTGCATTCATGTTGCTCGGGCGCGTCACGGGCACGTTCGACTAACCCCATGGCCTCACTCAACACATCACAGTTCAAACGTGGCATTTTTGACGGCCTGCCATTCCACTTGGTGCTTGTGCCATTTGGAGCCATTTTTGGCGTGATCGCCACCGAGGCCGGCCTGAACCTTGTTCAAGTTATGGGCTTTACGGTTCTTGTGATTGCAGGGGCCGCACAACTGACAGCCTTGCAATTGATGCTCGATAACGCGCCGACACTGGTTGTGATTGTAACCGCATTGGCCGTCAATCTTCGCATGGCGATGTATTCGGCGTCCCTCGTGCCGCACCTCGGCCCTGCGCCGTTCTGGATGCGCGCCTTGGCCGCCTATTTCCTGTTCGATCAACCCTACGCTCTGTCCTCAATTGCGTTCGAAAAAGAGCCGTCCCGCACCGCGATTGAAAAAGTCAGCTACTTTCTCGGCGTTGGCATCCCTTTGGCCATGTCGTGGTATGTCGCGACCTTGGCGGGGGCATTGCTTGGCGAGCGTATTCCGGCGCAAATGGGTGTCGATTTTGCGGTCCCCCTGACCTTTATCGCTGTGGTTGCCCCGATGATGCGAACCGTTGCACATGTTGCAACCGCCCTGACCTCGGTCGTCCTTGTTCTCGCCCTTAGCTTTATGCCCTATGGCTCCGGCTTACTGGTTGCGGCTCTCATCGCACTGTTTGTTGGCGCGCAGGTCGAGTTATGGGTAGAGAAGCGAAAGGCACGCACCTGATGGAAACTTCGACATCCCAGGTCTGGGTCATCATTGTCGTGCTCGGTATTTGCACCTATCTGATCCGCCTTTCCTTCATGGGATTGATCGGCGACCGCCCCTTGCCCGAATGGCTATTGCGGATGTTGCGCTACACCCCTGTCGCAGTCCTACCGGCTGTTGTGGCCCCTATGTTGCTTGGATCTGGAGCCCATAGCGGTGATGCTTTGCGTATTGGCGCCGCTCTCGCAACGCTCGTCGTGGGCCTGACGACCCGCAATGTTCTTTGGGCGATTGCCACAGGGTTCGGACTGTTCTTTGGAATGGGTGCACTACTGGGTTAAAGTCGCGATTAAATCGCCGCGCAACCGCAAATCAGGGGCTTGAATGAGACCCGTGTTGTCATCAGGCGAGTCGTCGCGGTGCATTTGCTCCACTGCCCCACGCGACGCGAAATACGCGGTCAGTTTCTTAGGGAACATCGTATTTTTCACATCTTCAAATCCCGGAAGACTGGCCAAGATGCTTGAAATACTGCGCGCACATTGTGCCTTTGGCACCGCACCGTAGCTTTGAATGCGCGCCAACGCAAATTCGGCAACCTGTGGCGAAACAAAAATGGTTTGCTCGATCACGTCAAACGTCTCGCGCGCATGATAGTCGATGTAGAATGCCACAGCCGCGTCGCTCATGCCGTAGACGACATCATTACGCTCTGGCAAATGCGGGTGTTTGAACGTTCCTGCAGGATCAAACATCGCACGCTGTGAGGGGGCATTGACCAAAAGGCCGGAGTGCGCGCCTGCGCCGCTGCGCTTACCGATCACGGTAAACAACGTCAAAGACGCCGATCCCCCGTCCACATAGCGCGCACGTGCCACTTCGGCTTCGCCAGCCCAACGCGGCTCGGCCGCACCACACGCGCTCAGAGCCAATAAGGCAAAAACCACCAAGAGCCGCGATAGCGTCATAAAAGTGATCCTTAACCTATTTGGCCAACCAAAAAATTAGCCGTTAAAAACAGCCAGAAAAACCAGAACTGCGATGGATGCGATTGCAACATACGCGGACCATTTAATGAACCCTGCGAATGCTTTTTCTTGAGTCGAAATATCCATTTCGCCGTGCTTGTGGTCAGCCATTGTGC
>NZ_CBFHKW010000005.1:64516-80530 GCF_965656515.1 Celeribacter marinus
CTTTTCCTTTTTATATCGTGGCGTCATATGCGCCTTTTCTATGAGTGAATTAGACGATTCAGATCCCGCTGTCACCGTTGGATTTACGCCTTTTTGCTCTCATCTGCGTCTGAGTTCTCTAAATCAGCGGCCAAACGAAACCCGATCCGTGCCGGAGCGGCCTCCGGCTCGTGTTTTGGCAAAGCACGAAGCATGACATTAAGCTGGGTGACGTGTTGAACAAGTTGCGTTTTGGCACCGGTCCCATCGGTCCCGTAAAAGGTCACGATATCAGGGTCAAAATACCCGATTCCCTCAATCCGCAGCACCCCGGATTCCGATCCGGCAAATCCCATCGCAATCTCGTGCTCGTTGTCGAGCTGCTGTTCAAAGTTATTGATGTAAAGAATGAGGCGTTCATAGGCCCATTCCGCCGGACTCTTTTGGTCAAGAGGCTTGCGCGATAAGGCATCTGGGAGCGGCAATTGTTCGGCCGTGCGTGGCGCATTTGGGTTGGAATGAACTGCACGACCGTATTGCAAGGCTGCCGCCTCGTGCGCTTCTGCCGTTGTTTGGATTTGATCGTAATCGCTCATGCCATCTCCCGCTTTTGCCAGATATACGCACCATCCCCTCTCATCGTGCGCGAGACAAGCCCCTGCGCAAACAAGTGATTGCAATGCGCCATCGCCTCGACCATCGCCAAGCCGTATTCGCCGCCTTTGATTTCGCGTTTGAACAGCACCGAAAAACACTCACACGCGGTGCGCGGCTGTTCCAAAAATCCAAGCAGTCGCGTGAGCGCCGTATGATGATTGTCCGTCAACTGGCGCAACCGTGTCGGCAGCCCCGTAAAAATGCGTTTATGCCCCGTCAAAATCAACTGATCGTCGGTCGCAAAGGGTTTGAACCGCTCACAGCTTTCCAACCACTCCCCCAAAGGATCGGCATCCGGTTCGGTTGTATGCACACCTATGTTCGGAGAAATCGACGCCAAAAGCTGATCACCGCCAATAACCATCTCGCCATCATGGCTCCAAAACGTTGCGTGCTCGGGCGCATGCCCGTTGCCGCACCGCACATCCCATAACCGCCCGCCAATCTCGATCTCGTCACCCTCGCGTATGCGGGTAAAGCCAAGCGGAATATCAGCCACCGCATCAGCGGTATTGAACGGGCGGCTCGTTTCGCGCTCGGCGTAGATCGCCGCATCCATCCCGCTTGAGCGCCAAAAGCGCAGCATCTCAGTTGTTGGCGCGTCCTGAACATCCAGCTTGAGCATCCGCGCCATGAGATACGCGGTGCGTGTTGTGACCAATGTCGCGCCCTGCTGCTCCATGAACCACCCCGCCAACCCGATATGATCGAGGTGGTGATGGGTGGCAATGACGCGCGACACGGGTTTGCCGCCCATCGGACCCGCCATCAAGTCGCCCCAAACCGCACGGGTGCGCGAGGTGTCGATGCCTGTGTCGACCACGGTCCAACTGTCGCCCTCATCAAACATATACACATTCACATGCTCAAGGGGGCCGGGCATGGGGATGCGCGCCCACAAAAGTCCGGTGGATACCTCGACCGCCTCCCCCGTAACTGGTGGCTCAACGGGGGTTCGGATCGGTGTTTTCATCAGGCTAAAAGGTCTTCTGTTGTGAGGGCATAAAGATCACTCGCGCCCAGGCGTGCTTGCACCAAGAGGGACGTATACTCGGGCAACATACGCAGAATATAGAACCGCGCAAGACGCGTGCGCGTGCCCGCCTCACCCTCGGCCAGTGCCGATTTCAAATGGTAGTACCCACCCAAAACCCGTGCAAATGCGCGTAAAAACGCGGTCGCCCCCGCAAAGCGGTCATTGAGATCAAGCGCCAGTACCGCCTCAAGCCCCTCGCGCAGCGTTTCGGCTGCGCTCCAAACAGGTCCAGCCAGTTCAGGCAACGACGCCCGTGCAGCCTCGGCAAAGGCTTCGATTTCGTCGAGCAGCGCATTGGCGGCGTCACCACCGTCCATCAATTTTCGGGCCACAAGGTCCATCGCCTGAATGCCGTTGGTGCCCTCATAGATTGAGGTAATACGGGCATCGCGGGCGTATTGCGCCGCGCCTGTTTCCTCGATGAACCCCATGCCGCCGTGAACCTGCACGCCAAGCTGCGCAACCTCATGGCCGATGTCGGTCCCGAACGCTTTGGCAATCGGAATGAGGAACGCACCGCGCGCCTGCCATTCGGGATCATCACGTCCCAGATCAAGCGCCACACCGCAGGCCAGTGAAATACACCGCGCCACATAAGTATCCGCCCGCATCACCGCGAGCATGCGGCGCACGTCGGCGTGGTCGATAATCGCACCCGTGCCATCCGCACCAAGTGGCGTACGGCCCTGAACGCGGTCCATCGCATAGGCATGCGCCTTTTGCGTAGCGGCCTCGGCCACACCCACGCCCTGCATCCCCACACCAAGACGCGCATTGTTCATCATCGTGAACATGCATTTCATGCCTTCGTGCTCGTTACCGACAAGCCACCCTTTCGCGCCGTTGTAGTCCATAACGCAGGTGGGCGAGCCGTGGATCCCGAGCTTGTGCTCGAGACTCACAACGCTGAGGCTATTAGCGTCACCGGCCTCGCCATCCGCGTCAGGTAGAAACTTAGGAACAAGGAAAAGCGAAATACCTTTGGTCCCCTCACCGCCATCGGGCAATCGCGCCAAAACGAGATGGCAAATATTGCCGGAAAAATCGTTGTCGCCCCATGTGATATAGATCTTTTGGCCCGTGATATCATAACTGCCATCGTCATTGCGCGTGGCTTTGGTGCGCAGTGCGCCAACGTCAGAGCCTGCGCCCGATTCCGTCAGGTTCATCGTGCCACACCATTCGCCCGACACCAGTTTAGGCAGGTATAGCGCTTTGATCTCGTCACAGGCATGATGTTCCAACGCCTCGATCTGACCCTGACACATCAGCGGCTCAAGCGCCAAAGACAGGCACGCGCCCGACATCATCTCGTTCACCACAGAGGCCAATGTGAGCGGCAATCCCATGCCACCATTATCCGGCTCGGCCAACATGCCGATCCACCCACCCTCAGCGATTTGCGCGAACGCATCCGCAAATCCAGGCGACGAAATCACACCACCGTTTTCAAGCCGCGCAGGGGTCAAATCCCCACCACGATCAAGAGGCGCCATCACATCATTTGAAAGCTTGGCCGCCTCGTCGATGATGGCCGCCACGACATCGCGGTCTGCTTCAGAAAAACGTGCCGTTGATGCAACGCGGGCGTAATCCACCACATGATCAAGAATAAATGCGTAATCCGAAACAGGCGCACGGTAGGCCATGGTACAGGCTCCTCAGATTGGGTTTGCGACAGGCTCACCCTCTTAACTATCCAGGGAACTGTAATGGATGGGCACAGACCGCCAACCCAAACGTGGCGTCACGCATCAGGCACTGCGCGTTTAGGCGTGGCCCGCCTCGCCAGATAGCAACGCAGGGCTCACCCCGATCGAGCGCACAGAGGCCTCCCACTTTTGGTCATTGGGCACCTCAAACACGATTTTCGGCGTAGGGTCGACCGTCAGCCAACCGTTCTGCGCCAATTCCTCCTCCAGTTGGCCCGGCCCCCATCCGGCATAGCCCAAACACAGCAATCGTTCGCGTGGACCACCGCCGCGCGCGATATCCGACAATATCTCGCGCGATGCGGTCATGGAATACGTCGCATCCACCGCCAAAGAGGCGCTATCGGCTTGATAATCAACGCTATGCAACACAAACCCGCGCCCCAACTCCACAGGTCCGCCAAAATGGACCGGCAAGGGCGCCATCATATCGGTGACGTTGATGTCGAGTTGCTCGAACACATCATTGACCCGAATGTCTTGCGACACCTGATTGATAATCAGCCCCATAGACCCGTCATCCGAGTGCGCGCACATAAAGATCACGCTGTTTTCAAACCGTGGATCACCGATCCCCGGCATCGCGACCAGCAACTTGCCCGTCAGGTTGTTAAACGTTGTTTCAAACATGCCCTACCTCACCTCATGTCGCAGCGAGGTGCAAGCGGAACCGCAACCGCACGGCAACACAGCGCCGTATGAAACAACTCGTCGCCTATTTGTGAGTTTTGTGTGTGCGAACACCTCCCTATATGTTCACACATGACACATACGCCTCTCTTCTTGCGCCATGCGCTTGCCGTCACGGCGATCGCGTGTTTCGCGGTGACCGCCGCCCCCGCAAACGCGGCTGATCAGGCACAGGTATCTGTGCTGAACGGGTGGCGTATGGGCAATGGCCATCATATGGCCGCTTTGCGTATTTCACTGGCGGACGGCTGGCACACCTATTGGCGCGCCCCCGGAGATGCGGGTATTCCACCCCGATTTGACTGGAGCGCCTCGAAAAACGTCTCGGGCGTACAGGTGCATTGGCCAACCCCAGACGTCTACGCGCAAAATGATATGCGCTACGTTGGATACGAGGGCGAGGTTGTTTTGCCCCTTGAAATCCGACCCACGGCAAGCGGCGCAATTCATCTTGAGGGCGTCATCGAATTTGGGGTGTGCGATGACATCTGCATTCCGATGACTGCGCAACTGCGCCTTGATCTTGACGGCACAGCCCCCCAAAGCGATTACCCCGCAATCACAGCATCACTCAACGATGCACCGACACGAATTACCGATGCAAAATGTGACGCGGCCCCCATCGAAGACGGATTGAAAGTCACTGTGACGCTTGGCGTCCCCTCACTTGGCGCGCGCGAAATCGCCGTCATTGAACACCCCGATGCCGCCATTTGGGTGTCCGAGGCCATGACCACGCGCAAAGATGCATCGACCCTAACCGCCGTCAGCGAGTTGGTTCCGCCACACGCCAAACCCTTTATGGTCAACAGGTCCGATCTCACGATCACCGTGATCGGCAATGGCACGGCTTACGAGGCGCGCGGCTGCACCGGTCGTTAGGTCATTTACCCCGCGCGGCGGCGCGACACGACACCTACAGACACCGCGTAAATGGTCGCATATGCGATCATGATCCCGACAGAAAACACGCCAACCGCGCGCGCCATTGTCCCGCCGCCCAACACCTCTGGCATCGTTCCCGATAGCACCACCGCTCCCACGGTTGCCATCAGCCACGTGACGGTCGCAAGGCCCGCCGCGACCGTGGCCGCACCCGCCGCACCAACACGGCGCGGGTGGGACAATGTGCGCCGCGTCGAGGCAATCGCACGGCCAACGTCCAATTGCATCGCCACAATCGCCGGCACCATCATCAACACGATCACCATTCCGAACCCCAACCCATAAGCAAGCGTCACAACGGTTGGCTTGAGAAATTGCGCATCGGCTGATCTCTCATAAAGCAACGGCGCAAGGCCCAAAACCGTGGTCATCGTGGTCAAAAATACAGGCCGCAAGCGATCAACCGTGGCGTCCACAATCGCGGGCATGAGCCCTCGATCTTCGGCGTATTCATCAATCGTCGTCACCAACACAATCGAATCGTTGATGATAATACCCGTCATCCCGATCAGCCCCACGACCGAGAACATCGACAGCGGAATACCCCATGAGGCATGGCCATAAATCGCACCGATCAACCCGAATGGTATGATCGACATAACCACCAACGGACGCGACCAACTCGAAAAAATCCACGATAACGTCAGATAAATCCCAAGGAGCGCCGCCATCATACCCAACAGAGCATCGGACAAAAACCGGTTCTCTTGCTCGGCAAGACCCGCCACCTTGTAGGTGACGCCATAGTCCTCTTCGATCTGCGGCATTATCGTGTCGGCAATCGCCAGCTGTATCTCGCTTGCGCGCTCTGCGTTGTCTTCGCTTAGATCACCCGACACGGTCACAACCCGCAGACCATTTTCGCGCCGCACCGTTGAAAAGCCCGTCTGGCGAGTCACCGATACAATATCGGCAAGCGGCACATATTGCCCTGAGGTTGCACGCATCTGTGTGCGATCCAGAAAATCAGCCGTCAGCTCGCCTTCGGGCAACTCCACACGCACGGTCGCGGTGCGTGTACCATCGGGATAACTCGCCGCCTCTATCCCGCCCAAACGATTGGACAATGTGCGCCCCAAAGCATCGATGGTAAAGCCAAGCGCCTCGCCTTGCGGCGTCAGCTCCAAAATCAAGTCTTCTTTGTCGTAGGCCAAACTGTCCTCAAGTGCCGACACCTCAGCGAACAAGGCAAGCTTGGCTTTCAATCCTTCCGCCGCGGCCTTTAGCGTCTCGGAATCCGCCCCGACCAACTCAATATCAATCGCATCACCACCGGGGCCAAAATTGCCGCGCCGAAACGACACTGTTTCGGCAAGCGGGTGATTTACAACCTCCTCTTGGAGCGCTCCGACGAAAGCGAAGGATGAATAGGGCCGTAGGTCCGCGTCGATAAGCTCGACGGAAATCCCACCCAATTGATCGCTGTCTTTCGTGTCCGACCCCGACAAACCACGCCCCGCATTCCCACCCACTTGGGCCAACGCATACGCGACAGGGTTAACCCCGTGTTCCTCTTCGAACTTTAGTCCTGTGGCTTCAACCGCGCGCTGTAACTCCATCATCATCGCAAGGGAGTCGTCGCGCGTCGCACCGGGTGCCATGGCAAAATTCCCCGAAATCACGGGCTGCTCGGGCGAGTTGAAGAAACGCCATTGCACCGCACCCGTGATCAGCTGCGAAATCTGCATCGCCAAAAGAACAAAAACGGCAGCAACAACCGGATAGCGAAGACGAACGACCCACGTCACGAACGGGCGAAACGCGCGCTCGCGCACAACTCGAAACCCTTTGTCGACCTGCCGCGAGGGCCAATCATACCAATGCACATTTTGATGGCTCGCAACCGTATGGCTCAGGTGGTTCGGCAATATGATGAAACACTCGACCAAGGAGGCCAACAGCACCACAATGACCGTAAACGGGATGTCGGAAAGCATGTCGCCAAAACGACCCGAAATGGCGGTCAAACCAAAGAACGCGATGATCGTTGTCATGGTCGACGAGAACACAGGCGCAAACATACGCCGCGCGGCATTCTCAGCCGCCTCTACCGGCCCTTCGCCCAATCGGCGTGCGCGAAAATCGGCGTGTTCACCCACCACAATGGCATCATCGACGACGATGCCCAACGTGATGATAAGGGCAAACAGCGAGATCATATTCAACGTCAAACCCGCCGCGTACATGAGCGCAATGGCCGACAACATCGACACAGGGATGCCCGCCGCAACCCAAAGCGCGGTACGCGCGTTGAGAAACAAGAACAAAAGCGCCGCAACCAGCGCCAACCCCATCGCACCGTTTGTGACCAAGATGTCCAAACGCGCCTTGATGGCCTCGGCGCGGGTGCGAAACAGATCAAGGGTCACACCATCGGGCAGGGTCAATCGCATCTGTGCCGTGACGTCCTCGACGATCCCTTGTAGCTCAATCGCATCGCCCTGATCAGAACGGACGACTTTGACGCTCACCGCACCATTGCCGTTAACGAAAAAGGCCTCATCACGGTCGATCCCTTCGACGCGGATGTCCGCCACTTCGCCAATCGTGAGCTTTGAACCATCGTCATTCGAGCGCAGCACAATATCGGATATTTGTGAGGCCGTACGTTTCTCCACACCGGTGCGCACACGCGACGTTCCGCCGCCAACGCTCCCCGCAGGACTGGTGTCTACCTCGGCCGCAATCGCTGCTGCGATATCGCTCATGGTGACATCATATTTGATCAGATTGATCGTCTCGACTTCGATAATTGTCTCGGGGGCTGCGACCCCTGAAATGCTCGTCCGCGTCACACCCTCGGCAAACAGACGTATCACCAACTCGTCTGAAAACCGCGCGAGTTGATCGAGGCCGACAGGACCGGTAATGATCACATCCGTGACGGAATCCGTCCACCCGCCCCAGCGCACGGTGGCATCCTCTGCGCCCTCAGGTAGATTGGAGACGCCATCAATCGCCGCCTTCACATCATCGGCGGCGCGCTGCATGTCCCAATTCGGCTCAAAATCCAAACTGATGGATGCGCGGCCCTCGGACGAGGTAGACGCACTTTCCATCACCCCCTCAACGGCCAGTAACGTCGGTTCCAAAATTTGAACCACAGCGCGGTCAACATCCTCCGCGCCCGCTCCTTCCCATGCCACTGAGACGCGCACGGTATCGACAACGACATCGGGGAAAAATTGCGCCCGCATGCGCGGCAGAGAAAACAGCCCCGCCGCGAGAAGCAAAACCAAAAGCAGGTTGGCCGCCGTGCGGTGACGGGTGAAATAGGAGAGCACACCGCTCGCCTTAGACATGCGCAGTGCGGCCATCTTTAACTCCCCATCCGACTTTCTAGGCGCGTGATCAATTCGGCGGGCACCTCATCGGCGGCAAGCTGTTCCTTGATCCGCGCGCGCGCCTCATCGGGCATACGTGTATTTCCATCGACAAAGGCGATGAGTTTCGCGCGCTGGTCGTCGCTAAGCGCAACCATACCACTGTTCGCATCAGCTGCGCTTTGTGCATTTGTGTCCGGCTCGGCACCGTTTACGCGCACGCGGATACCCGCCCCTAAAAGCGGGCTGCGCTCCGCTACAATCTGACGTCCCGCAATCGCGGCCGCATCGACTATCACGTCATCGCCTTGGCGTCTTAACACCGGTGCATCGCGCACTTCGAGGCGGCTCTCATCGGTAACGGCCAAAACGGTCTGTGAGGCATCAACGGCACTTGATGGAATACGCGCCACATTTGTCAGTTCGGGTTCATCAATACGGACATTTACGAAATCACCTGGACGCAGACCGGCCGTCTCATCAAGGCGCGCAAAGAGCAATCGCCCCGTCTGGCCATCGCCAACAGCCGCACTTTCACGGGTGACTTCGCCCGTGGCCGTCAAATCCACCCCCGCAACATCCAAAGACACTGTCACAGGCAAACGCGGCAAGACCCGCTGCCCCCCGACAAGCCGCGTGTATTGCTGTGTCGAAATCCGAAAAGCGACCTGAAGCGCATCGGGCGCAATCAACGATCCAACCTGTTCGTTTGCATTCACAATCGCCCCCAGCGCCCCGACAACACCCGTCAACACACCATCGAATTCCGCAACAAGGGTCGTA
This sequence comes from Celeribacter marinus, assembly GCF_965656515.1. Taxonomy (GTDB): domain Bacteria; phylum Pseudomonadota; class Alphaproteobacteria; order Rhodobacterales; family Rhodobacteraceae; genus Celeribacter; species Celeribacter marinus_D. The sequence continues at coordinate 73,642 of NZ_CBFHKW010000005.1, forward strand.
TCATCCAATGACCGCTCGGCCTCTTCAAGGGCGATTTGAGCCCGAAGAACCCCTGTCTTTGCTTGGTCCACACGGGCCTCTGCATTGGCAAGGGCTTGACGTTTGGACAAGACGGATTGGCGCGCAGACGCTTCTGATAGGGCCGCCGTTTCAACCGCACTGGCAGAGCCGACACCACGGGTTTGTAGGTTCTCTTGTCGCTCTAACGCCGCTGTGCGCAAATCAGTCTGTGCGCGCGCCGCCGCCAGATCATCGACGGAAATGAGCAGCGCGCGCTCGGCCTCGCTCAGTTCGGCTTTGGCCTCTTGCACGTCCGCTTGCGCCACACGCAGTGCGGCGGCCGCGTCAGCGGGATCAACGCGCATCAACACGTCTCCCGCCTTGACCGCACCGCCCTCCTCGAACCGCTCCGAAAGTTCGATAACGCGTCCACCGGCGGGCATACGCAACTCTAATGTACGGCTCGCTTCAACCTCACCGTAGGTCGACAACACGGGGACAAGCCGCGATGGCGTGACGGTCACGACATTCACCGCAAATTGCCGCTCGCGCGCAGGCGCAGAGGTGCCTTCGCGTGCCTGCCGCTCTTGGATCGCGGAATAAAATCTATACCCACCAGCGATCAAGAGCGCTGTGGTCAGTGACATAAGAAAGAGGCCTACAAGAGAGCGGCGCAGAAAACGCATTGCGTGTCCCCGGATATAAGTTGAACAGGTAAGACAGACCTAGCACATCCGCCCAAGTCGTCCATCTCCAACATTCTACGATCTGCCAACGCAATTCCGTCGCGTTTTTTGATCACTGTTTCGTGCGCAACAGATCTACGGGCTATGCGAGGCGTTTGTGCTCTTCAAGGCGCGGAATCATTTGTACGAAATTACACGGCTTATGACGGTGATCGAGTTGCCAAACGAGGATCTCGTTCCACGCATCCTTACACGCGCCATTCGATCCGGGCAGAGCAAACAAATAGGTGCTTTTCGCAATTCCACCCGTTGCGCGTGACTGCACCGCCGAGGTGCCAACGCTTTTCATAGAGACAATCGTGAACATGGTCGCAAAGGCTTCGATCTCTTTCTCATAGACATCTCGGTGCGCCTCAACCGTCACATCACGCCCCGTCAGGCCCGTGCCCCCCGTTGAAATCACAACATCAACCGCCTCGTCGTCAACCCACGCTTGCAACGTGTCGCGAATAAGCGGGCGGTCATCTGTGACAATTTTACGCGCGCCAACCACATGCCCCGCCGCCTCGATCAGCGACACCAATGTGTCTCCCGAGGTGTCTTGCGCCATTGAGCGCGAATCAGACACGGCCAAAACGGCAATCCGCAGCGGGATGAATTCTAGGCTCTCGTCAATATGGGCCACGTCGAGGCTCCTTTAGCTGATAGTGCGCAACCGCGCCTGAATTTCCAACAGATCGGCCCATGCCTCGCGCTTGGCCGCGGGCGTGCGCAACAAATAGGCGGGATGCGTCATCGGCATCGCGGGTTTACCCAGCACCTCTTGCCACGTCCCGCGTAGACGGGTGATCCCCGCGCGGCCCGTGAGCGCCTGACACGCCAGATTGCCCATCATGACGATGATATCCGGATCGGCCAATTCGATATGCTTTATCAAAAACGGGGTCAGCATCGCAATCTCGTCAGGTGTCGCATCGCGGTTTTCGGGCGGACGCCACGGCAAGGCCGTGACAAGGTACAACCCGTTTTGCGTATCGGGCGATGCGCGATCCAAACCAATTGCCCCGAACATCTTGTCCAAAAGCGCCCCTGAGCGGCCAACAAACGGCGTGCCCTCGCGATCCTCATCGCGGGTAGGTGCCTCACCAATGACCATCACCCGTGCCTGAGGATTGCCATCCCCAAACACCAAATTATGAGCGCCGCGTTTCAGGGCACAATGTTCAAATGTCGCCAACGCCTCACGCAAGGCATCAAGTGACGCGGCTGATTTCGCCGCCACCACGGCCTCTCCCACACCGTCAACCTCAGTCTCGAGTTGCGGACGCACGGGGGGCGGCGCTTTGCCCGTTGTCACAACGGACGCTTGCGGCGCAGGTTTGGGTACGGCTGCGGGCATGTCGTAACGATTCACCGGATGCTCGCCAATCGGCTCGGACACGCCAAGCTCGACTTGCCAGTCCAACAACGCGTGCGCGTCCCAAAAATCGATGTGATCCAGATGAGTCTTCATTGCGTCACGCTACATCGCCACGCAGCCAAGGTAAATCTACGCATTCGATAGTGCGCGCCATTGCCGCCCCGCCTCGCAGTTTCTATAAGCATGAGAAACTCGCACCGCCGCGCAGTCGATAAACGTGGCAAACCTGAACCATCGCGCTTTAGGGAGGCACATATGGCATTCCGACAGAAACACCTTCTGGGGATTGAACCGCTCCACCCCGAAGAGATCAAAACTATCCTCGATGTGGCCGAGACCTATGTCGATCTCAATCGCCAAGCGCACAAACATTCAGATGCGCTCAAAGGTCTGACACAGATCAACATGTTCTTTGAGAACTCGACACGCACACAGGCCTCGTTCGAACTTGCGGGCAAACGCCTTGGTGCCGATGTGATGAACATGGCGATGCAAGCCTCCTCGATCAAAAAGGGCGAAACCCTGATCGACACCGCCCTGACGCTCAACGCTATGCACCCCGACCTCTTGGTCGTGCGTCACCCGCATTCGGGCGCTGTGGATCTGCTGGCGCAAAAGGTGAACTGCGCCGTGCTCAACGCGGGCGATGGCAAGCACGAACACCCGACCCAAGCGTTACTGGATGCCTTGACCATTCGTCGCGCCAAAGGCCGCTTGCACCGCCTGAACATCGCGATTTGCGGTGATGTGACCCATTCGCGCGTGGCCCGCTCCAACCTGATCCTGTTGGGCAAGATGGAAAACCGGGTGCGCCTCGTCGGGCCGCCAACCTTGGTGCCCAGCCAGTTCAAAGAGTTCGGCTGCGAGATTTACGACAATATGGAAGAGGGTCTTAAAGACGTCGATGTCGTGATGATGCTCCGCCTGCAAAAGGAACGCATGGACGGCGGATTTATCCCCTCCGAGCGCGAGTATTTCCACCGCTACGGATTGGACGCCGCCAAACTGGCCCACGCCAAACCTGACGCCATTGTCATGCACCCCGGCCCGATGAATCGCGGCGTCGAAATCGACGGCACGATTGCCGACGACATCAATCGCTCTGTGATCCAAGAACAGGTCGAAATGGGTGTCGCCGTGCGCATGGCCGCCATGGACCTTTTGGCCCGCAACCTCAAAGCCGAGCGCGAGGCGGCGAACACAGGAGTGATGGTATGACCGATCCCCTCATCATCCCTGACGGCTATCATCGGTATGTCTGGGTGTTTGCCGTTGATTTGCCAGAAGACGCATTGCGTGCCTTCGGGCATGAGGACCACACAGACGAGGACACGGTACAGTGGCCGCTTGGGGACGCACTCGGACTATCGCCCTACCCCAATCAGGAGTTCGTCGAGCTTTTCGACCTTGAGACAGTGCGCGATTATGGCTTTTCGCGCTACCTGTCCGAGGCCAACGGAATGGATATAGGCGCCGATGCCAGCAAACTTGACGCGCTGTCAGGCGGTATTGCCTTGGTCTTTTCTCGGGCTCTGGACAACGGCCAAACCCGGTTTGCGCCCAAAGACCCACTGACGTTTATCGGCCGCTACGCCCGCCCCGTTGAAATGCCCGTCCATGACACACTCACCTCAAACGGTGCCGAAGGCATGCTTCCCCAAGGGATGCCCCCAAAATCAGATGCGCGGATCGGCGGTATGGTCGCGACATTGGTTCTGGTTTTTCTAACCATATTTGTCGCCCTGTTTGTCTGGATTTCAGGATGACGGACGGATGGGATGATATTTTGCGCTCAGGCGAGCGTATTGTGTGGCAAGGGCAACCCGTGCCGTCTCAATCCATGTCCAAACACGAAATCATCACGATGGTCGCGGGCCTAGGGTTCGCTGTGTCTGCGGTTCTCTGGATGATTTCGGCCTATAAAACCGGCGGCTTTTGGCCGCTTGGCCTCATCCATATGGCGGTCGGCCTCATCGTTGGCTTTGGCCCGAAATGGCTCGGCATGTATGCACGGCGCAACACGTGGTTTTCGCTGTCAACCTCGCGCGCGTTCTTTGCCATGCGCATTCCCTTGGCCGGACCATCACTCAACGCAGTAGACATCGCGCCCCACACGGGCATCGACTTTGATGGCGACGATCCCGGCACGATCCGGTTTCGTGCCGAGGCCGTGAGCCTGACGGGCAACCAGACGCTCACCACGCCGCAATTCGACACCATTCCTGACGCACGCGCGGTTTTTTCCCTGATCCGCGACATCCAAAGAGGCATCGCATGACCATTTTCACCAATGCCCGACTGATCGACCCCGAAGCACTCACCGACCAACTTGGGTGGTTGCGTGTCGAGGGCAACCGCATCGCCGAGCGCGGCACAGGCACCCCGCCGCGCGGCGAGAGCATCGATTGCGGCGGTAAATGCCTTGCCCCGGGCATCGTCGATCTGGGCGTCAAAGTCTCCGAACCAGGCGAGCGCCACAAGGAAAGCTTTGCATCCGCAGGCCGCGCGGCCGCAGCGGGGGGCGTAACCACAATGATCACACGTCCCGACACAATCAACGCCATCGACACCCCCGAAGTGTTGGAATTCGTGCAACGCCGCGCCGCGACCGACGCCATCGTCAACGTCAAACATATGTCCGCCCTGACCAAAGACCGTGCCGGCCGCGAGATGGTTGAAATCGGATTTATGAAAGACGCGGGCGCCGTGGCCTTTACCGACTGCGACCACGTGGTGGAAAACGCCAAAGTGTTGCAACGCGCCTTGACCTACGCCAAATCTTGCGGCGCTTTGGTGATCGGCCACCCCCAAGATCCGTGCCTGTCCAAAGGGGCCGCCGCCACATCCGGCAAATTCGCTGCCCTGCGTGGATTGCCCTCCGTGTCATCCATGGCCGAGCGCATGGGGTTGGACCGCGACATCGCCCTCATCGAAATGACCGGCGTCTCCTACCATTTCGACCAGATCACCACGGCACGCGCCCTGCCCGCGCTCGATCGTGCAAAGGCCAACGGGCTTGACGTCACTGCAGGCGTGTCGATCCACCACCTGACGCTCAATGAGTTGGACGTGGGCGATTACCGTACCTTTTTCAAAGTCAAACCGCCGCTGCGCTCCGAGGAGGATCGCCTCGCGATGATCGACGCGGTTGAACGCGGATTGATTGACGTGATTTGCTCCATGCACACCCCACAAGATGAAGAGAGCAAGCGCCTGCCGTTTGAAGAAGCCGCATCGGGGGCCGTGGCGATGGAAACGCTGCTGCCCGCCGCTCTTCGCCTTGTCCATGCGGGACAGATTACCTTGCCGCAACTCATGCGGGCGATGTCACTCAATCCCGCCAAGCGCCTCGGCCTCGCCTCTGGCCGCTTAGCCGATGACGCCCCCGCCGACCTGATCCTGTTCGATCCCGATGCACCCTTTGTTCTGGACCGCTTCAAACTCAAATCCAAATCCAAAAACACACCTTTTGACGGCGCACGCCTACAGGGCAAAGTGCGCGGCACATGGGTCGCGGGTTTCCGCGTTTACGAGGGCTGATCAATGACAATGCTACTGACCGCACTTGCCGCCTACCTGCTTGGCTCCATCCCGTTTGGCATCGTCATGGCGCGCCTGTTCGGCCTTGGCGATCTACGCGCCATCGGATCGGGCAACATCGGGGCCACCAACGTTTTGCGCACCGGAAACAAACTCGCCGCATTACTGACCCTACTGGGCGATAGCGGCAAAGGCGCGGCTGCGGTATTGCTCGCCCGCGCCATTATCGGCGAAGAGGGCGCAGGCATTGCCGCGCTATGCGCGATGCTCGGCCACCTCTATCCGGTATTTTTGCGCTTCAAAGGCGGCAAAGGCGTTGCAACGTTCCTTGGCACGCTCTTGGCGTTGTCGTTCCCTGTGGGCCTTTTGGCCTGTGCGACATGGCTCGCCGTGGCGGTCCTAACACGGTATTCCAGCCTGTCTGCACTGGTCGCGGCCCTCATGGCACCGATCTACACCGCGTGGATTTACCACCTGCACGGCGCAATTATTGTGCTGGCTCTCACTGGCCTGATCTTTGTCAAACACCGCGAAAACATCGCTCGGTTGCGCGACGGCACAGAGACAAAAATCGGCCAAAAAGACAAAAAGAAAGAGGCTTGATCACACGACCAAGCCTCTCTTTGTCAAAATGTCCTTTGGACGTTAGTAGCTGAACTCACCAAACACTTTGGTGACATCGCCGTTCCAGTCATCTTCAAACCGCTCGATCAACTCGTCGGCTGGCGCTTTTCCTGTTTCAAGGCTGTCTTTGAGCGCATTGAGGAAATGGGTCTCGTCAGGGACCAAACCGCCCGCGCCCTCGCGGCCACGCGCCACCAGACCCGCCTCGGAAATCGTCACGCATTCGCGTGCCAGATCAAGCATCTTCACTCCGCCGACTTCGGCCTGAAGCCCGTCGACAGAAGCCGCAACACGCAACTCTTCGCGCAACTCGGGGGTCCAATCCTTGAACAGATCACTCGCCGCATCGAGCGCGTTTTGGTCATACATCATACCAACCCAGAACGCAGGCAACGCACACAAACGCCGCCACGGACCACCATCGGCCCCGCGCATTTCCATGTACTGCTTGATCCGCGCCTCGGGGAAAATCGTGGTGAGGTGATCGGCCCAATCGCTTAGAGTTGGCTTTTCACCAGGCAAAGCAGGCAACTGACCCTTGAGAAAATCGCGGAACGACTGGCCCAATGCGTTGATATACTTGCCATCGCGGTAGACAAAATACATCGGCACATCGAGG
>NZ_CBFHKW010000005.1:80628-83111 GCF_965656515.1 Celeribacter marinus
CGCGTATTCGGCGTAACGTTCAAACCCCATGCCGTCCTCGAACACGAACGGCAACATGCCCGTACGCGATGCATCAAGGTGACGCCATATGTAGGAACGCCATGATTTATGCCCGTTGAGCTTGCCCTCTTTGAACGGCGAATTGGCGAACAGCGCCGTGGCCACGGGTTGCAACGCAAGCGCGGCGCGGAACTTTTGCACCATATCGGCCTCGGACCCGAAATCGAGGTTCACCTGAACTGTACAGGTGCGTCGCATCATCTGTGTGCCAGAGGTGCCGACGCTATCCATATAAGCGTCCATCAGTTTGTAACGCCCCTTGGGCATCAACGGCATCTCGTCATGGGTCCAATGCGGCGCCATGCCCAGACCGATAAAGCGCGCGCCAATCTCGTCGGACACGCTTTGCACGTCCCGCAAGTGCTCGTTCACCTCATCACAGGTCTGGTGGATGGTATCGAGCGGAGCCCCCGACAGTTCCAACTGACCACCGGGCTCTAGCGAGATATTCGCGCCATTCAACTCAAGGCCGATCAAATATTCGCCCTCAAAAACAGGGTTCCACCCAAAGCGGTCTTGAAGCGATTCCAAGATGGCCTTGATTGAGCGATCCCCATCGTAGGGCAACGGTTTGAGCGTGTCCTTACAATATCCGAACTTCTCGTGCTCGGTCCCGATCTTCCATGCATCTTTCGGCTTACAGCCCTGTTCAAAGAAGGTGACAAGATCGTCATAGCTTTCGATCAGGCCGCCGCCAGATTGAGGAATGGACATATGGGAGGTCTCCGAAACGTGAGGTTGTTGCCTAACAAGTGGGTCAAGGCATGCTGGAAGTCAATGCAGGGCGACTGTGCGTTTACGCCAGATCACCACAGGGCTGTCTGGTGCAGATTTGATTTGACGTAACATCTTTTCCGTCTCGATCCCGTTAAGAGTGACAAACACATCAAAGAGTTTTTCGGCTCCAAAGGCATCAAGCGGAATCAAAAGCGGGGCTTGTGCGGGCGCATCAAGTTGCCAATGCGCAGGACCGCGCACAGCGGGCAACAACATTACGGAGGTCATCGCGGCAATCTCGATCTGACCGCCCGTTGTGGCGGTAAAATAGCTCACCACGCCCTCGTCGAACTCCACCGCACCAATGCCGCCCTCGGTGCGGCCAAACCGTGCGCGCTGAACAGCCGCAAACGCAAGAAACAGTGCAGCGATAGTGACGACAAGCGCCACCCAGCGCACCACGCCAAACGACGATGCCGCCCACCACGCCATTAGCGCGACAACCAAAAGGGCGATGAGAACTTCGCGCCATTGCCAGATTAGCGCACGGACTTCAGGACGCATCAGGACCAATCCCCCAAATGTTGCTGCCAGATCGTGAGCGCCGCCACCGCCGCCGTATCCGCCCGCAAAATACGCGGACCAAGAGAGACAGCATGCGCGAACGGCAATCCGTGAAGGCGTGCACGCTCGGCCTCGGAAAATCCACCCTCGGGTCCGATCAAAATGGCCCACTTGTCTGCCGCCACATCACCCAACACCTGCGCCGCGCCCACAAGAGCCTCGTCGCAAAACATAATATGCCGCGTCTCGTCCCAATCCGCCAACACGCGATCAAGCTTTTGCAAATCCGTCACCTCAGGCACATAGGTGCCGCCACATTGCTCGGCCGCCTCAAGGGCATGGGCCTGCAACCGGTCCTGACGGATACGCTCGGCGTTTGTAAATTCGGTGTTCACAGGCACAATACGGCGTGCGCCCATCTCGGCGGCTTTCTCGACAATGAAATCCGTGCGCGCCTTTTTGATCGGCGCAAACATCAACCACACATCGGGCGGCATCAACAAATCACGCGTTTTCGCACGACACACCAATTCGCCGTTCTTTTTGTTCGCCTTTGTGACCTCGGCCAGAAATTCGCCGTCCACGCCATTAAACAAGGCCACAACGGCCCCGTTGTCCTGACGCATCACCCCGAAAAGGTAATGAGACTGCTCCTTTGTGAGAGGAACGGTTTGCCCTTGGGCCAAGGGCTGATCTACATAGAGGCGTATTTTTGCTTTATCCATGAGACCTACATATGACCGACGAGCGCACAACGCCAGAGACAGACGGACAGGTTTTTGATGCCGTCAAAGGCAATTGGGTCGATACACTGGCCCCCGCATGGACGCGCCCCTACCTGCGCCTGAGCCGCGCGGACCGCCCCGTTGGCACATGGCTCTTGCTGATCCCAACATGGTGGGGTGCCCTTTTGGCGGCGTCTTCAGCGGGGGAAATGACCCTGCGCACGGTCTGGATTCTCATAGGATCTGCCATCGGCGCGTTCCTCATGCGTGGCGCAGGGTGCACATGGAACGACATCACGGACCGCCACATTGATGCAAGCGTCGCCCGCACCAAAAGCCGCCCCATTCCCTCGGGCCAAGTCAGCGTAAAACGCGCATTGGGCTGGATGGGACTTCAATGCCTCTTGGCGTTTTTCA
>NZ_CBFHKW010000006.1:0-56570 GCF_965656515.1 Celeribacter marinus
TGGGCGCAACTTTCGCAGCTATTGCGCAAAAGCGCCTTGAAAATGCGCCGTTTGCGAGGTGTCGTGAGACATCTCGCGCGGGGCCACATTGGCCGCACTCTCGCGCTCACTCTACATTGCAGGTTGTTATGCCCACAGCGTCTAAACTCGTTGCCGCACTTTGGTTCGCCCTTTTAGGTTGGTTTGCCGCCGAACTGGCCAAAGGGCACATGCCCGATGGCACGCAGTTCGGTTGGTTTTCTTACATGACGGGCGTGATCGGCTTTGTCGTGGGGTGGAAGTTTTTGGGCAAACGCGCGGGCGACACCATGCGCGCGGCCTACGGCTACGGGTTCACGGCAAGTATATTATTGGTGTTTTGGGCGCTGCTGTACTTTTCGGGCGAGGAAATGATTCACCGCGCTTTGGACACGCGGTATCGCGGCCCGATGCATGCACTGGCGGGCATGGTCGATCTGTTCAAAGATTATGCGCTGAGCGTTGTGATCCGGTTCGATGTGGCCATTACCCTCGTCGTGGGCGGGCTGTTTGGCGGATGGTTGACAGAACAAACGGCGCGGCGGTGGTCATGACGACAGATCCGTTTGCGGGCCTTGGCGCTGAATTCTCCGATCATGAACACGCGTTTTTGCGTGCAGTACTCAAGGATCAAACTGGCCTGACCCACGATATCGTGCGTGCGGCGGCCGTTGAAATTTTGGCCCACAAACACAACGGGCGCAGCGTCGAGACCGTGCGCGGGCATGTGGCGCAAATCCTGACGCGGGCGTGGTCGCGGGTGCGCGCACAAAACAGTCCGCGCGCTCTTGACCCGCGCAGAGAGACCATGACGCGCACCGCCGTCACAACTGTGCGCCATGTGATGCCGTATTTGAACTACTTCACCTTGGAAGACAGCCATTTTACCCATGCCCGCTTTGACGGGACGCAATCGGGTGAGATGCAACGGGCGGTTTTTCATATGGCCGATGCCGTGACCGTATTGCCTTATGATCCTGTGCGTGACCGCGTTTTACTGGTTGAACAGTTGCGCTTTGGTCCGTTCGGGCGCGGCGATGTGTATCCATGGACCTATGAGCCTGTAGCGGGACGCATTGATCTGGGCGAGCCGCCAGAGGTGACCGCACGCCGCGAAGCGCATGAGGAGGCGGGGGTCACATTGGCGGCGCTGCACAAAGCGGGCGATTACTACGTCAGCCCTGGCGCTGCGACCGAGTTTTTGGTGTCATATGTCGGCATCGCGGATTTGCCCGATGATGCGGCGGGTGTCGGCGGATTGGCCGAGGAGCACGAGGATATTCGGGCGTTTCTCGTGCCGTTCGACGCCCTTATGGCGATGTGTGACGCGCATCAACTCGACACTGGCCCGCTGTATCTCACCGCACTTTGGTTGGCGCGTCATCGTGACAGGTTACGCAAAGAGTGCGGCGTAACGGCCTGACTTTAGGCCTCTTTTGGCTGCATCCAAAGCCAGATGAGAGCCGCACCCGCAAGCGTGAGAAACGGAATCATCGCAAGGTTGACCGCGTTCCATCCGTCTTGCGGTGATCCGCCCGAACAGTTCATCAAACCGCCTGAGGCCAGCGAGGCCACGGTTACGCCGCCAAAGACCAACAAGTCATTGACCCCTTGGATACGGCCGCGCTCGGAGGGCTCATGGGCCGAGGCCAACATGGCGGTCGCTCCGATAAAGCCAAAGTTCCAGCCAATACCAAGCAAGACAAGAGCGATAAAGAAATTCTCGACGTTGACGCCCGCCATGCCGACAATGCCTGCAAGACCAAGGATGATGAGACCCGCCGCCATGATCTTTTGCACGCCGAACCGCGCAATCAAACTACCGGTGAAAAACGAGGGGACAAACATCGCAAGGACGTGCGCCGACACGATATCGGCGGCCATGTTTTGCTCAAACCCGCAGCCGACGACCGCCAGAGGCGTCGAGGTCATCACAAGGTTCATCAACGCGTAAGACACCATTCCCACGATGATCGCCACGGCCACGCGTGGCGTGCGCAACAACGCCATGGTCGAGCGGCCAAGGTGTTCACCGTGTTTGGCCACGGGTGGTTTGGGGATTTTGAGAAACAGGAATAGACCCGAACCGATCAGGTTTATTGCGATAACGGCGAGATAGCTGCCAAGGAACGGGACGACCATGGCTTGGGACGTGGCTTTGACCAATTGCGGGCCAATGATGGCCGAGGCCAGACCGCCCGCCATAACCCATGAAATGGCTTTCGGTTTAAAGGCGTCGTCGGCGGTATCGGTGGCGGCAAAGCGAAAGAACCCTTGGCTCGACTGATACAGGCCGGTGAACAGGCCGCCGACAACAAAGAGCCAAAAGTTCTGTTGTAACAAGGCGATAGCGCCAATAGATGCGCCCACGGCCCCCGCAGATGTTCCAATCCAAAACCCAACGCGCCGCCCGAACCGCTGCATGATCCACGACAGCGGTGTGGCCGACAACATCGACCCGAGAACAACGGCGGTAATGGGCAATGTGGCAAAGCACAGGTTCGATGCCAACGACTGACCCGCTAGCCCTGCGATGATAAAGATCATCGACATCTGCGCGCCCAAGAATGCCTGAGCCGCCACAAGGATATAGACATTGCGGCGCGCGACATGGGGCAAAATGTGAGAGTGCGTATCTGGCTGAGCGGCTGACTGAGAGTCGGACATGGGAAACATTCCAAATTATATATCTGTTTGTGCTTTACCAACACGGTCCCCGCTTGGAAAGGGGGGCACCTCACGTCCCGCTCGATCGGTTTTGCACAGCCGCGCACGTTTGAGCGTGCACTGTGGTCCTATGTGCGGTCGATCAGGTGGACGAATGAGCCGCTCACAGCCCCGTGAACCAAGCCTTGTGGGCCTAAATCCGTACCTTCGGCGTCCGAGGTGTTCAAAAGCGGTGTCCCGTCGGCTTTGAGCGTGGTCGCGTAGTGAAATTCATGCGCGCTCCATGAGCCTGCAAAAGGGCCATGCATCACAGTTGCGCTGCGGTATCCCAAGTGCAACTTGCGCGTCTCGAATGATGTCTCAAGGGGCAAAAGCCCCGCCATTCGGTGGCGCACACCGTCTTTGTCGATCAACCCATCGCCCAGAACCATATAGCCACCACATTCGCCGTAAACGCGCCGCCGTGCTGCGGCTTCGCGCAAGGATTGTAAAAAACGGTGGTTCGCGGCCAGTTTGCCCGCGTGCAATTCGGGATAGCCACCCGGCAAGTAAATCAAATCGCTCGGCGGTGCCGGTTCGTCGGCAAGCGGAGAAAATGTTGTAATATCTGCGCCTTGTGCACGCCAGTCGGACAATAGGTGCGGATAGGCAAAGGCAAAGGCCGCATCGCTTGCCACCGCGATGCTTTGCGCAGGTGGCGGTGTGCGCGGGCCCGAGGCGAGGCTGTGAAACGCACTGGCACTGGTCAAAAGGGCGTCGATATCCACGCTCGCCTCGATGGCGTCCGCCGCGCGATCCAAAAAGGCGTTAAGATCGGATCTCTCACCGGCTTGGACCAACCCGAGGTGGCGTGATGGCGTGGCAAGGCTGGCATCACGCGGCAGGGCGCCAAGGACCGGAATGGACAGGGGCGCGAGCGCGCGGGTCAGCATCGCGGCGTGGCGCAGACTGCCCACTTTGTTGAGGATCACGCCCGCAATGCGTACGCGCGCATCATGGCCCGCAAATCCGGCGACCATCGCCGCCGCCGAGTGTGCCATACGAGAGGCATCCACAACGAGGATCACGGGGATATCAAACATTTTGGCCAGATCGGCACATGCGCCTTTGCCGTCTTGCGTGGGATCCGTGGCGTGGGGCGCGCCGTCAAACAGGCCCATTGCGCCCTCGATGATCATCAGATCTTCGGGACCATGGGCGAGTGCCGCGAGCCGCTCGGTCGTCATCGCCCATGCATCAAGGGTCACACAGGGCGCACCACTGGCCGCCTCGTGAAAGCGCGGATCTATATAATCTGGGCCGGATTTGGCGGACCGCACGGTGTGCCCGCGCCGTTTCAAGGCCCGCAATAGACCAAGGGTGACGGTGGTTTTGCCCGAACCGGACGCAGGTGCGGCGATCAAAACTCCGCGGCTCATCCTAGCGCTCTTCGGCGGGTTTGCCGCGTCCCAATGGATCGAGATTGCGCGGAGTCTCGCCGCGCTCCAAGGCCTGCCAGTCCAACACTTGCCGCATCAAGACGTTGCGCCCGACACAGATAATCGCGGGGGGCTCCATCTTTGTCGCGGCGATATCATCAAGCATCGCACCAAGCGTGGTTTCCAACACTTTTTGGTTTGGCGTGGTGGCTTGCGACACAATCGCCACAGGCTCGTCCTCACTGCGCCCCGCACCCAAAAGGCCGCTGCGGATAACTGGGGCGTGTTTCATGCCCATGTAGATGACCAGAACGCCCGAGGCGCGCGACAGGGCGTCCCAATCAAGGCTGTCTGGGGTTTCGCCGCGTTGGTCATGGCCCGTCACAAAGGTCACGGATTGATTGACATCGCGGTGGGTGACGGGAATGCCTGCATAGGCCAGACCGCCAATACCTGCGGAAATACCCGGAATGATGCGCACGGGGACACCGTGTTGAATGAGGGTCTGGGCCTCTTCGCCACCGCGCCCGAACACGAACGGATCGCCGCCCTTGAGGCGCAACACCCGTTTGCCCGCACGTGCCAGATCAACCAGTCGCAATGAAATGTCGACCTGTTTGGCCGAAGGCTTGCCGCCACGTTTGCCCGCATAGATCATGTCGGTACCTGCGCGCGCCCAGTCCAGAATTTGAGGGGCAACAAGGGCGTCGTATACGATCACATCCGCTTGGCGCAGAGCATTCACCGCGTGCAAGGTCAACAGGCCCGGATCCCCAGGGCCCGCACCACATAGCCACACCCATCCAGGTGTCAGTTCCGGCCAGTCGCCAGAGGGTAAAGAAAGCGTAGATTCGGTCATGTGATCCTTATGGCGCGGGTCTGGCCCTGTTGCAAAGGTAGAGCGTGCAATCTGTGTGTAAAAACAGCGTGGTCATTTGCGCGCTGCCCGCGATATAGTCGCTACATGAGTGAGACACCTGTCCTTAATCCCAAACCTTTGCGCCGTGGTTGGACCACAGGCGCCTGTGCGACTGCGGCCACGCGGGCCGCGCTGCATGCGCTTTGGGGGGCGGGCTTTCCCGATACGGTGCGCATCACATTGCCCAAGGGCGAGCGGCCGCGGTTTGCGCTGTCCTATACCGCGCAAGGGGACGGTTGGGCCGAGGCGGGTATTGTCAAAGATGCAGGGGACGATCCTGACGTGACGCATGGTGCGGAAATTCGCGCGCGGGTTGCTGTCTCAACGGGCGGTGTGACGTTCAAAGCGGGCGCAGGGATCGGCATTGTCACCAAGGCGGGCTTGCCCATTGGCGTGGGGGAGCCTGCGATCAATCCCGTGCCGCGCGACATGATGCGCGCGCAGGTTGCGGACATGGCGGCGCGATTGGGTCACGCGCCCGATGTCGAGATTACGATCTCCATTCCAAACGGCGAAGCGATTGCGAAAAAGACATGGAACCCGCGCCTTGGCATCAAAGGCGGGTTAAGCGTGCTTGGCACCACGGGCATTGTGCGGCCGTTTTCATGTGCGGCGTGGATTGCGTCCATCCACCGCGGTGTTGATGTGGCGCGCGCCGAAGGTCTTGCACATGTGGCGGGGTGTACCGGTGCAACCTCGGAGCGGGTGGTGCAGGCGCATTACGGCCTGTCTGATGGCGCGATGTTGGATATGGGCGATTTTGCCGGTGGTATGTTGAAATACCTCGCAAAACACCCTGTGGACCGCGTCACGATTGGCGGCGGCATCGGCAAACTTGCGAAACTGGCGCAAGGCGAAATGGACCTTCATTCCAAGCGCTCACAGGTTGATATGCAGTTTTGGGCCACGGAAATGCGTGATCCTGATGTGGCGGGGGCCAATACGGCCCTTGAGATATACGAGACCAAAGGCGCGTCCTTTGCCGCTCTTGTGGCGCACAAAGCCCTTGATGCGGTCAACGCGCGTTTTGGCGGGCAGGGCATGCGGTTCGACATTATTGTGATTGACCGTGCAGGTCAGATTATTGGGACGGCGCAATGATCCTTTTGTTGGCGGGTACGACTGAGGCGCGCAATCTTGCAGAGCATTTGGCGGATTGCGATATCGCTTGTGTGGCGTCCCTTGCAGGGGTGACGGACAGCCCTATTGCCTATCGCGGCGACACACGTGTGGGCGGCTTTGGCGGAGAAGCTGGGTTTGTGCGCTATCTCGAACAGGCGGGCATTCGCGCCGTGATTGATGCCACGCACCCGTTTGCCACGGCCATCACCGCGCGCACGGCGCGGGTCTGTGCGGCGCGTGGTTTGCCGTATTTGCGCTATGAGCGCGCCGAATGGCGCTCGCGTCAGGGCGACACATGGCACGAAGCCAAGGATCGTGCGGATTTGGCGCGGATCATCCCGCGCGGCAAACGCATCTTTTTGGCGACAGGGCGTCAGACCGTCGCGGATATGACCCATTTGAACCATAGCGCGATCTGGGCGCGGGTGGTGGATGCGCCACGTGATCCGTTTCCGATGTCGAACGGGGCGTGGATCACCGGACGCCCGCCGTTTAGCGTTGAGGCAGAAGTGGCGCTGTTTCGCGAACTCAAGCCCGACTGGCTTGTGGTCAAAAACGCAGGGGGCGCTGCGGGGCGGGCAAAACTTGATGCGGCGCGTGCCCTTGGCCTGTCGGTGGCGATGATTGCGCGGCCCAAGTCGCCCGATGGGGTGACGCGGCGCGAACAGCTTTTGGATGCGCTCGAATGGGCGCAAAGCCTATGAGGATCATCACCGAGACCGCGTGCGTGGCCGAAGGGGCGGCGTATTTGGCCGACCTTGAACCACGGTTTGCCTATGCGCTCAGCCAGACGGGACCATTGCCGCTGCGTCGCAAGACGGACGGGTTTGAACAGCTGTTATCCGCCATTGTCAGTCAACAAATCTCTGTGGCTGCGGCCAACGGGATTTGGGCGCGGCTGAAAGTGGCCAAATTGACGGGACCGCGCAAGATTATGTGGGCAAGCGACGACGATCTGCGCGCCTGTGGCCTGTCGCGCCAAAAAGTCCGCTATGCCCACGCATTGGCCGAGGCGCGCGTTGATTATAAGGCTTTGCGCACCGCACCCACCGATGAGGTGATCGCAACGTTGACACAGGTGTCGGGCATTGGCGTGTGGACAGCGGAGATATATGCGATGTTTTCTTTGGGTCACGCCGATGTCTTTGCCCCCGGTGATTTGGCCCTCCAAGAAAGTGCGCGGATGCTGTTTGATCTACCCGAGCGCCCCAAAGAGCGCGCATTGCGCCAGATGGCTGTGGCATGGTCGCCGTGGAGATCGGTTGCAGCGCGGCTATTGTGGGCCTACTACCATGTTGAAAAATCACGCGAAGGAATACGGTAATGGCAAATCTGGACAGTAAAACACGCGATAGTCAGTCGGGCCGCGTGAGCAATGTTGTGGTGTTCTTGCACGGCTACGGGGCGGATGGCGCAGATCTGTTGAGCTTGGCCGATCACATGGCTGAACACTTGCCCGATACCGTCTTTATGGCGCCTGATGCGCCAGAGCAATGCACCGGAAATCCAATGGGATTTCAATGGTTTCCAATCCCGTGGATTGATGGCTCATCGGAAGAAGAAAGCCGTGACGGGTTGTTGCGCGCCGTCGATGAATTGAACGACTACCTCGACACTATTTTGGTCGACTACAATCTCGAGCCGGATCAGTTGGCCCTCGTCGCGTTCAGCCAAGGAACCATGATGGCGCTGCATGTTGCACCGCGCCGCGAAGATGCGATTGCCACATTGGTTGGCTTTTCGGGCCGTCTGTTGGAGCCTGAACTGCTGGTCGATGAAAAACGCGTGACCTTTCCCGTTTTGTTGCTGCATGGCG
Source organism: Celeribacter marinus (assembly GCF_965656515.1). GTDB lineage: Bacteria > Pseudomonadota > Alphaproteobacteria > Rhodobacterales > Rhodobacteraceae > Celeribacter > Celeribacter marinus_D. The sequence goes on from NZ_CBFHKW010000006.1 coordinate 7,961, forward strand.
ACGAGGACGATGTTGTGCCGCCGCAATCGCTGCCCGAGGCCGCCGAAGCGCTTCAATCTGCGGGGTTCGAAGAGGTGTTTGCCCATATCGAGCGTGGCACAGCACATGGAATCGCCCCTGACGGTCTTTCGGTCGCTTTGGCGTTCTTGTGCGACAAATTGGGCTATGAGTGAGCGCTAAATCGGTGGCTTTTCTCTTGGTTTGCGGCAGTGCGGCGTAAAACGGCTAAATTTCGCCATAATGCGAAAGATCGGCTTGACGTTGCAGGCGGGGGTGTTACCGTCCCGTTACACAACTTGGAGGGTTATATGGACTTTATCGCGCTAACCGCACTCGCACTTGCTGCAATGGCTCTGGTGTCTTACGTTCTACGCCCAACCCAAGAGTGCGCACCTGTTCGTGTGCGTACGGATGATCGCCGCCGCTAACGCGCCCGACGAGACATCCAACGACAAAGAGCGCATCCATCGGGTGCGCTTTTGTCGTTTTTGGAGGCGAGACGGCCTGCGCAGACAAAGTTTCGCCCAAAGAATGGTCATCGCGCTGTTACATCGCCGTGCAACTGTGCCCTCAATCAAAACGGCATATCATGGGGCTTGTCAGGTTGCCGCTACGATATATAGTTTAATTATGAGTGGGGCGGGTGCCCGTCCTTAACTTGAACAGGTAGTCAAGGCGGAGGCGGCTGCGCGTCAAATGGATGGTGATTTTAGAACAGAGTTTGTGCGTGATCCAGGTTCAACGCGCATAAATCCCGCACTTGTGTTGAACGCAGATTACCGCCCGCTGAGCTATTATCCGTTGTCGTTGTGGCCATGGCAGGAGGCGATCAAGGCGATCTGGCTCGATCGTGTGGACATCGTGGCGCAATATGACAGTTATGTGCATTCTGCGAACCATAAAATGCGGATTCCGTCCGTTGTCGTCCTCAAAGATTACGTCAAACCGGCAAAGCGCGTGGCGTTCACGCGGTTTAATTTATTTTTGCGCGATGAATTTTGCTGTCAATATTGTGGCGCGCGGCGTGAATTGACGTTCGATCACGTTATCCCACGCGCACGCGGCGGGGTCACGTCATGGGAGAATATCGTGGCAGCTTGTGTGCCGTGCAATTTGCGCAAGGGGTCGCTATCGGTCAAGCAGGCCCGCATGCATTTGCGAAAGCCGCCGCGCATGCCGATGTCGGAGGAGCTGCGCAATAAAGGCCGCAAATTCCCACCAAACCATATGCACGATACATGGCTTGATTTTCTCTATTGGGATACGGAGTTGGAGGCCTAGTAAGGCATCACGCCGAACACGATGCCCCCCCCAGGACACAGAATTTGGCGCAATGCGGGTGGTTTAGCGCCACATCACGCGCCGCACCCTCAAGGGTGGGGCCAAGATCAAACTCAAGATCATAGGGCAGCAACGTGCAGGCCACAACGCTGGGCGCACAGCCTTTGCGTTTGACCACCATGCGGCTTGACGCGCACATCACGCTGTCGGGTGTCTTGCCCAGAATACCCCAGCACGCGGTGGTGATTTCGGGCACCTCTACTGTCTCGTCCATTTCGGGGAATATAACAGTCATAGCAGGGTCTTGCGCGTCGATGTTATAGTTGTGCGCGGCGAACATTTTTGCAAATCCCGCGCGGGTTTCGGCGTCTGTTTCATGCCACAGCGAGCGCGCCGCAACCGCCATTTTGACGCCCGCGCCGCGCAACCAGTCCATGCCTTTGAGGGTGCGCTCATAGCTGCCTGGGCCGCGCATCTCGTCGTGGGCGGCTTGTGACCAATGATCGAGAGAGACGCGCAATGTGAGTTTGTCGCCAAATTCCGCGCACAGTGCAGCCAAATCCGCCTGCACATTCGGCCGCATCATCGGCAGCATCGCGTTTGTGAGGATCAAGACCTCATACCCACGGCTCAACGCCTCACGCGCCATGGCGCACATCTGCGGGTTCATGAACGGCTCACCGCCGGTAAAGGCGATCTCGCGCACGGACCACGCAAGCCCGTCCAATTCATCCAGATAGCCGCGCAGATCATCCACGCCGATGTATTCAAGCGCATCGTTGGTGGGGGAGCTGTCTATATAGCAGTTCACACAGGTGATATTGCACAGCGTGCCGGTGTTGAACCAAATGGTTTGAGGATCGCTAAACGCCACGCGGGCGCGCGCACTGCCATCGGCGGTGATATCGGCGTTTTGGAACTTGCCCGCGTTTGCAATGGTGTCTTTCATTTGGCCCTCGTCTGTTTCAAAAGACGGTAAGAGATTGAGCTGGTGATGAAAAGTAGGCGTTTGCAGCCCCACGAGATCGTGAAAATCGGTTTTATTGTCGGTGGTGGGTTGTGAGAGGGGGGTGAGGTGCTAGACTTTGATCCAAGACAACGGTAAACGGCTATCGTTAGCGCTAACTAAGTCACTGCGATGTAGTGCGTGCCGGCGCGACAGACGCATAACACTAAAGCGGCGGCCTGATGCAAATGGCGCGCCGCAACTGGGAGACAAACGATGGTTTCACGTGTCATTCCGGTCGATGATTTCGACCTTGTGATTTTTGGCGGCACGGGCGATCTCGCACGCCGCAAAATTCTCCCGGGCCTGTACCGCCGCTTTTGTTCGGGCCAGATGCCAGAACAGGCGCGCATTATCGGCGCTGCGCGCGGTGACATGGATGACGCGGGATTTCGCGATCTGATCCGTGACGCGATCAAAGAATTTGCCAAAAAGAACGAGTGTGACGACGAGAAAATTGGCGCATTCTTGCAGCGGCTCCACTTTGTCACCATCGATGCCAAGGGGGAGGGCGGTTGGAGCGACCTGCGTGACCTGATGCGCGATGGCGTGGTCAAAGCCTTCTATTTCTCCGTTGCCCCAAGCCTGTTTGGTGATTTGGCCAAGCGCCTGCACGAATTCAAGATTGCCGACGACGAAAGCCGCATTGTGGTTGAAAAGCCGTTTGGCCGCGATCTTGCCACCGCCAAAGCGTTGAACGCGGGTCTTGCTGCGCATTTCGACGAAACACAGATTTACCGCATCGATCACTATTTGGGCAAAGAGACGGTTCAAAACCTGATGGCCGTGCGCTTTGGCAATATTTTGTTCGAACCACTTTGGAACAGCCAATACGTCGATCACATTCAGATCACAGTGGCTGAAACCGTGGGTGTTGGCGGGCGTGGCGAGTATTACGACAAATCGGGTGCGATGCGCGATATGGTGCAAAACCACCTGATGCAACTGTTGTGCCTCATCGCGATGGAGCCGCCATCACGCTTCGAGCCTGATTCCGTGCGCGATGAAAAGCTCAAAGTTATCCGTGCGTTGGAGGATATCGACCATCACCACATCGTGCGTGGCCAATACGATGCCACCGACACCGAACAAAGTTATCGTGACGATGCGGGTGATCCGCGCTCACGCACCGAGAGTTATATCGCGCTGCGTTGTTTGATTTCCAACTGGCGGTGGGCGGGCACCCCGTTCTATTTGCGCACAGGCAAAAAGCTCAAGGCCCGCACGTCCGAGATTGCCGTTGTGTTCAAAGATGCGCCACACTCGATCTTTGGCGAGGATGCAGGGCGTCACGCCAACGTCCTCACCATCCGGTTGCAGCCCAACGAGGGTATGACCCTCAAGGTGACGATCAAGGAACCCGGCCCGGGCGGCATGCGGTTGATTGATGTGCCACTTGATATGAGCTTTGCCGATGCTTTGGGCGAAGAGGCCGACGACATTCCAGACGCCTATGAGCGTCTGATCATGGACGTGATCCGTGGCAACCAAACGCTGTTTATGCGCGGCGACGAGGTTGAGGCGGCATGGGCATGGACCGATCCGTTGATCAATGGGTGGGAAGCACGCAATGATGTGCCCAAGCTGTATGACGCCTATTCATCAGGGCCAGAAGATGCCGCAATGATGTTGCACCGTGAGGGACGCCGCTGGCGGGAGGTCAAGGAATGAACATTGTAGAGTATCCCGACCGCGAGGCGCTTTTGCTCGATCTGGCTAACACAATCGCGGGAGAATTGCGGGCGGCATTGGAAAGCAATGACCGGGCATCTCTTTGTGTGCCCGGCGGCACCACCCCCGGTCCCGTGTTCGATACGCTGTCGGGCGTAACGCTGGATTGGGACCGCGTGGACGTGCTTTTGAATGATGAGCGGTGGGTGCCCGAGAGTTCTGATCGCTCAAACACGACATTGCTCAAGCAACGTTTGTTGGTGGATAAGGCGGCCGCGGCCACGCTCGTGCCGCTCTATGCCGACACGCCAACACCCGAAGAGGGGTTGGACGGCTTGATGGCCGCGATTGAGGCCACGTTGCCCCTTGATGTCCTTGTGTTGGGCATGGGCGCGGATATGCATACCGCAAGCCTGTTTCCGGGAGCGGATCAGTTGGAATTGGCGCTCAGTGATGCGGCCCCAACGCTTTTGGCAATGCGCGCGCCCAATGCGCCAGAACCACGCATTACCCTGTCCGCCAAGGCGCTCAAATCCGCAATGGCCACACATATTTTGATGACAGGCGACGAGAAACGCACCGCACTAGAGCGCGCCGCCACTTTATCGCCCATCGACGCGCCCGTGTCGGTGTTTTTGGCCCAAGCGACCGTGCACTGGGCGCCGTAGCGCGCCACGGTACGGGATATACGGATCCGTTTTCCACACCTTAACTGTTTTATGGTATCCACGCGCATGTCGCGCATTCAGATGAACGTAAGGACCACATATGCCTGTTGATTTTTCAGCGTTGAACGCGCTCCACACTGCGGCGGGATCGCGTCACATGCTCGATCTGTTCGACGCGGATAAATCGCGGGCCGAGGATTTTTCAGCCCGTGCGGACGGTCTGTTGTTCGACTATGCAAAGACCAACATTGATGTCCAAACGCGTGATGCCTTGTTTGCTCTGCTCGATGAGGCGGGTGTCGCCGACAAACGCGAGGCGATGTTCACCGGCGAAAAGATCAACGACACCGAAGGGCGCGCAGTGCTGCACACGGCGTTGCGTAACCTTGATGGCGGACCCGTTTTGGTGGACGGAAAAGACGTTATGCCCGAGGTGCTAAACACCTTAGCGCGCATGGATGATTTCGCGGATCGTATTCGGCGCGGGGACATCTCATCTGTGTCCGGATCGCCGTTCGAGGATATCGTCAATATCGGAATTGGCGGCTCAGACCTTGGCCCCGTGATGGCCTATGAGGCGATGCAACCCTACGTCGACGGGCCGCGCTGCCACTTTGTCTCCAACGTCGACGGGGCGCATATCCATGACGTTCTGGCCCGTGTGAACCCGCAAACAACCCTGATCATTGTGGCCTCAAAAACATTTACCACCATCGAGACGATGACAAATGCGCAAACTGCGCGTGACTGGCTTGTCCCGCATATCGGCGAAGATGGTGTTTCCAAGCATTTTGCAGCTCTCTCCACGGCCAAAGACAAAACGGCCGCGTTTGGTATCGACCCTGATCTTGTGTTCGGGTTTGAGGACTGGGTTGGCGGGCGCTATTCCGTGTGGGGGCCGATTGGTCTGTCGTTGATGATCGCCATTGGTCCGCAAAATTTTGCTGACTTCTTGCGCGGCGCTCAGGCGATGGACGTTCATTTTCGCACTGCAGCCCCCAAAGACAACTTGCCCGTCCTACTCGCACTTGTCGGGGTGTGGCACAATCAGGTGTGTGGACACGCGACCCGTGCCGTGCTGCCCTATGAGCAGCGCCTCGTGCGACTTCCGGCGTATTTCCAACAGTTGGAAATGGAAAGCAATGGCAAACGCGTCTCGATGGATGGCGAAGAGTTGCCCTATCATAGTGGCCCCGTTGTCTGGGGCGAGCCGGGCACCAATGGTCAACACGCGTTTTACCAGTTGATCCACCAAGGCACGCGAGTGGTCCCCTGTGAATTTATGGTCGGCAAATTCGGCCATGAGACCCATCTGGACCATCAGCATGAATTGCTCGTCTCCAACTGTCTGGCGCAATCCGAAGCGCTGATGCGCGGGCGCGATATCGATGAGGCGCGCGCTCTTATGGCGGCCAAAGGATTCGAGGGCGCCGAGTTGGAGCGTCAGGCGGCGCACCGCGTCTTCCCCGGAAACCGTCCTTCGACCACCTTGGCCTATGAGGTGCTCACGCCCTTTGTTCTTGGCCAGATCATCGCGCTCTATGAACACCGCGTCTTTGTTGAGGGTGTTATTTTGGGCATCAATTCATACGACCAATGGGGTGTGGAATTGGGCAAGGAGTTGGCACTGGCGTTGCAGCCGGTTCTGTCGGGCAACAAAAGTGGCTCGGACAAGGACGGTTCAACCCGTCACCTGATCGACTTTCTTAAGGTCTAAGAGATTATGATATAAAGACAATTTAGGGCAGGGGTCGCAATGATCCCTGCCTTTTTCGTGGTGCAAAGCTGTGTAAGGCCAGTCTCGCCTAGCGTGGCCTAGCCAAACAAGCTGCCAAACTTCATGGCCGTTTTTGCATCGCCGACGATTTTGAGTTTGCCAAACATCACCGCTTTCATCGGGTGCAATTCGCCGTGCAGAATTTTAGTGAATGTCTCTTGTGAGGCGATCACGGCCGCGTCCGCGCGCGCATCCGAGACCTGTGCATCGTGCCCGAGGATAAAGATATTGCCCACGTCGCTCACGCGCATCGACACGGATTTCTCGAACTCTACGTCCTTGAGGCGCGTCAATAGCTCTGCGACTGCCATGTCTAAAAACGGATCGGCCATTGAATGCTCCTGTTGCCCTGACCAATGGTGGCAGATGGACAGTCCAACCAACAGCGAGACGTTGCGTCGTGCAGTTGCATCGTGGTGATCTCATAGATTTGTGGATGTGGGTATTTGTTGGAGCGGGTAACGGGAATTGAACCCGTAACTAAAGCTTGGGAAGCTGCCGTGATACCTTTTCACCATACCCGCTCATGAGGTGAGAGGTAGTCAAACCCTGCGAGAGGGTCAAGGGATATGCGGCCCCGCGCGTTAAAAAAGCGCAAGGCCGCCTTTGGTTAGCGCCGTGCGCGGCGGCGTGGACGGCCACCGCCACCGCCCGCGTTAAAATCAACATCGGGGAGCGGCACCACCGCACGCAGGCCGCTAAAGGGCGCGGTTGCATGGGGAATGGCGTTGGCGGCGACGAAATGCTCTTGGAATCTCGGCTCGATTGCAGTCTCGATCTTGGTGATTTCATGCACAAGCGCCTCGACCTCGCGCCGCGCTGCCGCGTTCAACAGCGCAATCTGCGCCCCTGTCCCTGCGGCATTGCCCGCCGATGTGACGTGTTCAAGCGGACAGTCGGGGATCATCCCCAGAACCATCGCGTGTTTGGGCGAAATATGTGCACCAAATGCGCCCGCAAGCACCACGCGCTCAACTTCATCTGCGCCAAATTCATCCATCAGCAACCGTGCGCCCGCATAGAGCGCCGATTTCGCCAACTGGATGGCGCGAATATCACCTTGGGTCACTTCGATCACTGCGCCCCCCTCGGCGCTGGCGTCATGCAAGAGGTAGGAATAGGTGCGGCCTGAGGCGCGCAAGCGCTCCGTACCCGTGGCCTCGGCTGATCCGATCAACCCGTTGGCATCGACCAGACCCGCCATGCGCATTTCCGCGACGGCCTCGATAATGCCCGACCCGCAGATGCCCGAGACGCCAGATACAGCGGTTTGCGTGGCAAAGTCAGGATCGGTCGACCAAAGGTCACAGCCGATCACCTTGAACCGTGGCTCTTTGGTTATGGCGTCGATTTCCACGCGCTCTATTGCGCCGGGGGCAGCCCGTTGACCGCTTGAGATTTGTGCGCCCTCGAATGCGGGGCCTGTGGGGGATGAACAAGCCAAGACACGGGATTTGTTGCCTAAAATGATCTCGGCATTGGTGCCGACATCGACAATCAACGTGAGGGGATCGACTTTTTGCGGGGCTTCCGAGAGCGCGACAGCGGCGGCATCCGCGCCCACATGGCCTGCGATAAGCGGCAGGATATAGACCTGTGCCTCATCTGCGAGCGTCAACCCGATGGTGCGCGCAGGCAGGTCCATGGCCGAATTGGTCGCAAGCGCGAACGGCGCCTGACCCAAGGGTGTCGGATCAAGACCCAACAACAAATGATGCATGACGGGGTTCATCACGAACACCGCCTCATAGATGTCAGCCGTGGTGAGATCCGCTTCGGCCACCAACTCGGCGGCGAGCGTGTTCATCGCCTCGCGCACCGCGCGGGTCATCTCGCCCGCGCCGCCTTCGTTCATCATCGCGTAGGACACGCGGCTCATCAGGTCCTCGCCAAAGCGGATTTGCGGATTCATTACGCCACCCGAGGCCTTGACTTCGCCTGTCACAAGATTGGTCAAATGCGCGGCGATGGTGGTCGATCCAAGGTCCACAGCCAAGCCGAACAGCGCAGGCTCGGCAAAACCCGCCCAGACGCCGATCACCTGTGCCGCACCGTCGCGGGCGGTGTGAATGGCCACGGTTGCCTTGTACTCGGCGGCGATCAGCGCGGTTTGAAGTTTGGCGAGCATGGCAAGGGTTAGCGTGGCGCCCGTGATGTTCCATTGCTCGGCCAGCGCGGCTTGGGTGCGTTCCCAGTCGCCCGTGGGGGCGTGCATATCGGCGGGCTCGACCTCGATATAATAAAGCCGCGTTGCGGGGTCCATTTCGATGTGGCGCGTGGTTGCGGCCTTGCGCACCACCTGTTTGTGGACCTGACTTTCGGGCGGCACGTCCAACACGATATCGCCCTGAATACAGGCCTGACAGCCCAAACGCCGCCCCGTTTTGAGGCCGCGCACACGGTCGTAGCGCTCCTCAACCGAATTGAACGCGCTCAGCGCATCCTCTGACGCGGTGATCCCGTGTTTGGAGTGGTCGCCAAAGGCAGGTTGCACCTGACATTTTGAACAAATCCCGCGACCGCCACACACACTATCAAGGTCCACACCCATAGAACGCGCGGCCTCCAACACGGACGTTCCCGCAGGGACGCGGGCGCGTTTGCCGGACGGGGTGAAAACCACCAATGGGTCTTGTGAACTGCTCATAGCGTATCCCATGCGTTGCGTGGATCGGCGTCGCGCCATGCGCCGCTGTCGATCCCGTCGAGTGTATATGGCCCGATGGCCACGCGGATCAGGCGCAGGGTTGGAAATCCGACATGGGCCGTCATACGGCGCACCTGTCGGTTCTTGCCCTCGGTGATGGTCAATTGCACCCAACTGTCGGGCACGGATTTGCGGTAGCGCACGGGTGGCGTGCGCGGCCAAAGCCAGTCGGGGGCCTGCACACGCGCGGCGCGGGCAGGGCGGGTTTGACCGTCCTTGAGCATCACGCCACTGCACAAGGCGTCAATCGCCGCTGCGTCAATGTTGCCTTCGACCTGCGCCAGATAGGTCTTTGGCATCTTCGATTTCGGGTTGGCAATGCGGGCTTGTAGCTTGCCATCGTCGGTCAACAACAACAGGCCCTCGCTATCGCGGTCAAGACGTCCGGCGGGGTACACGTTCCGCACATCGACAAAATCGGACAGGGTGCGCCGCGTGCTGCCCTCCAATCCCTTGTCGGTGAACTGGGAGAGCACATCGAACGGTTTGTTCAAGGCGATTAACCGTGTCATCTGTGCGCTCCCTTTATGGTGTTTGCCCGAGTATGGGATTAACGGCGACGACGTCCGCCACTGCGACGCCCGCCACCTGATCCTGCAGCGGCCGCCGCCGTGGAGGCCTCGGCAAAGGTGGCGCCCTCGGCCACCGCATCAACGATACGGCTAAAGCTGATCCATTTTGCGCCGTCCGGATCGTGATCCATGAGCAAGTTGGCCGCACGGATCGCTTCCATCTCTTGCAACCGCACAGGGTTCATAATGGCTGATGTCATGCCCGCACCAATCGCCATGGGCAAGAACGCGGCATTGATGCCGTGGCGCTGTGGCAGGCCGAACGAGACGTTGGACGCGCCGCAAGTGGTATTCACACCCAATTCGTCGCGCAAACGGCGCACAAGCGTGAACACCTGTTGGCCCGCAGTGCGCATCGCACCGATGGGCATCACGAGCGGGTCCACCACGATGTCATGGGCGGGAATGCCGAAATCTGCAGCGCGCTCCACAATGCGTTTGGCCACGGCAAAGCGCACATCAGGATCCTCGGAAATCCCAGTGTCATCATTGGCAATCGCCACCACAGGCACGTTGTATTTCTTAACAAGCGGCAAAACCCGCTCAAGGCGCTCTTCCTCGCCCGTCACAGAGTTCAAGAGCGGACGGCCCTCGGCCATTTCCAAACCGGCCTCAAGCGCATCTGGCACAGAGCTGTCGATGCACAGTGGCACGTCAACAATTGCTTGAATGCGGGCGATGAGGTCACGCATCAGCGGCGGCTCGACAAAGTTGTTGTCGGCGTAACGGGGGTCTTCGGCCATCTTGTTGGAAAACACCGCGCCCGAATTGATGTCGAGAATATTGGCCCCACAAGCAACCTGTTCAATCGCGTCACGTTCCACCGTGGAGAAATCACCCAGCTCCAGTTCGGCGGCAAGTTTTTTGCGCCCCGTGGGGTTGATGCGTTCGCCGATGACGGCAAACGGCTCGTCAAAGCCGATGATGACGGTCTTACTCTTGCTCTCGATCACTGTGCGGGTCATGTTATTTGTCCTTTGGGTGCGGGCCGTGTGGCCGCGCAAAATATGCGCAAAATTTAGGCGGGCGCGTGCCCGTCATTGTTCACAAGCGCGATCAGGCGCTCTTTGTCATAGGCGGCGTCCAGTTCGGCCACTTTGGCGTCCACGGCCTCTTGGCCTTCGCCCTCAACCGCGATCACCACATCGCGCCACTCGGCGATATAGGCGTCTTGGTCGGTGGCCCCGATGCGCATGGCGACACGGTCGATGGCTTGCTCAAAGCGTTCGGGCAATACCGCACGCAATGCTTTGCGTCCACGGCCCATGCGTACTTGGGCAGGAATATCGCGCCAGTAAATAATTGTCATATCGGTCATGTGTTTTAGCCCTTGTTGTCGAGAAACAGACTTAGGCCAAGCGGGCATTGGGGGAAAGGGCTTGGTATCGGAAAAATCTTCATCACGTTTATGAACGAGGGCCATCTGATCTCTTGCGAGGGAACAAAAGCACGCGTAGTGTGAACCCAACTTGAAATGGAGGGCGTGTTATGGCGCCCAAGCGTCCCTATGGTGCGGGCGCGTTCCCGAAACCGGTTGAGCCACCCGTGCCTCAAACCGCAGATCGAGAAGAGCTATATGCCGCTCTCGATCTCGGCACTAATTCGTGTCGCATGTTGATTGCCCAACCAAAGGGCAGTCAGTTCCATGTGATCGACAGTTTTTCAAAATCCGTCCAGCTCGGGAACGGGCTGGAGGCGTCTGGCCGTTTGTCGCGTGGCTCGATCACGCGCACCATTCAGGCGTTGCGGGTGTGCCGCAAGAAACTTGATAAACACAAAGTCAAACGCATGCGTCTGGTCGCGACCGAAGCCTGTCGGCGTGCCAAAAATTCACGTGACTTTTTGCGCCGCGTCCAGCGTGAGACGGGGCTGACCCTCGAGATCATCAAACCCGAGGAAGAGGCGCGTTTGGCGGTGATTTCATGCGCGCCGTTGGTGTCGACCAAGACCGAACAACTCTTGGTCGTCGATATCGGCGGGGGGTCCACCGAACTTGTGTGGATTGATCTAAGTGCGGTTCCAATGGCGGATCGTCCGCGCGCGATTATGCGGCTGCACACAGGGTTCACGCCTACGGAACGTAGCATTTTCCCGCATGCCAAAGTCGTGGACTGGATTTCGGTGCCGTTGGGTGTCGCCACCTTGATGGAGCAGTTTTCGGATGTTGAGGATGATAGCGCGCGGTTTGCGTTGATGTCGTGGTTCTTTGAGGAAAAGCTCGCGGATTTCACGCCCTATGCCAACGAGCCCGCTCGTGACGGGTTCCAGATCATCGGCACATCGGGGACCGTGACAACCGTGGCGGCCTCGCACCTTGGCTTGCGGCGCTATGATCGCAACAAGGTCGACGGGCTGCGCATGTCGTCCGAGCAAATTGATAGTGTGATCCGAGATTACTTGCACCTTGGCCCTGTGGGGCGGCGCAATGATCCGCGCATCGGGCGCGACCGTCAGGCATTGATTATGTCGGGTGCCGCGATCCTTCAGGCGCTATTGCGGATCTGGCCCACAGACCGCTTGTCGGTGGCGGATCGGGGGCTGCGTGAGGGGTTGCTCTACGCACAGATGACTGCGGACGGCGTGCTTGAGGAGGCGCTCCCTTAGGAGAGAGGCGTTTAACAGCGCTCAGACATGAAAAAGCCCGCCGTAGTGGCGGGCTTTCATATGTCGAATAAATCCAAACTGTTACGGGATTATTCTCGTGTACTTTGTGCCCTCAATGGTCGCACCAGCGCGCAGGCCCGCTTGACCAAAGACCACACCAATTACGGGTGATAGCTGTGTTGTTGTGTCTGCCGACATCTCTTCGCCACGGTTGGAAATCGCATATTCGATATCCGCGCCCGCGGCCCATCCTTGGGAATTGCGGAAGTCTTGCAACGATTGTTCGGTCATAAAGAACAACACGTGCGCGTATTGCTGCGCGCCAATTTGCAGACCGATCGAGGCCTGAGCAGAGGAGTAATAATCGACCGATGCGCCGCCGACGCGCAATGCACCGCGCCCATATGAGCCGCCAACGCCAAAGCCGGCCTCGGTCACCAACGGCATGACCAACTGGCCCACGGATTTGTCACGAAGATCGCTTGTACCGGGGTAGTTGGAATAAAGCTCGTTCAGGGTACGATCAACGCGCGCGTCGATCACCGCGCTGCCGGTTGAGTTTAAACCATTGCCGCATGCGGTCAAAACAGCTGCGCTACCAAGGCCGATCAACAACGATCGGCGCGAAAAATGTGTCATGGGACTGCCCTTATAGTTACTGCCAGTTTCGAGCTCTCAAGGCTCTTTGGAGAGTATTATGGCGCAATTTTCATGCGCTGTCATTGTCTTATGTACAGGCGGGCCCGTTTGGGTGGTCCCCCGCCGATTCACGCACATGCGTCAGGCGTTTAACAGACGCGCGGCATCGCATGCAAAGTAGGTTAAAATGCCGTTACAGCCCGCACGTTTGAACGCCATCAGGCTTTCCATCATGACCTTATCGCGGTCCACCCATCCGTTTTGAGCGGCCGCGACCAACATCGCGTATTCGCCCGACACTTGGTAGGCAAAGGTCGGCACGCCAAAGGTGTCTTTAACGCGGCGACAGATGTCGAGATAGGGCATTCCGGGTTTCACCATCACCATATCCGCGCCCTCCATCAGGTCGCGCTCGATCAGGCGCATGGCCTCGTCGGAGTTGGCGGGGTCCATTTGATAGGTGTTTTTGTCGCCTTTTAAGGCGCCAGATGCGCCCACTGCATCACGAAACGGTCCGTAAAACGCCGAAGCGTATTTGGCGGCATAGGACATAATCGTCACCGTGTCGTGCCCGTCCGTCTCAAGTGCGCGGCGAATAGCGCCGATGCGTCCGTCCATCATATCGGATGGCCCGATGATATCCGCACCAGCCTCGGCCTGCGCCACCGCCATTTTCACAAGCGCCTCAACCGTCATGTCATTGACGATTTCACCATTCACAACAAAGCCGTCATGGCCGTTAATGTTATAGGGATCAAGCGCCACATCGGTCATAATCGCCAAATCCGGCACTTCGGCTTTCACGGCGCGAATGGCGCGGTTCACAAGGTTGTCGGGATGCCATGCGCCCGCGCAGTCCTCGGTTTTCAACTCAGGCTCGATGTAGGGAAACAGGCAGATGGCGGGAATGCCAAGGCCGTGTGCCTCAACCGCTTTGCGCACCAAACGGTCAATGGTCAGCCGCTCGACACCGGGCATGGAGGGGATCGGCGTGGCGTCATCCAGACCTTCGCGCACAAACACCGGCAAGATCAGGTCCGATACCCCAAGCGCGTTTTCACGCACAAGCCCGCGAATGGCGTCCATTTTACGGGTGCGGCGCAAGCGGGTCAGCGGGAAGGGGGCGGTGGAACGGGTCATGGCGGCTCTTTCGCGTGGGTGTATATATGCACCACTCAGGTGACATGGTTTTTGCCGCTCATCAAGGGTAGGAATCGCCGCGCAGCCACGCTAATGTCGCGCCAATCAGGGCATCGCGCCCGCAAATTCGCCCAAAAGAGCAGTCATCGTGAGTATCTGGCAAACCATTTTCGAAGTCATCGATATGCGGTCGTTTTCTAATCTTTGGTATTGGATCGCCTTGGCCGTGCTATGGTCGACCGCGTCCCACTTTGTGCTCGGCGTGCCGTTCGATTTGGCGCAAAAAGCGTTAAAACATGGCGGTGAGCGCATGCAGGATCTCGAAGATCTTGTTCGTATCAACGTCAACCGCTTGGGCAATATCGCAGAGATTTCCGGCCTCGTCATTGTGGCCATGGCCTCGGGTGGGTTGACCATCTTGTTTGCGCTCGGGGTCTTTTACGATGTCGAGTTTGCACAAGCCGTCTTTCTCATGGCCTTTCCAATGACGATTGTGTTCTTTTTGAATATCCGCACGGCGAAACGCATTTTGGTGAATGCGCCGCGTGGTGAGGCCTTGGTGGATGTCTTGCGGCGTCACCGGCTAAAAACGCAAATGATCGGCATGTTATTCATCTTTATCACGGCGATGTGGGGCATGTATCAAAACATCGTCACAGGACCGCTTGGCGGCTAGACGCAGTGGCTATCGCATCCAAATCCAACACCGCTCATGTTCAGATTGGCGGCGCGCCAGAGGGGTTTGACGCCTATCTTCTTGCGCGCGAAGTGGCCAAATCCGACGCCCCTGTGATCCACGTGGCCCGCGATGACAAACGTCTTGCGGCGCTCAAGGCGGCCCTTGCGTTCTTTGCACCCGATCTGCCTGTGATCGACTTTCCCGCGTGGGATTGTCTGCCGTATGACCGGATTTCGCCCAATGCCGATGTGTCCGCCTCCCGCATGGCGACCTTGGCCGCGTTAGCGCATGGGGCGATGCCCAAACGCTATGTATTATTGACCACATTGGCCGCAGCCACACAGCGTGTTCCCGCCAAAGAGACATTGGACGGGGCCGCGTTTTCACTGCGCAAAGGTCAGCGGGTCAACGAGGAGGCCTTGCGCGGCTTTTTTGTCCGTATGGGGTTCACGCAGGCGCCAACCGTTGTCGAACACGGTGATTATGCCATTCGCGGCGGCATCATTGATGTGTTTCCACCGGGCCATGATGCGCCGGTGCGTCTCGATTTCTTTGGGGATGAATTGGACGGGTTGCGCCGCTTTGATCCCGCGACACAACGCACCACCGAGACACTCGATGCGATCACATTCACGCCTGTGTCTGAGGTCATTTTGGACGATGCGGCGATCACGCGGTTTAGGCAAGCCTACCGGATCGAGTTTGGAGCCGCTGGCGCCGACGATCCCCTCTATGAGGCTGTTTCTGCAGGGAAAAAGCATGCAGGCCTTGAGCATTGGTTGCCGTTTTTTCACGACCATTTGGCCACCTTGTTTGATTATACGCCAGAGGCGACAATTGCATTGGATGACCAGACCACGGCGGCGCGGTTGGCGCGGTGGGACGGAATTGCCGATCAATACGACAGCCGCCGTGAGGCGATGACCTCGAAAAAGCGCCTTGATAGCGTGTATAAACCCTGTCCGCCTGCGTTGCTTTATCTGGATGATGCGGCGTGGGAGGCGGAAATTGCGGGCCGTAGGGTTCTTCATTTTCACCCCTCGGCGCAGGCCACAGGTCTTGGTGTTATTGATGCGGGTGGCCGCATTGGCCGCAACTTTGCACCCGAACGCCAACAAGAAAAACTAGATCTTTTCGGGGCGTTATCCGAGCATATTCATGCAAAACGTGAGAATGGTCATGTGGTCATGGCCTCATGGTCCGAGGGCGCGCGCGACCGGTTGCAGACGCTGCTCGAGGACCAAGACCTCGTTGATACGACCCTGATTTCCGATTGGCGCGATGTGCCGTCCGGAAAGGGTGGCGTGTTCTTAACCATTTGGCCGCTGGATGAAGGGTTCGAAGCCCCAACAGAGGCCGCGGATCACGTCACGGTCATCTCGGAACAAGATGTGTTGGGTGACCGCCTCATCCGACGACCTGGCCGCAAAAAGCGGGCGGATAATTTCCTCACAGAGCATTCCGCGCTTTCGGCGGGAGATTTGATTGTTCACGTGGATCACGGGGTCGGGATTTTTCGGGGCCTTGAGATCATCACCGCGTTGGGTGCGGCGCATGAATGCCTGTTGTTGGAATATGCGGGCGGAGACCGTCTCTACCTTCCTGTTGAAAACATTGAACTTCTGAGCCGTTATGGCAACGAAGAGGGGTTGCTCGACAAGTTGGGCGGCGGCGCGTGGCAGTCCAAAAAGGCCAAGCTGAAAGAGCGCATTCGTGAGGTCGCTGAAAAGCTGATCCGCATCGCCGCCGAGCGTCAGTTGCGCAAAGCGGATATTTTGGTGCCACCCGATGACATGTGGGAGGCGTTTTGCGCCCGTTTTCCCTATGATGAAACCGATGATCAGCTCAAAGCGATCGAGGACGTGTTGGACGATCTGGAGGCGGGTCTTCCGATGGACCGTCTCGTGTGTGGCGATGTCGGGTTTGGCAAAACCGAAGTCGCGATGCGCGCGGCCTTTGTTGCGGCGCTTTGTGGTCAGCAGGTTGCGGTGATCGCGCCGACCACATTGTTGGCCCGTCAACACTATCGCTCTTTTGCCGAACGCTTCCGTGGCTTTCCGATCAATGTGCGCCCGATGTCACGTTTTGTGAGCCAAAAAGAGATGACGCAAACCCGCGAGGGGCTTTTGTCCGGCGAGGTTGATATCGTCGTTGGCACCCATGCCTTGCTTGCAAAAAACGTTAAGTTTCATGATCTTGGCCTGTTGATTGTCGATGAGGAGCAACGGTTCGGCGTGACGCATAAAGAGCGCCTGAAGTCGATGAAATCCAACATCCACGTCCTGACGCTATCGGCCACGCCGATCCCGCGCACCTTGCAAATGTCGATGACGGGCGTGCGTGATTTGTCGATTATCGGCACGCCGCCCGTCGACCGTTTGGCCATTCGCACCTATGTCAGTGAGTTCGATACAGTGACGATCCGCGAGGCCTTGCTGCGCGAGCATTACCGTGGGGGGCAGTCCTTTTTCGTGGTGCCTCGCATCACCGATATCCCTGAAATTGAACAGTTTCTGGCCGATAATGTGCCCGAAGTCCGCTTTGTCGTTGCTCACGGCCAGATGGCTGCGGGTGAGCTTGATGACCGGATGAACGCCTTTTATGACGGCAAGTATGATGTGCTGTTGGCCACCACAATCGTGGAGAGTGGCATTGATATTCCGACTGCCAACACGATGGTCATCCACCGCGCAGATATGTTCGGCCTATCACAGCTCTACCAAATTCGCGGACGGGTCGGGCGCGCCAAAACCCGTGCCTATGCTTATTTGACAACCAAGCCGCGCGCGCCGTTGACCGATGCCGCGCGCAAACGGTTGCGTGTGTTGGGATCGCTCGACACCCTCGGTGCAGGCTTCACGCTTGCCAGTCAGGATCTCGATATTCGCGGGGCCGGCAATCTGGTGGGTGAGGAGCAATCTGGCCACGTCAAAGAGGTCGGGTTCGAGCTATATCAATCCATGCTCGAAGAGGCGATTGCCAAGATCAAATCTGGCCAAGAGGGTGTGACGCTGGACGATGATGGCGCATGGGCGCCACAAATCAATCTCGGCGTTCCTGTATTGATTCCAGAGGTTTACGTGCCTGATCTTGATGTTAGATTGGGTCTGTATCGCCGCTTGTCTGGGTTGCACACCAAGGTCGAGCTGGAGGGATTTGCGGCGGAATTGATTGACCGGTTTGGAAAATTACCCAAAGAAGTCAACACGTTGCTACTCGTTGTTCGCATCAAGGAAAAATGCCGCGCCGCAGGGATTGCACGTCTTGATGGCGGTCCGAAAGGCGCGACGATCCAGTTCCACAATGACAAATATGCAAATCCGGTGGGTTTGATGGAGTTTATCCACGACCAAAAAGGGCAGGCAAAGGTCAAAGACAACAAGATCGTTGTCCGCCGCGATTGGAAAACCGATCGTGACAAGATCAAGGGCGCGTTTGCCATTGCTCAAGACCTTGCGCGCCACGCGAAGAGCGCCACGCAAGTCGCTAAAAAGAAATAATTATACCTCTGCGTCCACGGTGCGGCGCAAGAGGAGATATGCGATGAGCGAGCAGATCAATGTGCCGAGTGTCAGCGGTATGACCGTGCCGTTAAAGGCCAATCCAATGGGCGCCGCGATCAAAACTGCGCCGATTGTCGATATCCCTTGGACCAATGAGGACGCGATCCCCGCGACATGGCCCAAACGTTCGAGTGACAGGGCGATGATATTGCCAAAGGTGACGCCCGCCATGAAAAACACCGAGACGGACCAGATAAAGAACACCGGAAATGCGAGGGCGTCAGGCAAGAGGCCGGAACCGATCAGGGCAAGAACGACCGATGATATAGCGATTTGGCCGATGTAGGCCGAAAGTGCGATACGGCGCATGCCAAGGCGCACCACGTATTTGGCGTTCATCAGGGTTCCGACGCCCGAAATCAGGGCTTGTGCGGCGAACCAAATTGGAAAACTGTCCGTTTTATCAAATACTTCGCCGTAGATTTGTTGAATGGAGGACAAGAGGCCAAACATTTGACCAAAGCCGAGCATGAGTACAAGGGTGTAGATCTGGACGGAGCGGTGCGAAAACGTCTCTTTCGTGCCCGCAATCAGGGTCGCCATGGAGAGCGCGCGGCGCTCCGCTTTGGGCAATGTCTCTTCTTGGCGGATGATCAGCCACAGCCCTGACAGGGCAGCAAACACAACGAAAGATCCAAAAATGCCACGCCATCCGAACCCGAGCATGATGAGCGAGCCAAGTGCAGGGGCGACAGCGGGCACCAGAATGAAAATCATCATGATAAACGATGAAATGCGCGCCATTTCGCGCCCTTTATAGAGATCGCGGATGAGGGCCATTGTGACCACGCGCGGGGCTGCGGCACCCAACCCTTGGATCACGCGCGCGGCAAGCAGGGTTTCAAGGGTAGGGGCGGTCGCCGCCAAAACGGCTGCGGCGGCATAGACGGTCAATCCGCCAATGATAACGGCTTTGCGGCCGAAGCGGTCTGACAATGGCCCGTTGATCAGTGTGCCCAGCCCCAATCCCAAGACAAACGCGGTCAGGACCAGTTGGGCGCGATTGACATCATCGGGCGTCAACTCGGACGCAATCAACGGAATGCCAGGTAGCATGGAGTCGACGGACAACGCCACGGTGGCGGTGAGCATGGCCATGAGGGCAACAAATTCGGGTTGGGCTAACTTACGGGGCATGACTAACTCACATATGGGGTAGACGCACCCTATGGGTGCCGCTTGGGTATGAAAAGGCCGCTTGGGGTGCGGGGGCTGTGCTTATGTGTGCGTGGGGTGGTGCGCATTGAGGTGCGCGGCCTCAACACGTGCGGCAAAGGCCAATGCAAGACAGCCAAGTGCGGCAATGAGGACCGCATGTGGCGCGCCTGCAATCAGGGCCAAGCCAACAAAGGATAGCCCTTGGCCGATATATTGCGGATGAGCGGTAAGGGCGTAGGGGCCACGTGTGCAGCGCGCCGCGGGCCACCCTGATGTGGCCTTAAGGCCCAATGTGGACGTGGCCCATGAGTGAAACAGTGATCCTGAGATGGCAAGAGTGCCGCCGATGCCCCAGCGCACAAAGGCGGACAGGTCCAATGTATTGCCGACACTGGAGCCAAGGCGCACAAGGCTGATGTAAATGACAATTGTCAGGCCCCATGACCAAATCACCGTCAATATGCTCGGCTGGCGTGGTGGCCAAAGGCGCGTGGCGGGATGGCGTGCAGCATGGGTCAAAACCGCAATCCACCCCAGTGCGCCGATAAGGCCCAACGCGAAATCAAACGCATATGGTGCGGCGGCGCTCATTTAGTCGGCGGCCTCGGCCAGTTCGTCGATCACTTTGATCCACAGGTCCGTGGCTTGCGCGCCCGGAACAGCGTGTTGGTTGGCCACAACATAGAGCGGCACGCCAGAAATTCCGCGTTCGCGGGCGTGTGCATCGCGCGCGCGGATCATGTCGGTGTCCTCGTCGGTGGACAAAAGGCGCGTCACGAGACTGGCATCCATACTCATGCTATCCGCGATATCGGCAAGGGTTTCTGTGTCCCCGATGTCGCGCCCCTCATGGAAATATGCGCGGTAGAGGGCGGCGACGATCGGGGTCTGCATACCCTCGATACCCGCCCAATGGATCAAGCGGTGCGCATTGAGCGTATTGGGGGTGCGTTTGATTATACCCAGATCAGCCTTTGGCAGCTCTGCGCCCATCGTCTCGACGATAGGGCGGTAGGCGTCAATCGCGCCCTGAACGCCGCCGAACTTGCCCTCAAGATAGGCACGCCGGTCCATGCCTTGCGCGGGCATGTCGGGGTTGAGTTGGAACGGATGCCACTCCACCACGAACTGATGGTTCGGGCGGGCTTCCATCGCGCGGTCAAGGCGGGCCTTGCCGATGTAGCACCATGGGCAGATCGGGTCGTGGAAAATATCAAGTTTTATCATGGGCTATGACATAGCGTGGCGCGGGGTGGTTGGCGAGAGAATAACAAAAGGAAAACGTTCCGCGCGCTCACATTTCGGGCGCACGGCGATGTTCCTCTTGCCCTACATCTTGTGTTTGGATGAGGTTTGCAACTTTGCAAAGTGGCGATGTTTTGGGTTTGTTCGCGTGGCGTTCTGGCGAAGTGTGGCGTGGACTTGTAACAGTCGCGGCGCTTTTCGGGCGATGAGAAATGTGGTTAAATAGCTGCAAGGATTGAGTTTTTAAGAGGTTCCCTCCCATGGCATATGTTTCCAACGACCGTTTCTCCACCGTACAAGGCCGCGCCAAACATCTCGGACACACAAAGGTGTCCAGACTTCCCGTAGTGACGCTTGGACTTGGAGCTGTAGCATCCCTCGCAATCGCAGCAGGAGCCTTTAACTGGCTTCCCGTTCAAACCAGTATCACCGATGAGTTGAGCAATATCGAGTTCCTCACCGGCACAGTCGACGGCACGCACTAACTGCGTGCTCCGATCAGGGCAGACAAGATGTCACGAGCAGTGATCCTCCCCCTGTCTCATCTGCCCCAAAGAGCCCCCGAAGATGCGGTAAACAGCATCCGGGGGTTTTCTTATGTCCCGCGAGCAAAACGGCTAGCTCTGTGAGCGGACGCGATGAAGGATACGGCGTATTGGGTGGGGATTAGAACACCACACCGACCGCCGATTTTGTCACTTTGGTTGTGGCCTTTACACCCGTTTTTAGGGTCTTTCCCGCAACATAGGCAGGCGCGCAGGCGGTCAATCCAACCGCCAACGCCGCCATGACAATAAATTTTCGTACCATATCTATTCGTTCCAATACCAAACATCCGGTTGCCAGCCGATCCAATCGCCGTAAATCGGCAATGTCTGAGGGTAGGTCAGCTCTTTGGCATGGGCCACGCGTGAGATATTCCACTGATATATCGGGATGACATAGCGGCCCGCGGTCAACACGCGGTCCAGTGCGCGGGTCGCGGCGATAAAGTCGTCTTTGCTTTGCGAGGAGAGCATCGTCTCAATCAGACCATCGACGGCCTTTGATTGAACGCCCATGACATTGCGTGATCCTTCGATCTCGGCCGCCTCTGACCCCCAGTAGGTCTTTTGCTCGTTGCCGGGCGACAGGGATAGTCCGCGGCGAAACGTGGTCATTCCGAAATCAAAGGTGTCCGAGCGCTCCCGGTATTGGGGGCGATCGACAACAGTGATGGTGGGCGTGATGCCAATCTGGATGAGAGACTGCGTGTAAGTATCTATAATGGATTGATTTTCATCATCACCGGACTGCAATAGGATCTCAAAGGTATAGGGCGCGCCGCCTGCGTCTTTCATCACGCCATCTTGCACGGTGTAGCCTGCGTCTTTGAACAGACCCAAGGCGCGCCGTGTGGATTGACGATCATTGAGCGATCCCGAGGTGGCGGGAAACACATATCCCTCGAGTGTGTCGGGCGGCAGATCATCGGCGTAGGGTGCGAGCATCTGCGCCACGCGTCCCTCGGCAGGTCCGGACCTCATCCCCAATACCGAGTTGGAATAGTATGAAGTGATGCGCGATTGCTGTGATCCCGTTTGCACCTCGTTGATGTATTCAAAGTTGAACGCCTCGATCAGGGCCTGACGCACGCGCCAATCTGAGAACTGGGGCAGGCGGGTGTTCATCACAAATCCGGTCATACCAGACGGGCGTTCATGCGGGATGATGGATTTGATCACATCGCCGCGCTCGACGGCGGGGAAATCGTACTGATCATCCCACGTCTGCACGTTGAATTCGCGGTGGCTATTGAGTTCTCCCGCTTTAAAGGCCTCGATCACCAGTGAGGAATCCGCGAAGAATTCCCACCGGATGGTATCGAGATTGGCCTGTCCGCGCATAAACGGCACGTCTTTGCCCCAATAGTCGGGATTGCGGGTCAATTCGACAAACGTGCCCGCATCGTAATCTGTCACCGTGTAGGGCGCTGAGCCGATGGGGATTTGATCAAAGCCCGACTGAGTGAAATCTTTGCCCTCCCACTGTGCTTTTTGCAAAATGGGGCGCATCCCGACCAAAAGCGCCAATTCGCGGTTATCGGTGTTGAATGTGAACTTGACCGAGGCGTCACCGGTTTTCTCGATAGATGCAATTTGCCCCCACAGCGAAGCGTAGCGGCCATGACCTTCGGTTCCCAGTTTCTCGTAGGACCAGATGACATCCTCGGGCGTGACGGGGCTGCCGTCAGAGAATCGGGCCTCAGGGCGCAGGGTAAATTCGGCCCATGTGCGGTCCTCATCGGTGTCGATTGTCTCGCACAACAGACAATATAGGGTGAAAGGTTCGCTATAGGCGCGGCCCATTAAGCTCTCCGCCAACATGTAACGAAGCTGCCACGGCGAGGTGCCTTTTTGCACAAACGGGTTGAGGCTATCAAAGGTGCCGCCCTCGCCAGTGATGATCTTTCCCCCCTTGGGGGCTGTCGGGTCCGCGTAGGGCAGAGACACGAAATCTTGTGGTAGGTCGGGGGTGCCATACATAGCTATGCCATGCATCGGCTCGGCATGCACAAGGCTTGATCCCGCGATGAGCGCCAATGCGGCGCTTGTGGTGCGTAGCGCGTAGAAAATATTCGTTGCCATATCGAGAACAAAGCCTCCGTCCCGTTTGTTATGTGAGGGTTAGCCTAAGCGGGTGGATCAGTGAATTCAAACTTTTAGCTTGGAGTGGCCCGTTGAAAGGCGTATAAAGACATCACTGCTCGATAGGTTTCTTGCCTGTATGAAACCTGCCTCAATAACTTTGCGCCGGCCTTGTGCCGGCGTTTTTTTTGGCAAAATTTCCAAAACTGACCTTAGGTCGCCCCCAACTATGCTTGGACTTAGGGCGTGCAGTGGCCCCACCTAAAGCACACTCCAGATATGCCAAAGTTTCGCGCGGTTCGGGGCGATTTTGAACCGTGGCACCGATTCTCTCTTTGCATTGCGCGTCAGGACAGTAAAGTGCGCCGAAAGGGCATCGAATGGAGATCAACATGGACCTAAAAGGTAAAACCGCGCTCGTGACGGGATCCAATTCGGGGATTGGCCTTGGTGTGGCGCGCGAATTGGCGAAAGCGGGCATCAACGTTGTACTCAACTCGTTCACCGACAGCCAAGAGGACCATGCACTGGCGCAAAGCATCGCCACCGAGTTTGGCGTTGAGGCGCGCTATATCAGCGCTGATATGTCCAAGGCCGATGAGTGCCGCGACCTGATCACGCGGGCGGGTGTGTGCGATATTTTGGTGAATAATGCAGGCATTCAATATGTTGCGGGGATTGACGAGTTTCCCGTTGATAAGTGGGACGCAATTATTGCGATCAACATGTCCTCGGCGTTTCACACCACCGCCGCCGCCCTACCGATGATGCGCAAAGCGGGATGGGGACGGGTGATCAATATCGCCTCGGCGCATGGCCTGACGGCCTCGCCTTACAAATCGGCCTATGTCGCGGCCAAACACGGGGTTGTCGGCCTGACCAAAGTGACCGCGCTCGAAACCGCGCGTGAGGCGATCACCGCCAATGCGATTTGTCCAGGCTATGTGCTGACCCCGCTTGTCGAGGCTCAGATCCCCGATACGATGAAAAAGTATAACATGGACCGTGAAACAGTGATCCGCGAGGTCTTGTTAGAGCGTCAGCCATCAAAAGAATTTGCGACCGTCGAGCAGTTGGGGGGGACGTGTTTGTTTCTTGCCTCGGATGCGGCCGCGCAAATCACAGGAACGACACTTTCCGTCGACGGCGGATGGACGGCTTTATAACACTGGTAAATGGTAAGGATCACTCTCATGCACTCGAATGACCCACTCATCTTCGAAAATACGGGACTGGCTGGATCAAAGATCTCGCGATGTAATTTATCCCATACGGTTGTAACGGGATGTAATTTTCAAGGGACGATGATCGAAGATTGCAATATGGAGCGCCTGTCGCTGCATAACGCCAATCTATCGCGCAGTCGCATCGACAACGTTAACTATTCAAATGCGACATTGACCAACTGCAATCTCAAAGGATTTGCCATCCTCAATTGCGGCCTTGAGGGCATGACCATCGACGGGATTGCCGTGACTGACCTGTTGAAGAAATGGCACGAGGGTTGATCTGATAATCTCGTCCGCAAGGCACGATGATCGCCCTAAAAAAGAGGCGCCCATAAGGGCGCCTCTTTCTCGTGTGCTTGGGAGGTCTTAGTTGGACAGCGTAAAGGGCGCTGTGTAGTTGGCCACATTGTCTGATGTGATCAACAGGCAGTCGAACAACTGCTTTTCGGTTGCGACCATAGCTTCGCCGTTTTTGATGTAGTGATCGGCTTGAATAACCGCTTCGCGGGCGAAGACGGCAACAGGCTGAAGCACGGTATAGGCCATTTCTCCGGCGGCAACGGATGCAACCGCATCTGGTGAGCCGTCAAATCCGCCAACGACAACACCGTCGAGGCGACCCGCTTCTTTGAGTGCCGCAATCGCGCCAAGCGCCATTTCGTCGTTCCCTGAAATCACGGCATCAATTACAGGGTTTGCCTGAATAATTGATTGCATCTTGGTGTAGCCCTGTGTGCGGTCCCAGTTTGCGACTTCTTCAGCGACTTTGACGAGGTCGGGGTACTGGCTGAGCACGGTGTTGTAGCCGTTGGAGCGTGTCGCGGCGTTGTTGTCGGACGGGTTGCCAAAAAACTCGACATAGCTTGCGGCGTCACCGACGACCTCTTGCCAAGCGATTGCACCAAGGGCTGCGCCCTGTGCGTTGTTCGAGACCAACTGACCGATGGCCAAGCCGCTTTCGTTGATTTCCGCGTTCACGAGAAACACGGGAATGCCCGCTTCGGTTGCTTTGCGCACAACGCCCACGGAGCCGTCAGCGTTTGCAGGATCAAGAATGATCGCAGCCGCACCGTTGGTGATTGCCGCGTCAATGAGGTTCGACTCGAGGTTGGTGTCGCCAGTGTGAGCGGACACGGTGGCCTCGTAACCGAGCTCTTCGGCGGTTGCCTTGGCCACTTCGCCTTCGGTGAACCAATAGGGGTTCGCAGGGTCGTTGACGATAATGGAGATCAATCCATCGGCCCAAGCGGAGCCTGCCATCAGGGGCAGGGCTGTCGCTGCGGCGAGCAAAGTGCGTGTTGTAAACTTAATCATGTTGGTCTCTCCCTTTGGTGTCTAAATGCCGAAAGATCGGCGGGTTTCGTAGCGCTCCGTCCCATCGCAAGCGCGTACAAACTGTGGTGAGGGCGGCGCTAGGATGTGCGGCCTTTGCCCCCGTAATTGATGGAGTTAAGCAAGACGGCGAGCACGATCACCGCGCCTGTAAAGACGGTCTGCCAGTAGGACGACACACCCGTGATCACGAGGCCCGCGCCCAGAAAGACGATCACGAACCCGCCCAAAAGCGTGCCGCGCACGGTGCCACGCCCGCCCGTCAACGCGGCCCCGCCGATCACCACGGCGGCGATTGCGGTCAGCTCATAGGTCGTGCCTGCAGTCGGACCTGCGGATGTCAGTTGCGAGCTGAGGACAAGCCCCGCAATTGCTGCACAGACCCCAGACAAGACATAGACCCAGATCAGAACTTTGGAGACGGGCACCCCCGATAGGCGCGCCGCATTGGGGTTGCCGCCTGCCGAATAGAGCCAGCGTCCAAACGGGGTGCGCGACAGCAACAGATACACCGTGATGGCCACAAGGCTAAGTGCAAAGATGCTAATCGGCACGCCCCAAAGGCGGTTGAACCCAAGCCATTCAAAGCCAGTATTCCCCAATTCGGCACGCCCCGACAGGTTGTTAAACGTCAAACCATTGGTCATCAGCAACGCCGCACCGCGTGCCACATAGAGCGTACCCAGTGTGGCCACGAACGCCGGAACCTTGAACCATGCGACCAAGATGCCGTTGATCACTCCGACAAAGGCCCCCATGGCAAGGGTACACACCACCACGGCCCAAACGGGCAGATAGATGATAATTCCAAGGGACTCCAATTCGACGCCCTGCATCAAAAATCCCGCAAACACACCGCAAAGCGCCAATGTTGATCCAACCGACAAATCAATTCCGCCACTTAGAATGACAAGCAGCATACCGATCGCCAACAGGCCGAAAATGGCCACTTGTGACGTCATGATCAGAAAGTTTGGCAGGCTGAAGTAGTTGGGCGACAGCATTGAAAAGATAACGATAATTGCGATCAGCGCAAAGAACGCACGTCCCTCCAACAACAGGTAGCCAATGTCGAGGCGCCGCTTTGTGGGCGTGGATTGTGCCGCTTTTGAGGTCGTGTCCGACATGGTGCAAGCTCCTTGAGAGTCGATCAAGCAACCACAGCTTCGCCCGAGGCGGCCATGATCTCTTCTTTGGTGACGTTTTGGGTGAATTCGGCGGAGATGCGCCCACGGCTCATGACGATGATCCTATGGGCAATCGAGAGGCATTCGCCGACCTCGGATGTGGTGTATACAACGGCAATCCCTTGGCGGGCGCGCTCGGCCAATAGGCCAAACACTTCGGCTTTGGCACCGATATCGATGCCGCGGCTGGGTTCGTCCAAAAGGATTACACTGGGCGATGTGGCCAACATTTTGCCGATCACAACCTTTTGCTGATTGCCGCCCGACAAAGACCCGATCATTGCGTCCGGCCCATCGGTTTTGACGGTCACATCGCGAATGGTGTCGGCGATAATCACGTCCTCGGCGCTGCGCGAGGTGAACAAGCGTTTGGTAAAGGCGCGGATAGAGGCCAGCGACAGGTTCGTGCCGACACTCATGGTTTGCACCAATCCATCGCGCTGACGGTCTTCGGGCACCAAGACAAGGCCCGCGTCAATCCGCTGTGCAATCGTCAGTCGCGAGACATCTTGGCTATGGAGCAACACGTGGCCGTGCGCTGCACTCATGCGACCGGCGGCACATTCCATTAGTTCGGTGCGCCCTGCGCCCATCAAGCCGTAAATACACACCACTTCGCCGGCGTTCACGGTGAGGTTGAGCCGATCAACGGCAAGACCGGTGCCCGATGCGTCTGTCACGCTGAGGTCTTTGATCTCAAGGGCGGGTGCGCCAAACGCATAGCCCGAGGGTGGTGCGCCGAGGTCAAAGTTCTCGCCAACCATATTGCGCACAATCCATTCCAGATCGATCTCGCTGCGCGGTGCATAGGCCGTCATGGCCCCATCACGCAGCACAACGGCGTGGTTGGTCACTTGCAATGCTTCTTCGAGGTGGTGCGAAATATAGACGATCGAGACGCCGCGCGCCGTCAGATCGCGAATAACTTTGAACAGAACTTCGACTTCGCTGGCGGAGAGCGCCGATGTCGGCTCGTCCATAATCAAAATGCGCGAATTGACCGACAGGGCGCGCGCGATTTCAACGATCTGTTGCTGTCCAAGGCGCAAATCTTCGACGAGGGTGAGCGGATCGATATCTTCTTCGAGCTCTTGCATGAGGTTGCGGGCTTGGCGTTCTTCCTCGGCAAAATTGACGCCCGTTGGACCCGTGATTTCGCGCCCCAAAAAGATGTTGTCGCGCACGTTCATGTTGGGCGCGAGGCTCAGCTCTTGATGGATGATCGAAATGCCGAGGTTGAGCGCATCCGTGGTCGACGACAGTGTCACAGGCACCCCGTCCACCAAAATCTCGCCCGAGGTGGGCAATTGCACGCCCGACAGGATTTTCATCAACGTCGATTTGCCTGCGCCGTTTTCGCCAAACAACGTGGTGACTTGTCCGCGATGAATGTCGAAATTGACGCCTTTAAGCGCGTGCACCGCGCCGAAGGATTTGGCGATGTTGCGCGCGGCCAATACGACTTCGGCCGTGTCGGGCGTGGCCGTTGGGACGTCGATATGTGACACATCGGGGATCATTGGACATCAAACTCCACCGGCGTGATCAGCCAGTTTTTCGGGTTGATGAGCTTAAAGACGCCCGTGACAGTGAGTGTGCGTCCGGTCAGAGCATCGCGATCAACATCTGACAAAATGGCCTCGGACATCGCGCGATTGATGCCTGCTCCGGCGTCCTGGTATTCGATTTGATTGGTGAAGGCCCCAAAGGCGATATCACCCGTGGCATCCCGTAAATCCGTACCATTAATGGCGGGGCCCGTTTGGACGCGGATGCGGATGGTGTCGGGAACGCCCGCCACAGTGACGTCATAGATGCCCGAGCGACCGTTTGCGACCACACCTGTCAAGCGGACAGGGATCACGGGGCCGATCCCGTCACCCACACCGTATGCGGCAATGGCTGCGGCTTTGTCGGCGGTCAGTTCTGTGGCGAGCTTTGCGGCATCTATGGCGCGTTCGGTGACAGATGACTGGATAGCGGGGAACTGTGCCGCGCCATATGCGTCAGGCGAAAACGCCTGTTTGCGTGCATCAAGGTCAGAGCCGATCTGAACAACAGTTGTATCAAGGGCCATCGCGCCCATCACGACCACAACAGCTGCAGCTATCATCAGCGGTGTTCTGGATGTCGCCTTTTGGCGGGGCGTGGTGTCGGTGATGGCCATTGCGCTATGCTTTCTGGTCATTGGCCGCGAGCGGCCGTTGCACGTGGAGATGCGCGCAAAGGCGGCATCCGTTTATCGATGTTGTGAAGATAACCCGACCGTCCTCCAACGGTTGAATTGTCCTCCTCCCTGGGTCCGACACGCAGGGCCGCAGTGAAGCGTAATCTGTGTGTCGGTGAATCAGAGCCTAAGTGAAATAATTTAC
Organism: Celeribacter marinus; assembly: GCF_965656515.1. GTDB lineage: Bacteria > Pseudomonadota > Alphaproteobacteria > Rhodobacterales > Rhodobacteraceae > Celeribacter > Celeribacter marinus_D. Next base: position 37,418 of record NZ_CBFHKW010000006.1, read on the forward strand.
GTTGTCTGCAAAAAAATTCACACAATAGAAAAATGATGTGCTAAACCTATCGAGCGAAAGGATAGATTTGCGCGGAACGCGGCGCGGTTTGTCGAGGGCGCAAAGGCGACGCATAAACGACGTGGGCGACCACAATAGAATACAGGGTGCAGGCGGCGAGCGGTATGATGTCGCCGGTGCAGGCCAGACGAACAAGGGCGGAGGCATGAATGGCACAGTGTGACATCATCATTGGAATTGACGCGGGCACATCGGTCATCAAGGCTGTCGCGCTCGATCTGAGCGGTCGACAAATCGCTACATCCGCCGCACTCAATACCTACCGCACAGGCGCAGACGGATCAGCGGTGCAATCGTTGCCCCAAACATGGGCCGACTGTGTAAAGGCGATCAGGGGTCTATTTGACCGCGTTGACAATCTTGCGGCGCGCACTGCGGCGATTGCCGTGACGGGGCAGGGCGATGGCACGTGGCTTGTCGGGGCGCAAAATGCCCCCGTTACCGATGCGTGGTTGTGGCTTGATGCGCGCGCGGCGCCAACGGCGCGGGCCTTGTCGCAGGGGGCGGGTGAGCGCGCGCGCTTCGAGGCCACGGGAACAGGCCTGAACACGAGTCAGCAATCGACGCAAATGGCGCATATGGATCGTCATATGCCCGAGCTGTTGGATCGCGCCGAGGTGGCCTTGCACTGTAAGGACTGGCTGTTTGCCAATCTCACGGGGGTGCGCGCCACCGATCCGTCCGAGGCCAGCTTTACCTTCGGCAACTTTCGCACACGCGACTATGATGACACTGTTCTGAATGCGCTCGGCCTGAGCCACCGCAAATCATTGTTGCCACCCATTGTTGATGGCAGTCAGACGGTGTTTGCATTGACGCCCGATGCCGCACAGGCCACGGGCCTTTTGGCGGGGACACCAGTGTCTCTGGGCTATGTCGATATGGTGATGACTGCACTGGGTGCGGGTGTTCACACGGGCCACGCGGGGTCTGCGTGTTCCACCATAGGATCAACGGGTGTGCATATGCGCTCTGTGTTGTCGTCTGATGTCCACCTCAATGGTGAGGGAACGGGCTACGTGATTTGCTTGCCGGTTGCGAATTATGTCACCCAAGTGCAAACCAACATGGCCGCGACGCTCAATATCGATTGGGCGCTGCGCATGGCCGCAGATATGATGACCGACCTTGGCTATGAGCACTCCTATTCAGATCTTGTGCCGCGCATCGACGATTGGTTGACGCGCTCTGATCCCGGCACGCTGCTGTATCACCCGTATATTTCCGAGGCGGGGGAACGCGGTCCGTTCGTGAACGCCAATGCGCGGGCAAGCTTCGTTGGACTAAACGCCAATCACCGGTTTGCAGACCTGCTGCGCGGTGTGGTCGAGGGATTGGCACTGGCGGCGCGCGATTGTTATGGCGCTATGGGCGACATGCCGTCCGAAGTGCGCCTGACGGGTGGGGCGGCGCGATCGGATGGATTGCGCGCAATCCTGTCGGGATGTCTCAACACACCCGTGCGCGTGTCTGCCCGTGATGAGGCGGGTGCCGCCGGATGTGCGATGATGGCGGCCGTTGCGATCGGCGCTTATGAGACCATGGATGAGTGTATTGCGACATGGGTCACACCCTTGCTCGCACAGACGGAACGCCCCGATCCAGCGCTGGTAGCCACCTATGATGGCCTCTATGCGGCCTACGCCAGAACACGTAGCGCACTGACCCCGATTTGGGACGATCTTGCGGCGCACCAAGCGGCCATGACTGTTCCCCCCGAAGATCACCATACCGAAATGACAACAGACGCACGTCCTGCGTCACGAGGAGCGTAACATGACAGCAATCCCATCAGTCGATCTTTTCGTAATTGGCGGCGGCATCAACGGCGCAGGGATTGCGCGGGACGCCGCAGGGCGCGGGCTTAGCGTGGTGTTGTGTGAAAAGGACGATCTGGCCGAGGGCACATCGTCGCGTTCGGGTAAGCTTGTGCATGGCGGGTTGCGCTACTTGGAATACTACGAGTTTCGGTTGGTGCGGGAGGCGTTGATTGAGCGCGAAGTCCTGATGAACGCCGCGCCGCACATTATTTGGCCGATGCGCTTTGTCTTGCCGCATTCCCCCGATGATCGTCCGGCTTGGCTCGTGCGCTTGGGGCTGTTTTTGTATGACCATCTGGGCGGGCGCAAAAAACTTCCCGGAACGCGGACGCTGAATTTGCGCCGTGACCCTGAGGGGGCACCGCTGCTTGATCAATACAAACGCGGATTTGAATATTCCGATTGCTGGGTCGATGACGCCCGTTTGGTTGTACTCAATGCGGTTGATGCGGCAAATCACGGCGCGACTGTGCTGACACGCACCGCTTGCACATCCGCGCGGCGCGAAGAGGGCGCATGGCGGATCACGACCACTGACACGCTCACAGGCGAGCCGCGCCAGTTTCGCGCAAAGGTTCTGGTCAATGCCGCAGGGCCATGGGTGAGCGATGTTCTAACCCGCGTGGCGGGCGCAAATTCAAGCCGCAACGTGCGTCTCGTTAAAGGCTCGCACATCGTTGTGCCAAAGTTCTGGGAGGGGCAAAACGCCTATCTGGTGCAAAACCACGACAAGCGCGTGATCTTTATCAACCCCTATGAGGGCGACAAGGCTCTGATCGGCACCACGGACATTTCGTATGAGGGCCGCGCCGAGGATGTGACGCCCGATGAGAGCGAAATTGAATACCTGATTACGGCGGTGAACCGCTACTTTAAGGAAAAACTGAGCCGCAGTGATGTGGTTGAGAGCTTTTCGGGCGTGCGTCCGTTGTTTGATGACGGGCAGGGCAATCCCTCTGCGGTGACGCGCGATTATGTGTTTGATCTCGATGAGGTGGGCGGTGCGCCACTCCTGAATATCTTTGGGGGAAAGATCACCACCTTTCGCGAGTTGGCCGAACGCGGCTTGCACAAAATTGCGGGCTTTTTCCCAACCATGGGCGCGGATTGGACGAAAACCGCACCGCTTCCGGGGGGCGATATTCCAGACGCGGATTACGCGGCATATGCGCAAACCCTCAAAGCGCAATACCCGTGGATGCCGCGCAGTCTGCGCTTGCACTACGGGCGGCTTTACGGCGCACGGATCGACATGGTGGTGGGAGAGGCAACCACACTTGACGGATTAGGACAGCACTTTGGCGGTGATCTGTATGAGGCCGAGGCACGCTATCTCATGGCGCATGAATGGGCACAAACCCCACAAGACATCTTGTGGCGGCGGACCAAACATCGGTTGCACCTCAGTGATGCACAACAAATAGCCTTTGGCGCGTGGATGAATGCCGCCACGCAAAAGGCGGCTTAATATGGCGCTGTCTCTTTCGTTGAACACCAACCCGTTGGTCAACCGCTTTGCCGAGCCGGATGATTTGATTGACGCCGTTGCACACACGCTACGCATTCGGGATCTGCAACTGACTCATGAGTTTATCAACCCGAGTTGGCCCGCCTCGGTCATTCGCCGGTTGACGCGTGATATGGCGCAGGCGTTGAGCCGCACCGGTGTGCGCGTGACAAGCGGGATGACGGGGCCATACGGACGTCTCAACCATTTTGGTCACCCCGACCATGACGTGCGTAGGTACTACGTGGAGTGGTTCAAAACATTCGCGGACATCACGGCGGAATTGGGCGGAACATCTGTGGGTACGCAGTTTGCGATTTTCACCTATAAGGATTTTGACGATCCCGCACGGCGCGAGGCGTTGATCGAGATCGCGATTGAGTGTTGGGCCGACGTGGCCGAACATGCGAAGGCGGCAGGATTGTCATATGTGTATTGGGAGCCGATGAGTGTCGGGCGCGAATTTGGAGAGACGATCCAGACATGTCTCGCCCTGCAAGAGCGGCTCACAGCGACCAATATGGCCCTTCCGATGTGGATGATGGCGGACATTGATCATGGCGATGTCACCAGTCCGAACCCTGACGACTATGACCCATATGCGTGGGCGCGCGCCGTTCCGCAGGTCAGCCCGATCATCCATATCAAACAAAGCCTGTTGGACAAAGGCGGGCATCGTCCCTTTACGGCCGCGTTCAATGCACAAGGTCGCATTCAGCCCGCCCCGCTATTGACCGCACTGGCACAGGGTGGCGCGCGTGACAATGAAATCTGCCTTGAGTTGAGCTTCAAAGAGCGCGAGCCAAATGACCGCGAGGTGATGTCCCAAATTGCCGAGAGTGTCGCGTTTTGGGCGCCACACATCGAGACGGGTGCACAAGATTTGAACATCTAAGACCATCAATCGCTTGATATGCAAAATAATCATAGCTTTATCAGGTCGACGCATTATTAATCACGGGCCGATACGGGAGAGATCGGGTGTGGGGCGTGCATCGCCGCGCAGACGCGAGGGACGGAGCACCGCTGATGGCAAAGGTCGTAGGCACGAGCACAAACGAGCAAAGCCTCGCAATTCGCGCCGCTTGGCTGCACTACGTTGGCGGCTTGACACAGGCGGCGGTGGCCAAAAAGCTGGGCCTGCCTTCTGTTAAAACCCACCGCCTTATTGCGCGCGCTGTCGCGGATGGTGCGGTTAAGGTCGCTATTGATGGTGATATTATTGAATGCATCGAGTTAGAGGCGCAACTGTCCGAGCGGTTTGGCCTAAGCACGTGCGAGGTTGCTCCAGATCTGGGCGAGGAGGGGTTGCCCCTTCGCACGCTTGGCGTAGCGGGGGCCGCGTTTTTGCAACGGCTGTTGGAAAGTGGCTCACCCACCACCATCGGGATCGGTCACGGGCGCACCCTTGCGGCGGCTGTGCGTCAATTGCCGCGTTGTGATGCAACGTCCACGCGGTTTGTCTCGCTTTTGGGTGGATTGACCCGCAACTTCTCTGCCAATCCGCATGACGTTATGCACCGGTTGGCCGAAAAGACCGGTGCGACCGCCTATGTGATGCCCGTGCCGTTTTTCGCCAATACCCCCCATGACCGTGAGGTGTTATTGGCGCAAAAAGGCGTGCGGGATGTCTTTGAAATGGGACAACGCGCGCCGCTAAAAATTGTCGGCATTGGCACTGTCGCGTCCGAAACCCAATTGGTGACGTCAGGCATGATCGAGCAAAGCGAAATTCACGAGATTTCGGCTGCGGGTGCGGCGGGCGAATTGCTTGGCAGTTTCTTTAGTGCGCAGGGGTGTAGCCTTGAGACCACATTGACCGCGCGCACCTTGGCCGTTGCGTGTCTGTCGGGGGGACAAGATCAAGTGGTCGCCTTGGCCGGTGGTCCCGACAAAGTAGCCGCAATCCGCGCCGTTCTCTCGAGCGGTTGCCTATCCGGCCTGATCACCGACGAGAAAACAGCCAAGGCGCTTATGGCCTAACTTGCGGGCCTTAGTCGCGTGGCGCCTGGTCGCCAGACGCCCCCGACATTTTGCGCTCGTCCTCTTTCAGCTCCAGCCACATTGCGTTCATCACCGCGAAAATAGCCGCCAGTGGAAGTCCCAGTATCCATGCAAAATACCACATAAGATGTCCTTTCTTTAATACACAGAGTGAGAGTTTTCGGACACATCGGCTTCGGTGACCTTGCCCCACAAAACCTTGTAGACCCATGCGGTATACATCAAAATCAGCGGCATAAAGATCACCGTGGCCACCAGCATGACAAACAATGTCAGGTGCGACGAGGAACTGTTCCACACCGTGAGCGATGATTTTGGATCGCTCGACGAGGGCATGATGAACGGGAACATGGTCAAACCGACCGATGAGATCACGCCCAAAATGGCCATCTTGGACACGAGGAGCGTGGAGATTTCACGCCCCGCGCGCAGACCTACAAAGGTAAGCAAGCCGCCGATGATGCCCAAAGCGGGCGCAATCGCAATCCACGGACGCACGCTATAGGCCGACAACCAGCTTGATGTGCGCGCCACCTCGAAATGCAGCGGGTTTGACGGACCATCGGTGACATAGGCGCCCACGATTTCAAACCCTTGGATGCCAACAGCCAGCCACACACCCGCAAGGATGTATCCACCCACCGCAACAAGGGCCGCAACCGACCCGATGGCGCGGGCGCGTGTTTGTACGGGGCCGTCCGCCTTGAGCGTGAGCCACGCACTGCCGTGCATCACAAGCATGGACAGCGACACCACGCCAGCCAGAAGCGAGAACGGATCAAGCAGGCCGATAAACTTCATATACCAAGCCCCCTCATAGATGGTGTGCAAATCATCGGTAAAGTGGAATGGAACCCCTTGGATGACGTTGCCCACAGCCACGCCAAACAAAAGTGCGGGAACGGCACCACTTGCAAACAAGGCCCAATCCCATGTGCTACGCCACCGCGGGTCGTCACGTTTGGAGCGGTATTTGAACGCCACGGGACGCACAATAAAGGCGGCAAGGATCACGAACATCGCTAGGTAAAAGCCCGAAAAGCTGACGGCATACAGTGGCGGCCACGCGGCAAAGATCGCACCACCCCCGAGGATAAACCAAACTTGGTTGCCCTCCCAAACCGGCCCGACCGTGTTGATCGCCACGCGGCGTTCGATGTCGGTTTTGGCCACAAAGGGCAAGAGTGCGCCCACGCCCATATCAAACCCGTCCGTTAGGGCAAATCCGATGAGCAATACGCCAAGCAATCCCCACCAGATCACGCGGAGCAGTTCGTATGTCATAAGGTCATGTAAAATCATCTGTCTTACTCCGCTGGTGTCGCGATGGCGTCGGCATTGCGCCGACCCGCCAAGCGATCAGTATGGCGTTTGTTCCACGCATCGGTTTCGTCCACGTCCTGATAGGGGCCTTTACGGATGTATTTGAGCATCAGACCCATCTCGACGATGAACAAGATTGTGTAGAAAATCACAAATCCGGCCAGTGTTAGCGCAACTTCGGTCATCGATAGCGCGCTGACGGACATGGCGGTCGGCAAGACACCGTCGACGGTCCACGGCTGACGGCCGTATTCGGCCACAAACCACCCGAGTTCTGCGGCGATCCACGGTGCGGGGATCATCCAGACGGCCAAATGCAATGCAGGGCGCGGAAACTTCATGCCCTTGAACGAGGCGCGGTAAAAGAAATACGCCATGGTTGCGATGAACCCGAACCCGAGCCCAACCATGATGCGAAACGCCCAAAACAATGGCCAGACCGTGGGCACAGTGTCATTTGCTGCGGCAATAATTTGGGCTTCGGTGGCGTCCATCGGATTGTCGACGTACTTTTTAAGCAAGAACGCAAAGCCAAGGTCGGCGGAATGCGCCTCGAAGGTGGCCATGACGGCGGGGTCTGTGGCCTCACGGTTGACCCGCACATCCAGTAGCGCTTCATAGGCGATTATCCCCGAGCGCACGCGCTGTTCTGCGTTTGCCACCAACTCGTTGATTCCGGGAATTTCGGTGGTCAAGGACCGCGTGCCAATCAACCCCATCGCCCACGGGATTTCGATTGCGTAATGAGTCTCACGGGCCTCTTGGTCGGGAAAGCCGATCAGATTAAAGGGGGCAGGGGCATCATGTGTCTCCCACATTGCCTCGATCGCCGCGAGTTTCATTTTCTGGCTGTGGGTCGCGGAGTAGCCTGACTCGTCCCCAAGCAGCACAACCGAAAACGCAGCAGCGAGGCCAAACGCGGCCGCAACCGTGATGGAGCGGCGCGCCAGTTCGACATGGCGGTCGCGCAGCAAATACCACGCAGACACCCCGATCACAAAGACCGATGCGGTGACGTATCCGGCGGACACGGTGTGTACAAATTTCGCTTGAGCCACTTCGTTGAACATGACCTCAAAGAAATTAGTCATTTCCATGCGCATGGTCATCGGATTGAACTCGGCCCCGACCGGATTTTGCATCCACCCGTTAGCGATCAAAATCCACAGTGCCGAAAAATTCGACCCGATTGCAACGAGCCACGCCACGCTGAGGTGTCCGACCTTGCTGAGTTTATCCCATCCAAAGAAGAATAACCCGACAAAGGTTGCTTCTAAAAAGAACGCCATAAGCCCCTCAATGGCCAGAGGGGCCCCGAAAATGTCGCCAACATAATGGCTGTAATAGCTCCAGTTCATTCCGAACTGGAATTCCATGGTGATGCCCGTGGCGACCCCAAGCACAAAGTTGATGCCGAACAACATGCCCCAAAATTTGGTCATTTGTCGCCAAATCGGTCGGTTGGTCATGACATAGACCGTTTCCATAATGGCGACGAGGATCGACAGTCCCAACGTAAGCGGTACGAAGAGAAAGTGGTACATGACCGTTACGGCAAACTGTAGACGGGATAATTCGACGATACCGAATTCCATTGATTTAGCTCCAACTTGTATGAGGCGACGCGGGTCACAAACTATTCAATTATGGGAATGCATAGCGCTTCACTTGGGGCGAAACGTTGATCTAGGTCAATAAGGGATATCTTAGATGTAGCTTAGGTGATCGGCAAAATCCGATCCGCGCAGTCGATTTCGACACGGCGGTGAGCCGCGATCAATATAGCGGCGTTCGGTAAAAACGTCCGCACACCTTGTAGGACCATCAGCGCGGTAGGATCATCCAACCCTTCGGTCGGCTCGTCGAGCAATAGCACGTTTGGATGTCGCAGCATCGCGCGTGCCAAGGTCAATCGCCGTGCTTCGCCGCCCGATAGTCCATCGCCGCGTGCCCCGATCCGTGTGTCAAGCCCGTCGCGTGCGCGCATCGTGGCGGCCAGTTGCACCACCTCAAGCACTTGCCACAGCGCGGTGTCGTCACACTGAGCGGCCCCAAGGTGCAACGCATCACGTACAGATCCCGACATCACCGCGCTGCGTTGTGGCAAAAGCGCGAGTGAACCGCGCAAACGGTCCTCAGTGCAATCGAGCACAGACGTCTCGCCAAGCAAAATGTGGCCCGCAGCAATCGGATGGAGGGCCGCGATCGCCAGCAACAGTGTTGATTTTCCAATCCCGCTTGGCCCTGTAAGGGCGACTGTTTCACCCGCATTCACCGTGAGGCTCACAGCGTTAAGAAGGACATCGTTCGTACCTGCGCGGTGCACGGTCACCGATTGCAAATGTAGTGCGCCCTCGCATGGGGCGCCATCGGTGTTCACAGGCGCGTTTGATACGGGCGCGTCTGACACGGGCGCGAGAGGCACGGGCGCGGTTGCGATATCGGGCAACATCCGCCGCGCTGCCTCCATCATGCCACCAATATCACCGGCGGCCCTGCGCATCGGCACGATGGTTTCCGCCAGTGCAAGTGTCGTAAAAAACGCAAGAGCGGCGAGGGGCGGGCCGATGGTGCCCGATTGCGCCAGTGTTATACCGTGCCAAAGTGTGCCCGCCGACACCACCACCGCGATGATCTGGATCGCGGCACCTGACAGGCGTTCCACCCGATCCTGATGGCTGCGCAACGCGAGGCGGCGGGTTTCGGCCTTTAGGGTCAGATCAACCTGCGCGGTCATTTGCCCGTAGGCTGCAAGGTCACGGCGCGCTCGGATCAGGTCAATGAAACGAGCGCGAAACGCGTGTGATGCCGCTTGCGTGCGCCGCGACAAGGATGCGGTTTTGCGCAGGGTCGCCCAAAAAACCACACCCGCCCCAAGGCTGAACCCTAAGAAGATCCAAAGTGCGATTGGCAAGCTCACGAGCCACCAAAGTGCCACAAACGCGATCAATTGCGCACATAGCCCCGCCAATACGGGCAACACCAGACGCAAAGACACGCCATCCAGAGTGTCCACATCCAATGTGAGCCTGTTTAAGGCTTGCGCGCCTCTCAGCCGGATCACTCGGTCGTAGCGCGCCGCCATTACGCCGCGCAAAACACTCACACGCAGCGATTGCAGTGCGCGCAAGGTGGCGTCATGGGTCAGCACACGTTCACCGTATCTGGCCGCGGCACGCCCCAATGCCAAGAAACGCACCATTGCCGAGGGACGAAACACATCAAACATCGCGCCTACGCCCGCCAATCCCGCAGCGGCCGCCGCCGTGATGAACCATCCCGACAGGCCTAACAGTGCGGCCCCCATACCAAGGACAATCACGCCAAGCAGCGCGCCACGACTCATTGAAACCCGTTGCTCGCGCAAAATGAGCGCAAAGATTTGCCAAAGCGCGCTCATTGTAACGCCTCGATAGAAATGATCCTGTCCATCTTGGCCGCCAAATCTGGATCATGGGTTGCAACAATCACCGTGGCCCCGCGCGCGACCTGCGCCAAAAGGCCATTGGTGACCGCGTTTGCGGTCTTTCGATCCAAATCTGCTGTGGGTTCATCGGCGATGATCACGTCCGGTTCGCCGAATATGGCGCGCGCCAGTGTCACTCGCCGCGCCTCACCGCCCGATAACCCGCCACCGGTTTCGCCCAACCGTGTGTTGAGACCTTGGGGCAGGCGGTTGATCACGGCCTCCACGGCTGCGTGTTCTAGGGCAGCTGATAAATCGCCCGCGCGGCCAAGTTGCACATTGTGGCGCACACTGGCGTTGAGAAAATGCGGAGCTTGGGGCATCCAACCGACACGGGCGCGCCATGGATCAGCAGTTGCGTCCGTAAGCGCCACTCCCGCAAGCGTGATCTGCCCGACATTCGGTCCCTCTAGCCCCGCCATGAGCCGCAGGGCCGTGGTTTTGCCTGCGCCACTTGGCCCCATGATCGCCACACTCTCGCCCGCTGCAATGTCGATGTCGGCCAAGACTGTGCCGTTGTGCAGCGCACATCCGCGCAGCGCAATCGAGGGCGCTCCTGTCAAAGGCGCGCACGCGCCGCCTTGACCCATTAAGACCGCCGTTTGTTGGGCGTCCCATATGTGCAGTTCGTCAAACACCGCGTCTGCCGCAGCTTTGTCATGCCACGCCGCCGACAAATCTCGCAGGGGTTGATAGAACTCGGGTGTCAACAACAGCAAAAAGATCCCGACTTGCGGCGTCAATGCGCCGTTCCATGTCCCAAAGCCGAGCGTGCCGAGCAATGAAAACCCGACATAGACCGCGACCATCGCCACACCGATTGCTGCGAACAACTCGAGCACCGTGGAGGACAAAAACGCCACGCGCAAAACGGCCATCGTGCGGTGACGCAAATCCGTGGCCTGACCTGAAAACCCGTCTAAAACCGCGTCCCGCGCGCCCAAAAGGCGGATATCGACCAAGGCCGATAGTCTTTCGACCAACATGTCGTTGAGGTTGCCAATTTCCCTTAGGTGTTTCTGGCTCGTCTCTTTTGCGGCCATGCCGATGAGCGCCATGAAAATGGGGATCAACGGGCCGGAGATCATAAGAACAAGAGCCACCGCCCACGATTGCGATAGTGCAAGCATCAAGATCACAAGCGGCACCACCATCACACGCGCCCGTGCAGGGGCGTAGCGCGTGATAAATGGCACAAGCAGGTCGAGCTTTTCACTGGCCAATGCCGTGATAGCGCCGGCCCCACCAAAGGGGCTATCTGCGGCGCGGCGCGCTTCAACAGCTACGATATGCGCGCGTGCGCGGTGAATGATCGTCTGTGCGGCGGCCTGCGCGTATGCCTCGCTTGCCATCGTCAGTCCCGCCCGCAATAGCCCAAGGCCGGCAAAGGCTATCGCGATGCCAAGCGCAAAGACCGTCTGTCCGTTGAGCAATCCGCCCAAGGCATAGGCCACGACCGCCGCTTGTACGGGCCACAGCAGTCCTGACGCCACGGACAAAACACTGGCGCGGCGATGCTGGGCCGCGCCAGCTGCCATCAGCCCTACACGCGAGACGGGGCTGTCGGTGTCGTTTGCTATGGTGTTGGGTGTGGTTGAGGTCACGAGAACTCGCGATATCGTTAAAAGCTGGTTTGGTCTATGCGGCCTGTCATATCACGGCCGTGTCGAAATGGAAGCTGTCGGGCGTTGTCCGTTTCAACGCAGGTTTAACGTGTCAGAGCTATGCCGCGCTTGGAAAGAGCTATGTTTGCGCGTCCTATTTTTGCGCGCGCAATCGTGCAAATACGCGCCTTTAGAGTAGTTTGGCCGATTTCAAAGGGTATGCCCTAAATGGTTTTTGACCCCTCATGTCTTGGAGGTCAAGGAATGCAACGGGGGTGTGCAGAACGTTTCGGGCTGATTTGACGCAGGTAAGCTTTCATTTGTGATGAACTTATGGTCCTGATGATGTCAGAGGTCCAAACTTGACAGAAAAGAGACGCAACAATGCGCCCCAACGCCATCGCCTTTGACGCCTACGGAACCTTGTTCGATGTGTATTCGATCAGCGCGTTGGCCGAAGATCTGTTTGCGGACAAGGGCGCGCAGTTGGCTGTTATTTGGCGCGACAAGCAAATTGAATACACCCGCTTGCGCACGTTGTGTGACCAATATGCGGATTTCTGGCAGGTGACGGGCGATGCGCTTGAGTATGCGTGCGAGGCGCTTGGTCTTGATCTGACCGCCGCCGCACGAGATCGCTTGATGGGGCAGTATGCCACGTTGTCGGCGTTTCCCGAGAATGTCGACCAGTTGCACCGCCTCAAGGAGGCAGGGATCACCCTCTCGATTTTGTCCAATGGCACGCCGTGGATGCTTGATCAGGCCATAGCAGCCTCAGGGCTTGGCGGATATTTCGAGCATGTTTTGAGTGTTGATGCTGTGAAGCAGTTCAAGACCGCGCCACAAGCCTATCAAATGGGGCCGGATGCCTTGGGATCTGCGGCCAAAGATATTTTGTTTGTGTCATCGAATTGTTGGGATATTTGTGGTGCAACCTGGTTCGGTTACCATACCATCTGGCTCAACCGGTACGGGCATCCTATGGAGCGTCTTGGCGTTGCGCCGCATCACATAGGATCGTCCCTGAAAGATGTGGCGGACTACGCCCTCGGGATTACCGCCTAAGTGTCTCGCCCGAACACCCGTAGTTTACGACCGTGTTGCATATGAGTTTCCGGCGGTTATCGCTCCATATTCTGCCCATGACTGAACGTGCTGTTCGCAAAGGAATACAAAGTGTCCGATCCATCATCCGAAGTGATTTTCCACGCCTATCCGCAATCTCCCGTCGCTGAAAAAGTCAGAGTCGTCTTTGGGATCAAAGGGCTTGCGTGGCGCAGTGTGGACATTCCGCGCCTGCCGCCCAAGCCAATGCTGACGGCGCTCACGGGCGGGTATCGCCGCACGCCTGTGATGCAAATCGGTGCGGATATCTATTGCGATAGCCAGTGTATTATCCGCGAACTTGAGCGGCGGTTTGAGTCACCCACGTTGATGCCCACATCAGAGCAGGGGTTAATGTGGTGCCTGAGCCGGTGGACGGACGGGGCTTTGTTCGATCAGACCGTGCGCCACATCCTAGGGGCTGCGGGTGATGGTCTGGACAAGGCCTTTGCGCAGGATCGCGGGCGTCTTTATCTGGGCGAGGATTGGGCAGCAGCGCTCAAACAAGCCAACGCTGATCTGCCTCATCTGGTGGCGCAAGTGCGTGCGCCGCTGTCATGGCTGAACACACAACTGTCTGACGGGCGGGCGTTTTTACTGGGCGACCAGCCCGCCGCGATTGACGCACAATTCTACCATGTGGTCTGGTTTTTGCGGGGCAGGTGGGCAGATGGTCCATCCTTTCTGGCGCAATTCAAAGAGCTCGAACGTTGGGAGGCAAATGTTCAGAGCATCGGCCATGGAACGTCTCGTGAGATGGACCCGCAAGATGCCATTTCGCGCGCAAAGGGGCTGGAGCCTACCGCACAGACGGGCGTGGCCGCTCACGATCCTCAGGGCCTCGCGGTTGGACAATCCGTAACGGTCCGACCCGATGTGAATGGCGGTGAGCAGCCCGTTGCAGGGACGTTGCGCTATGCCGATGCCGAGACCGTGGTGATTGAGCGCACCGCCGAAGATGTGGGCACTGTGTGCGTACATTTCCCGCGCGCAGGCTACAGAATCGATGTGACGGATACGGCAGCATGACGCCGCATGATCATGACAGTGACAAAACACGCACAGACACACGCGAAAGGCCAATAGATGATTGATCTCTACACATGGACAACACCGAACGGCCGTAAGGTGTCAATCTTGCTTGAGGAACTTGGCGTGCCGTACACGGCGCATGCCATCGATATCACCAAAGACGAGCAATTCGCGCCTGATTTTCTTAAAATCGCCCCGAACAACCGCATTCCCGCGATTGTTGATCATGAGACGGGCATACAGATGATGGAGACGGGGGCCATCATGATGTACCTCGCGAACAAGTTCCAAAAGTTCCAATGCGAGGGCGATGAGTATTGGCGGATGGTTGAGTGGTTGATGTGGCAAATGGGCGGTTTGGGTCCAATGCTGGGTCAGGCCCATTACTTTTTGAAATATAACAAAGGTCAATCAGAGGTGGCTGAAAAGCGTTACGCCACCGAAGCGCAGCGGTTGTATACGGTGTTGAACACCCGACTGGAGGGGCGCGACTTTATCGCGGGGGCGGGGCGTGGCACCTATTCCATCGCAGATATGGCGTGTTGGCCGTGGGTGTCGCGGTTTGAATGGCATGAGGTTGATTTGACTGCCTTTTCGAACATCAAAGACTGGTATGTGCGGATCGCCGAACGCCCCGCTGTGCAAGCGGGTTATAACGTGCCCAAGTTTACGACCGATATCCCCATGCCGTGAGAAATGCGCCGTTTCGATCGCGCGCGACAACCGCACAAATCCCCATAGGAGACGACCATGACCAAGCCAAAATTGCTGATTACGCGCAAACTTCGCCCCCAAGTGGAGGCACGTGCGGCGCGTGACTATGACGTGGTGTTTAACGCTGATGATCGCCAGTTTGATCGTGACGAGTTGATTGCTGCGTGCCGCACCGTCGACGCGGTTTTGCCCTGTCATTCCGAGCACTTCAGTGCCGATGTGATCGCCGAACTCGGTCCGCGCCTCAAGATCATCGCAAACCATTCTGTTGGCACCGACCACGTCGATTTGGAGGCCGCGACATCTGCGGGTCTTGTTGTCACGAACACCCCCGATGTGTTGTCGGATGCGACTGCTGAAATTGCGATGCTATGTATGCTCGGCGCGGCACGTCGTGGTGCCGAAGGGGACGCAATGGTACGTTCCGGTCAATGGAATTTTTGGTCGCCCGCCTTTATGGTTGGGCGTCAGGTCACGGCGAAACGCTTTGGCGTTCTGGGCATGGGCCGTGTGGGACAAGTCACGGCACAGCGCGCGCGGGGCTTTGGTATGGAAATACACTACCACAATCGCCGCCGCTTGCCCGAGCATCTCGAACAGGGTGCAATTTATCACGAGACCGTCGAGGGCTTGTTGGCCTGTTCTGACGTGTTGAGCCTGCATTGCCCGTCCAGCGCCCAAAACGTTGGAATAATCAATGAAAGAACCCTGTCCCTTTTACCGGATCGTGCGATTTTGGTGAACACGGCACGCGGCGCTTTGGTTGATGAAGCCGCGTTGATCGATGCATTGACCTCGGGCAAGTTGTTCGCTGCGGGCTTGGACGTTTTCCAAACCGAGCCGGGCGGCAACCTAGATCTCGCAGCTTTGCCCAATACGTTTTTATTGCCGCACATTGGGTCCGCAACCGAAGAAACACGCGATGCAATGGGGTTTCGAGCGCTCGATAATTTGGATGCATATTTCAATGGGGACGAGCCGAAAGACCGTATCGCATAATTTTGAAAATAAACGAAAAATCAGTGTCTGGAAACGCGTTTTCCACATGGTGGAAAGTTGAGTTTAAATATATTGATTTTGTTTTTTTCATAAACAATGGTGTAATGAGATTAAGGAACGCACAAAGTGTTTCAAATCGTCTGGGAGGACAAATATGACAAATAAACCTAACTCCACGAGTCTGTCGCGCCGTTCGTTCTTGCGCACGGGTGCCATTGGCGGGTCGGCTGCTGCCGCAACCGTTCTTGCTGCGCCAGCTGCAATGGCGCAGGCGCCAATCGTGATGAAGATGCAAACATCTTGGTCTGCCTCCGACATCTGGATGGATTTCGCGCGTGAGTATGTTGAGCGCGTAGAAGCCATGTCCGGCGGTCGTCTGAAAATCGACTTGTTGCCCGCGGGCGCTGTTGTTGCTGCGTTCCAGGTTATGGACGCTGTGCATGATGGCATTATCGACGCGGCCCACACTGTTCCAGTATACTGGTATGGTAAGTCCAAAGCGGCATCGTTCTTTGGCACCGGCCCTGTTTTCGGTGGCTCTGCTACAACCATGCAGGCGTGGTTCTACCAAGGTGGCGGTGCTGAACTGTACCGCGAACTCACACAGGACGTCCTTGGCCTGAATGTTGTCGGTATGATGGGTATGCCAATGCCTGCGCAGCCATTCGGTTGGTTCAAAGAAGAAGTGAACACGGTTGCTGACCTCAAAGGGTTCAAATACCGCACAGTGGGCCTTGCGGCGGACCTTCTTCAGCAGATGGGCATGTCCGTGGCTCAGCTTCCAGGTGGCGAAATCGTCCCTGCGATGGAGCGTGGCGTGATCGATGCGTTCGAATTCAACAACCCATCGTCTGACCGTCGTTTCGGTGCACAGGACGTTGCGAAAAACTACTATCTGTCTTCGTACCACCAGGCGTCTGAATCCTTCGAATTCCTGTTCAACAAAGACTTCCTCGAAGATCTTCCAGAAGATCTGCAGGCGATCCTCAAGCACGCTGTTGAAGCGTCCTCGACATCGAACACCGCTTTGGCGATGCGCGAATACTCCAAAGATCTGTCCGAGCTTCAGGCCGATGACGGCGTTGCAGTACACCGCACTTCCAAAGAAATCCTCGCAGGCCAGTTGGAGGCATGGGACACATTGATCGCAGATCTGGAAACAGACGATTTCAATGCCCGCGTCATGGAAAGCCAGCGTGCCTGGACCGAAAAAGTTGCGTACTACGAACTGATGAACGCACCCGACCTCGGTTTGGCATACGAGCACTATTTCCCAGGTAAGTTGAAACTCTAATCATCGCAGCGAAAAGGCGTGGGAGACCACGCCTTTTTCACCTTGGACATGTCTCGACTGGAGCTATGAATGCTAAACTATATCCGATTTGCTGATAATCTATCCGCGTGGTTCGGCAAAGCCTTTGGATGGCTGATCATCCTGATGACCTTTGGCATGAGCTATGAGGTCTTTGTGCGTTACCTGTTGAACAGTCCAACGCCTTGGGCGCTCGACATCAGTTTTATCATGTATGGAACTGTGTTCATGATGGGGGGAGCCTATACGCTATCGCGCGGAGGTCACGTGCGCGGCGATTTTCTATACCGCCTTTGGTCGGATAGAACGCAGGCTATTCTCGATTTGACGCTGTACATCTTGTTTTTCTTCCCGGGCATCCTTGCACTTATCTTTTCAGGTTGGAAATACGCAAGCCGCTCCTGGAGCTACACAGAGGTGTCGGTGAACAGTCCGGCTGGCATCCCGATTTACCAATTCAAGACCGTCATCGTTGCGGCTGGACTATTGTTGTTTGTGCAAGGTATCGCACAGGTTTTCCGCTGCATCATTTGCATCAAAGACGGCAAATGGCTTCCGTTGGCATCCGACGTTGAGGAAACAGAAACCCTACTCATGAAACAGGCAGCCGAAGGTAAGTAATCTGGTCCAGACGACGCGTTAGGACCGACTCTTCTGCTTTCGAAAATTGGAGTTCACACCGTGACCGATCCACAAATCGCCATATCTATGCTTGGCATATTCATTGCCTGCGTGTTTTTAGGCTTCCCGATTGCCTACACCTTGATGGCGATCGGCATAGGCTTTGGCTACTATGCTTATTATGACGCCGCACGCATGTGGCGCAGCTTTGACCGTCTGGCCGAGGATACACCTTGGTTGGAATCCACACAATTATGGCTCGAAGGGTTCTATAATAACCGAATATTCGATCTCTTCATAAACCAAACCTATTCGGTGATATCAAACGAAGTTCTAACTGCAATCCCGCTGTTCCTCTTTATGGGCTACATCGTGGAGCGCGCGAACATTGTGGATAAACTGTTCAGCACACTCGCCGTTGCCACACGCAATGTTCCAGGTTCGCTTGGTGTTGCTGCTTTGATCACTTGCGCGCTGTTTGCGACTGCAACGGGGATCGTGGGTGCGGTTGTGACGCTGATGGGTCTGCTGGCTCTGCCACAGATGCTCAAGATGCGGTACGACCACAGCTTTGCGGCTGGTATCATTTGCGCGGGCGGCACGCTCGGTATTTTGATCCCGCCGTCGATCATGTTGATTGTGTACGCGGCATCGTCGGGCGTTTCCATCGTGCGCCTTTATGCTGCGGCATTGTTGCCAGGTCTGGTTCTCGTTGGCCTCTACATCACATACATCGTTGTACGCGCGGTTCTGAATCCGAAATTGGCGCCAAAACCAACCAAAGAAGAGTTGCCCGAAGTTCCACTCGGAAAGATGCTTTGGATGCTGGCCACCAGTTTCCTACCGCTCGCGGTTCTGATCTTGTCGGTTCTCGGTTCGATCCTGTTTGGTCTCGCAACGCCAACCGAAGCCGCATCTATCGGCGCACTCGGTGGCATGGTTCTCGCGGTTGCGTACCGTGCGATGACCTTTGATCGTCTGCGTGAAAGTGTCTATCTGACAGTGCGGACCACCGCGATGGTGTGTTGGTTGTTTGTTGGCTCTTACGTCTTTTCCTCGGTGTTTAGCTACCTTGGTGGCGAAAAGGTTATCGAAGAGTTTGTGACGCACCTCGATTTGACACCCATCCAGTTCCTGCTGATTGCGCAGTTGATTATCTTCTTGCTGGGTTGGCCGCTCGAATGGTCCGAAATCATTATCATTTTCGTACCTATCTTCTTGCCGCTGTTGCCTTTGTTCGGGATTGATCCGCTGTTCTTTGGTGTGCTTGTGGCGCTGAACCTTCAGACCAGCTTCCTAACGCCGCCTATGGCTATGAGTGCGTACTACCTCAAAGGGATTGCACCGCCGGAGGTCAAGTTGATCGAGATCTTCAAAGGGGTTTTGCCGTATTGTGGTATGGTCGTCATCGCGATGTTCTTGATGTACACCTTCCCACAGATCGTCTTTATGCTGCCGGATGCCGTCTATGGTCCACAGCGTTAATCGTCAGGCGATACTTGGATTGGGGGCGGTCGCATTGCGCGACCGCCTCGCATCTGGTGCATTGAGTGCGGTCGAACTGGTTGAGGCGTGCCTCGAGCGGAT
>NZ_CBFHKW010000006.1:56669-64343 GCF_965656515.1 Celeribacter marinus
CGGCGAACACGAGGAACAAATTGGCGCTTGGGCGTGGCTTGACGGAGATCACGCGCTCGCGCAGGCCCAGCGTTTGGATCAATGGCGTCTCGCGGGGCGGCCCCTTGGTCCGCTGCATGGATTGCCTGTTGGCCTGAAAGATATCATCGACACGAAGGGCATTCCGACCGAGAACGGAACGCCCATCGATGCGGGACGTGTCCCTACCGAGGATGCATGGATTGTTGCACGGCTGCGCGCGGCAGGTGCGATCATCTTGGGGAAAACCGTCACGACCGAGGGTGCGTTCATGCACGCCGGAAAGACCCGTAATCCCCATAACCCCGATCATACTCCGGGTGGATCATCCCAAGGGTCCGCTGCGGCAGTCGCAGCGGGTATGGTGCCCTTTGCCGTCGGAACCCAAACCGGTGGCTCTATTATTCGGCCTGCGTCCTTTTGCGGTGTGGTTGGCTTTAAACCCAGCTTTGGCTTGATCCCGCGCACAGGTATTTTGTCCCAGTCTCCGCATCTCGATACGGTTGGCGTTTTTGCGCGCTCCATTGAGGATTGCGCTCTATTGAGCGATGTGTTGACGGGCTACGATCCGCTAGACACCGCGACATCCGCGGTGCCTATGCCACGGATGCTCGACGTTGCGGTGTCCAAGCCGCCGGTTCTGCCCGATTTTGCGTTAGGTCGTATTCCCGGATGGGATCAGGCGGATCCACAAATGATTGCCGCTATCGAAGAGCTTGTCGCCATTCTGGATGACAAATGTTTTGACGCGCCTTTGCCGGAGTTAGGTCAGGCCGCACAAACGCGCGAGCTGATCAACTTTGCCGAGATGGCGAAATGCTACTACCATTTCGAAGCCCGTGGCAGGGAGCAGTTGTCCGAGAAACTTCGCACTGCGATTGATCAGGGCAAAGATGTTATGGCACGCGATTACATCTCTGCGCTCGATTGGCGCGATGTGCTAAATGCGGGGCTTGAAGCGATCTTCAACCGCGCAGACGCGATCATTTGTCCTGCGGCTTTGGGTCCAGCGCCCGAAGGGCTCGACGATACAGGAAGTCCGATTTTCAACGGCCTTTGGACGTTGGCGGGTGTGCCTGTTGTGACGATACCGCTTTTTGTTGCGGAAAATGGAATGCCGATGGGTGTGCAACTGGTTGGCAGACGCGGTGATGATGCCCGTCTGTTACGCACAGCACGTTGGCTCACCTCACATCTAGAAACAATAGAAGACAAGGAACTAAAGCTATGAACAAACTGATAGCCGTTTTTGCATTTTTGGTGCTGTTCGCCTTTTTGGCGATCCTTGTGATCCACGTTCCGCGTCTTGACCTGACAGTGGTCATTCTCGTGGCGTCAGGTCTTGGGTGTTGGGATCTGTATACAAGCTGCTTTGCCAAAAAGACCGACAAGTCCTAAGATCCATAAGCTATGCGCCACGGCGCTATAGACATAGAAAAAGCGGGCGGTTTGTCATAAACCGCCCGCTTTTTTGTGTTTTGTGTGCGTGACTTAAAGCGTTGCGATAAAGTGATCTATGCCCGCTTGAGCGACCTCACGGTCCTGAGCGGGTGTGCCAGATGACACGCCAATGCCCCCGACAACATCACCGTCTACACTCACAGGAAGACCGCCACCGACGACCATCAAGCGTCCACCAATCGCGGAGTCTATGCCATATGTCTGCCCCCCCGGTTGGCTGATAGCGCCGTAGTCATGGGTCGCCTTTTTCGCCGCAGAGGCCGTAAAGCTTTTGTCGATTGCGATGGTGATTGAGGTCACCTTGCCACCGTCCATACGCTCGAATGCAATCAAATTGCCGCCCTCATCGGTGATCGCGATGCACATCGGCACGTTGATCTCGTCTGCCTTGGCGCGTGCCCCCTCCAAGAGGAGGCGCGCATCGTTTAAATCCAGTCGTTTGATCAGTTGCATGTGTATGTCTCCCGCCTGAACGTGGCTTATTTCGCCGCTTGCTTCACACTCAAACGCGCTTTGTAAAGAAGCGGTTCGGTGTAGCCAGAGGGTTGTGCAATCCCCTCAATAACCAATGCGCGGGCCGCGTTGAACGCCGCACCATCGAATGCCGGAGCCATCGGAATATACGCAGGATCCCCCGCATTTTGCGCATCAACCTTTGGGGCCATGCGGCGGAACGCAGCCTCGACTTGATCCTTTGTGCAAATGCCGTGCTCGACCCAGTTGGCAAGATATTGCGCGGAAATCCGCAATGTGGCGCGGTCTTCCATGAGGGCCACGTCGTCGATATCTGGCACTTTGGAGCAACCGATACCTTGATCAACCCAACGCACCACATATCCGAGAATAGACTGACAGGCGTTTTCCAATTCGCGGGTCACATCCTCGTCGGATACATTGCGGCCGATCATCACGGGTGGTGTCAGAAGGGCGTCGAGCGAAGCATGAGCCCGCCCGCGCAGATCATTTTGAACATCCGTCACATTCACGTGGTGGTAATGTGTGGCGTGCAGCGTGGCGGCAGTAGGCGAGGGCACCCACGCGGTATTTGCACCCGCTTTCGGGTGGCCGATCTTGGCCTGTAGCATGTCCGCCATATCATCGGGGCGCGCCCACATGCCTTTGCCGATTTGTGCCTGACCGGTGAATCCTGCGGCAAGACCGGTGTCGACATTGCCGTTCTCATAGGCGCCGAGCCACGCGCTTTGTGCCATCTCGCCACGTGGAATGACCGGACCCGCCTGCATCATCGTGTGGATTTCATCGCCGGTCCGGTCAAGGAAACCTGTGTTGATAAACACGCAGCGGTTTTTAACGGCATTGATACAGGCCGCAAGGTTGGCCGAGGTCCGGCGTTCTTCGTCCATGATCCCCAGTTTGACCGTATTGCGGGGCAGGCCAAGCATATCTTCGACGCGACCGTAGAGCGTGTTGGCAAATGCCACCTCTTCGGGTCCGTGCATTTTCGGCTTTACGACATAGACCGACCCTGCGCGCGAGTTGCGCAGGCCGTCTGTCTTTGTCAAATCATGCATGGCACAGGCCACGGTGATCACTGCGTCCATGATGCCTTCGGGGGTTTCTTCGCCGTTCCACATAATTGCGTTGTTGGTCATCAGGTGACCCACATTGCGCACCAGCATCAACGCGCGACCAGGATGAGTGACGTCCGCGCCATCGGGGGCTGTGTAGGTCACATCGTCGTTCAAACGACGCGTCATGACCTTGCCGCCCTTATCAAAGCTCTCTTGGAGTGTGCCCTTCATCAGGCCGAGCCAGTTGGCATAGACCACACATTTGTCTTCGGCATCGACCGCAGCTACGGAATCTTCGCAGTCCTGAATAGCCGTAAGAGCACTTTCCAAACGGATATCGGAAATGCCCGCGGGGTCAGTGGCGCCAATTGCGCTCTCGCGGTTGATTTTGATCTCGATGAGAAGGCCGTTGACGCGCAACATGACATCGCCATTTTCACGGTAGCCTGCATAGTGATCCGCATTGGCCAGTGTCGTTGCGCCATCACCAAGGGAGATCGACAAGGTTTCACCGGCCTCTAAGGCCTGAACATCCGCCCACGATCCGTTTGCCAATGGTGCAACCTGATCCAAATGGGCGCGCGCCCATGCCACGACCTGTGCGCCACGTGCGGCATCATAGCCCTTGCCCGATGGCGCGCCCTCAATCGCATCTGTGCCATAGAGCGCATCATAGAGCGATCCCCAACGTGCATTGGCCGCGTTCAACGCAAATCGCGCGTTCATCACGGGCACAACAAGCTGAGGACCCGCAACAGTTGCAATCTCCGGATCGACGTTCTCGACGTTGATCTCGAAGGGTGCAGGTGCGGGTTGAATATAGCCGATCTCACGCAAATACGAATTTGCGGCCTCAACATCAAAGGTCTGACCTTTGTGCGAGGTATACCACGCATCGATCTGCGATTGCAGCTCGTCACGTTTCGCCAGAAGGGCGCGATTTTCGGGCACCAGATCTTTGAGGAGCGCAACATATCCATCCCAAAAGTGATCGGCATCAATTCCGAGCAGGATTTCGTTTTCAACAAGCGCCGCCAGATCGGCAGAAACATCGATTTCGGATCTTTTTACATATGACATAGCGAACTCCATTTTTTTTAATTTGTAGACCGAGACGGGGGGAGATGTTAATTGGTGTGAAAATAATTTTCACGATGCGGAAAATGAGAATGAAGCAGAAAATCGGAAATGTGCAATCTGTTCAGCGCGCCATGACGCTGCTCAAACTGTTGGCTGCGTCTGACGAGGGTCGGCGCGTGAGCGACCTTGCAAAGGAATCCGAGCTTGCGGTGTCCACAGCGCACCGGCTTTTGACAACGCTCGAGGATGAAAATTTCGCCTACTTCGATCCCGAACGCACCCTTTGGCATGTCGGTCGCGCGGCGTATTCGGTCGGATCGGCCTATGTGCAAAAATACAATTTCGTCACACCTGCCTTGCCGTACCTGCGCAAACTGCGCGATGAAACCCGAGAAACCGCGAACCTCGGCATTCTGGACGGCGAGCAAATTGTGACGATTTCTCAAGTGGAAAGCCGCGAAATTGTGCGTGCCATTTCCCCAACGGGCGGGCGGGTGCCGGCCTTTTGCTCAGGGATGGGGAAAGCCATTCTTGCGACATGGTGCGATGGACAAATTGAACGGTTTGCGTTGCAGGCAGGGTTTCACCCGATGACGCCGCGCTCGCACCGAAATCTCGAAACGCTGATGACAGAAATTCACCACATCCGAGAGGTCGGATATGCGGTTGATGACGAGGAACACGCGTCCGGTTTGCGCTGTGTTGCTGGCGTTGTGTTGTCTCGGGCGGGGGATGCCGTGTGTGCCATATCTGTCTCGGCCTTGTCGTCGCGTCTGTCCGGTGAGCGGATCAACGAGGTGGGTGTTCGGATAAAAGGAATGGCGCAGTCATTAACAGATTCGCTATCTGGATCGGCATAAAGTGCTAATTTTCCACATTGTGGAATATACTGTCATCTGGTCTAGTGTGCGCCAATCATGGGCAATCGCCCCCCATAAGATATGTTTTGGGCGCTGCTCAAATGATCAAGGGGAGGGATCACGTCCAGTTATAGGGTCAGGTCCGTCTCGTCGCTCAGCCGTGAGCGGGGCAACAGACAAATAGGGAGATGGCATGAAAGGTGCATTGATCGGCTGCGGGTTTTTCGCGCAAAATCAACTTCACGCATGGCGCGATATCGACGGAGTCGACATCGTTGCGCTGTGTGACCAAAACGCAGAGCGATTGGGGCAAAGTGCGAGTGATTTTGGTATTGATCGGACATATGCCGATGCCGCCCACATGTTTGCGGCGGGCGGTTTCGATTTTGTCGATATCGCGACCACTGCGCCATCCCATTTGCCCTTGGTCAAAATGGCAACTGATGCGGGTGTGCACATCATTTGTCAAAAGCCATTTGCACAAAACCTCCCCGATGCACGCGCGATGGTCGCCGCCGCCCACAGCGCGAATAAGATACTCATGGTGCACGAAAATTTCCGCTGGCAGTCGCCTATTCAGGCGGCCCTACAGGCCGTGAAATCCGGTGCGATCGGCGATCCGTTCTTTGGACGGTTCAGTTTCAGGTCCGGCTATGATGTGTTTTCCGGCCAGCCCTATCTGGCCGAAGGGGCGCGGTTTATCATCGAAGATCTCGGCATTCATATCCTCGACATTGCGCGCGCGTTTTTGGGGGATGTCAGCCAGATTTCCGCCACCACGCAACGGGTAAATCCCAACATAAAGGGCGAAGATGTCGCCACGATGCTGCTCACGCATCACGGCGCTACAAGTGTGGTCGATTGTTCCTATGCAACGCGCCGCGCCCCCGAGACGTTCCCGCAAACCTTGCTTGAAATTGACGGAACGGACGGCACGCTGCGTCTGGATGCGGGGTATAAGCTGACGATAAGTGGCGCGCAGACGGTGGTGCGCGATGTCTCGCCGCCCGTTTTGTCGTGGGCGCAAACGCCGTGGCACAACATTCAGGAAAGCGTATTGGCGATTCAGCAGCATTTTGTCGATTGTATCGCAAGTGGGCGCACACCACAGACATCTGGCGCGGACAACTTGCAGACACTTGCACTGGTTGAGGCCGCCTATCTCTCGGCAGCAGAGGGGCGGACTGTCTCGCCGCGCGCGCTGTGAGTGACTATAAAGACCTTTACGGCACGCAGCACCGCGTGCCTGCGGCGACATCGCGGGTCGTGGGGCCGTGGTCGTTCACAATAGATGGCGGCCACTTGCGTCATGTGAGGTTTAAGGGCGTTGAGGCCATCCGGAGCATCGCCTTTCTGGTGCGTGATCGTGATTGGGGCACAGTGTCACCGCGCCTTGAGAGTGAGGTTGAAACCCAAAGCGACGATCACTTGCACATCTCATATAGGCTGACCTTTGACAGCGGTGACGCACAGCTTGTCGTCGATGTTATCATTGATGTGACACCCGATGCCCTATCGATGTCGGCGCGCGCGACCTCAATCGGCGCGTTTGAGACCAATCGTGCGGGCTTTACCGTGTTGCATCCCATTGAGGGGGTCGCGGGGCAGTCGGTTCGGGTCGGCCATAGTGACGGCACCGTTGAGGCGTCGCAGTTCCCCCTTTTGATCGATCCGTGGCAGCCGTTTATGGACATCACATCGCTGTCTCATAACGTGGGCGATCATAGTGTGACGTGCCAGTTTTCGGGCGACACATTTGAAATGGAAGATCAGCGGCAATGGGGCGATGCCTCGTTCAAAACCTATAATCGGCCTTTGGCCGAACCGTGGCCCTATGTGTTGAATGACGCGGATACGTTGGCGCAATCGGTCGTATTGACGCCCGGGGATGCGATTTGCACCCGCCCGCCAACTCCGCCCGAAGCCGCCAGACCGGCCAATTTTCCCGATATGGCTCTGGTTTTAACCCCTGACGATGCGGTCAAGTTGGCTGGGGCACACGGTACTCTGGCCACCGTCAATCCACAACGGTTGCTCTGTCACGTCGATATGGACATCGGGCGTCTGGATTGGCAATTTCAAGCATTCGCAGCCGTGCAGGCCGCGTTGCCAGATATCCTCTTTGATCTAGAACTTATCCTATCGTGCAAGGAGACGCCTGCCGCAGAACTGGCTGACATCGCTGCGCGCATGCAGGCGGCGCAATTTAAGCCTGATAGTATCCTCGTTTGTCCGTCCGTGGACCGCCAATCGACACCGCCAGGCTCGGATTGGCCTGACTGCCCGCCGCTCACCGATATTCACAACGCTGCCGCACAGGCCTTTCCTGATGTGATCCGCGGGGGCGGTATGGTCAGCTTTTTCCCTGAATTAAATCGCAAGCGACCCCCGCTAGATACATTGGGGTTTGTGAGCCACGGGTTGTGCCCGATTGTGCATGCGGCTGATGATGTGTCCGTGATGGAGACGTTGGAGGCAATCGCGCATATCACACGGTCCGCACGCGCCATCTTTGGCGATTTGCCCTACAGGATTGGGCCTGCGACGATTGCGATGCGCCAAAACCCATACGGCAATCGCACGATCGCGAACCCTGATGGAGCGCGCATATGCATGACGGACGATGACCCGCGTCATCGCGGGGCTTTTGGTGCGGCTTACGTGATTGGCCTTGCCACAGCCCTCGCGCCTGCAAACATCTGTGTGTGGACGCCTGCGGCGGT